>CADBLU010000135.1 GCA_902795605.1 uncultured Prevotellaceae bacterium | reverse complement strand
GCCCAATACTCATTAGGGTTTATTAACGGCAATGACTTTCATTTCGACAGATGATAGTTAAGGACGCGATGATGACTGAGTAGTTACCATTAATGTTTTACGCGCCGTTCCTTCCCTCTTTCCCAAATATTGAGCCTGTCGGCAGCAGAGAGACCGCCGATTTTCTCGTAGTCGATGCGTCTCATGGGAACGGGTTTGCTCGGTTGAATGCTATGGGTTTTGGTGGCTGCCACGAGTTGCTCGAGGAATTTGCTGATGCGGATATTGCGCCCTTTCACCTCCCCTTGCCGGGCGGCGGCCTCGATGTCGCGCTCGTAGTGGAGAGCGTGGAGGAGCCTCTCCACGGCGGCGTCGCTCATCTTCCCTTCGCCGATGGCGGTGGCGAGCTCGTGGAGCATGGTGTTGAGGCCTTCGCGATCATCATCGCTGAGCGAAGAGGTGCCGAGCTGGATTTGCGGGGGGAGGGATGGGGGTGATGGGGATTCTGGGTAATCTGGTGATTCGGGGGCGGGGGCTTGCTCTTGTGGCTGCTGGGTGGTGGCCGGGGCCTGCTCTTGCTGCTGCCCTTGTGGCTGGGGCTGCTCTTGCGGCTGCTCTTGTGGCTGCTCTTGCTCCTGTGGTTGCGGTTGCTCTTGCTCCTGTGGCTGCGGCTGCTCTTGTGGCAGTGGCTGCTCTTGCGGCTGCGGTGTGGGGGTGGTTTCTTTTTCTTGCATAGTCTGAAAATTTGATGATTCGGCGCAAAGGTAGGGGCGGCGGAGGTGTGTGGGATGGCATTTTGAAATGATTATGTGGTGATGTTCGTCAACTTCGTCATCAACGTCTTTTTGGGGGTGGATGAAGGAGGTGGGCTGTGCTTTTCAGCGAAGATGGGTGATGATTTATAATGGGTTGTTTTTCAGGGATTTGTGGTGATGTTAAGGGAACTTTTTTCTTCTTTCTTTATTTGTTGAGGCGCGAAGGGAGGTGCGAGACCTTATCTTTGCAATTGTCTTAATCATCAAAAGAGAAAACAATGGAGAAAACAATGCAAAAAAAGGATGAATCTGTGCTGCAGTCGCAGGGATTGATGCAGCGGTCGATGAGCCCTGTGCGGCAGTCGAAAGGATTAATGCGGCAGTCGATGAGATCGGAGAGGTGTGCGATGAGCGCTGTGAGGCAGCCGATGAGCGCTGTGAGGCGGCCGAAGAGAGTATCGCGGCGCACGTCGTTTGAATATGGCGACGAACGCGGCCGCAATTTGCTGGAAGTATTTAATGGAGAGTTGGGTGCCATGCCCGGAGAGAAGATAGAGAAGGTGCTTGAGCGTGCCGTCAACCGCCCTGCGCGACGTTTCTGGGTGAGCGAGGAGCGTGCCGTGCGCGTGGTGTCGTCGATGGAGCGCCGTGGACTGCCCGCCGGAGGGCATCCTCTCAAGAGGGAGATGTTTGAGGAGATTTCCCGCCGCTGCCGTGCGTTAGCCGTCGAGCACCCAGAGTGGTCGTTGAGCCGTCGTGTGTATCATGTGGTCAACAATGAGGCGCCGCGCTTCTACCTGTCGGTGAGCAGTGCCCATGTCATTGTCTGTAAGGAGCGTAGGAGATGCAGGAGAGAGCAGGAGCGAAGGTTGCGGCGCTTGTCGCAGGTGTCGCGGTGATGTGCCTTGCGGTGGCGGCGTGTGTGTGGTCGCTCCCGTTGTGGGGCATGGGCATCCGTGCCGATGCCCCGCTATGGGCGCGTCTGGCGCATCCGTTTGTGCATGGCGGTGTGCTCCATGCCTTGGTGAATGTGTATGTGTTGTGGCAGTTGGTGTTTTTCTGGCCTGTGCGTCTTCGCCATCTGCTGGCAGCCTATGCCGTGGCGTGCAGCTGTCCTGCCGCCGTGGCCTTATGGGGTGGGGGAGCAGGTGTCTCCGCGGTTGGGTTGTCGGGCGTGCTCCATGTGCTCTTGGGCATGCTCATGCCCCATGTGCCCTGCCGCCGGCGTTTCCTGTCGGCATTGCTGTTATGGTCGTGTGTAGGTTGGTGGTCGGGATGTGTGGCCGTGGGACTTCACCTTTGGTGCTTCGCGTGTGGCCTGCTGTGGGTGTCGGCGGTCAGTTGCCTTTCAACTGCTTCAACCCTTCGGCATACTCTTGTTCGATGGCTGCGAGAGCTTCCTTGAACTCCATGCCCATCACCTGCACGCCGAGGGGCTTGATATTGGTGTACATGATGTCGAGGATTTCCTCGTGTGCTTTGTCGAGGTCCTCCACCGTCTCAGCCTCAGCCATTTTCTCCACCAGTTGCTCCACGGCGCCGATATATGCCTTTGCCGAGGCGTTGTCGGCGCGTGTGGGTGTGGAGCGTCCGCTGCGTGTGGTCTTCTTTGTGGCGGCGGTCTTGCGCCGTGTCGTGGAGCTTCTCCTTGCTGCGGGCGGTTCGGGCTCCTCCTCCTCTTCTTCTTCCACCTCAGTCACCGTCTTGGTCTTGATACGCGAGATGAGGAAGGCGGCGATGCCGGCAGGAATGGCGAGAATGAGCATCACCACGAAGAGCCGGAAATTCTGCAGGGCGATGCCGAGGGCATAGCCTACGGCGGCCACGAGCACCGCTGTTCCCAGTCCCCAGAGCAGGCTTGCGCCCACTTTGGTCTTGTTATAGAGTCCTGTGCCCGGTATGCTTGAGTTGAAGTATACTCCTTTCTTGCTGATGTTGAGTTTAGCCCCTCTCGGTCCTATGGAGACACTCCATCCCGTCTTGTTGATATTGAGTTTGACCCAGGGCAGCAGTTTGATGGTTTTTCTGATATAGGTGGCCATGGCAGGTATGTTTTTGTTTCTTGGTCAAAAGATGGATGCTGGTATCGCCTCGCTTCTCTGTCTTTGTCAGCCTACACGTCCCTCTTCGCCGAGGTACGAGTCTTTGAATCCGAGGAAGTAGAGCACGCCGTCGAGTCCGATGGTGTTGATCGACTGCTTGGCGTTGGCCACCACGCGCGGTTTGGCGTGGAAGGCGATGCCCAGTCCCGCTTCGGAGAGCATGGGCAGGTCGTTGGCGCCGTCGCCCACGGCGATGGTCTGGGCGAGGTTCACCTTCTCCACCTGTGCGATGAGTTTGAGCAGTTCGGCCTTGCGGTGTCCGTCCACCACCTCTCCCAGGTATCTTCCCGTGAGTTTTCCCTGGTCGTCCACCTCGAGTTCGTTGGCATACATATAGTCAATGCCGTAGCGGTGCTGCAGGTATTCACCGAAATAGGTGAATCCACCGCTGAGGATGGCGATTTTGTATCCGCAGCGTTTGAGTACGGCCATGAGTCGGTCGACGCCCTCAGTGATGGGCAGGTTCTCGGCAATCTCTTTCATGACGCTCACGTCGAGTCCTTTGAGCAGCGCCACGCGCCGTGTGAAGCTCTCCTTGAAGTCGATTTCGCCCCTCATGGCACTCTCGGTGATGGCTTTCACCTGATCTCCCACGCCGGCTCTTATGGCGAGCTCATCGATGCACTCCGTCTGGATGAGGGTGGAGTCCATATCGAAGCAAATGAGTCTTCTCATGCGCCTGTACATATCGTCGAGCTGGAGGGAGAAGTCGAATCCCATCTCTGCCGAGAGTTTCATCAGTTGGGCCTGCGTCTTCCGCCTGTCGGGTGTTCCTCTGAGCGAGAATTCTATGCAGGCGCGGCTGTTCTGCTGCGGCCGGCGGATGCTCTGCCGTCCTGTCATTCGCCGGATGGAGTCGATGTTGACGCCCTGGTCGGCCATCACCTTGGCGGCCGCCTCGAGTTGTGCGGCGGTGAGCCGACGTCCGATGAGGGTGAGGATGTACCTGTTTTTTCCCTGTCGGCCTACCCATTCCTCGTATTCGTCGTCGGTGATGGGCGAGAATCCGATGTTCACGCCCAGTTCGGTGGCTTTGAAGAGCAGTTCCTTGAGGACTTGCCCCGAATGGGCCTCATCGATGCGGATGAGGATGCCCAGTGATAGCGTACTGTGGATGTCGGCCTGTCCGATGTCGAGGATTTGTGCCTCATAGCGTGCGAGGATGCCCATCACCGAGGCGGTGAGTCCCGGACGGTCGAGTCCAGTGATGCTCACAAGTATCTGTTCTTCTTTGTTTGATCTTTCCATTTTTCGTGACTTCACAATGCGTAAGCAAAGGTAGTAATAAAAAATGATAATCACCGCTTTTGGCGGAAAAATTGTTCAACTTTATCGAATGGAGCTGCCGGGCAATGGTGGGAAGGCTTTAAGGTCTTTAAGGTCTTTAAGGTCCTTAGGGTCTTTAAGGTCCTTAAGGTCTTTAGCCTTTTGGGTCCTTGTCGACCGCGAATTTGAGTCTCAGGCTGTTGAGCACCACGCTGATGCTTGAGCATGCCATGAGCGCGCTGGCCCACGAGGGCGTGAGTTGGAAGTCGAGGCCGAAGAGGTGGGGGACTCCTGCCGCCAAGGGGATGCACACCAGGTTGTAGATGAAGGCCCAAAAGAGGTTCTGGTGGATCATGCCCACGGTGCGCTGGCTGAGGTTGAGGGCTTCGGGGATGCGTCTGAGGTCATCGCTCATGAGCGTCATCTGTGCCACGTCGATGGCCACGTCGGTGCCTTTGCCCATGGCGATGCTCACGTCGGCCAAGGCCAGTGCCTGCGTGTCGTTGATACCGTCGCCCACCATGGCCACGCAGTGCCCTTCTTGCTGCAGTCTTGTCACCAGTTGCTGCTTGTCGTCGGGCTTCACCCTGCTCTGGTAATGAGTGATGCCCGCCAGCTGTGCCCAGTGTGCCGCCGCCTCCTCTCTGTCGCCGCTCATCATATAGACCTCCACACCCATGTCGTGGAGCCGGCTGATGGCCTCTCGGGCATGTGGCTTGAGAGTCTCGCGCTCCTCGGCCGTCATGGAGTCGGTCTTGGTGAAGTCGATGTCGGGATTGGGGATGGTGAGTGTGCCGGTCTTGTCGATGACCATGGCATCGACGCGGCGGATGCGCTCCAGCGCCGTGGCGTCCTTGATGAGGATATTGCGCTGGGCGGCCTTGCCGATGCCCACCATCAGTGAGGTGGGGGTGGCGAGACCGAGGGCGCAGGGGCATGCCACCACCATGACGGCGACGGCAGAGATGATGGCGTGGGGGAGGGCGGCGGTGCCTCCTGCCGCCCACCAGATGAGGAAGGTGGCCACGGCGATGGCCGCCACGGTGGGCACGAAGACGAGGGCGATGCGGTCGACGGTCCGCTGCACGGGAGCCTTGCTCCCTTGTGCCTGCTCCACCATCTGTATGATCTGCGCCAGGGCGGTGGCGTCGCCCGTCTTCTGCGCCCTGAGGCGGAGCCGTCCCTGACTGACGATGGTGCCTGCGAGCACGCTGCTGCCTCTCTCTTTGAGCACTGGCGACGGTTCGCCGCTGATCATCGACTCGTCGACATAGGCGCCGTCGGCAGTCATGAAACTGTCGGCCCATGTGGTGCGTCCGTCGACGGGGATGCGCTCGCCGGCTTTCACCTCGACCACGTCGCCCGGGGTGATGGTGGCGATGGGCACCTCCTCGACGATGGGGTGCGCGTTGCCGTCGTCGTCTTTCGTCTCTCCCTTGTAGAGGCGTGCCGTCTTTGGCGTCATGCCCATGAGTTGTCTGATGGCGCTGGCGGTACTCTTCCTGGCAAGCTCTTCTATCAGCCGTCCGGTGAGAACGAAGGTGATGATCATCACCGAGGCGTCGTAGTAGGTGTGCCATGTGATGCCACGGGCGGTCCAGACACGGTCGCCCCAGAATGTGTTGAAGATGCTGAAAGCCAGGGCGATGCCGGTGCTCATGGCCACTAAGGTGTCCATGCTGGCGGTGCGGTGGACGAGTTGGCGCCCGGCGCGGGCATAGAACTCCCACCCGCACCAGACGAGGTTGGCCACGGCGAGAAGCAGTGCCGTCTGGTTGGCGATGTCGCGGTTGCCGATATTTATCCATCCCATGGAGATGGCCATCACGAGGAGCGCGATGGCCCACGACACCAGTGTCTTGCACAGCAGCCTCTTGTATGCCCTGCGTTCTATCTCCACCACGCTCTGCTGTTGCTCCACCACGAGGTCGAAGCCGATGTCGTTGAGGGCGTGCTTCATCTCCTCGGGGGTGATGGCTTGCTCGTCCCATTCCACCAGGGCGGTGCGTGAAGGCAGTGAGACGGAGGCCGAGCCTACGCCTTGCAGCGATTTCAACCGCCGCTCCACATTGGCCGCGCACGATGCGCATGCCATACCTGTCACTGGGAATGTCTGCTTTTTCATTGGGTGTGTATGTTTTTTGGGGCTCTTCGGAGGGCCGTTTTGGGGGCTTCTTCGGAGAGACGCTGCAAAAGTAATGCTAAAAAGTGATATCTCCAATCGTTGGCTGCCTCTTTTTTCTTATATAGGGGATGGGCTGGATGGGGGCTGCGGCAATGCCGCAGCGTACCGGACACTCCCAAAAGGCAAAGAAGAAGACTTGGAAAGGCCTTTTTTAGATGGCTCTTGTTATAAGCCGGCGGGGCTATATAAAATATAAAAGGAGGCCGCGGCATGATGCCTCATGAGGAGGGAGGCTCTTGCTTTGGGGTGGAGGGCGTGCGAGCGGTGGAAGAATGGTCAATCTTTGCTTGAAGGCACATAAATCGCGCGGAAAATTTGCTCGTGCGGGGATTTTTCATTACTTTTGTGGCGAACTAACACTGACAATCGTGCACATCGTTATCGCCGGAAACATCGGTAGCGGGAAAACCACGCTCACCACGCTCCTCGCGCGGCACTACGGATGGATACCCCAGTTTGAGGCCGTCGACTATAATCCCTATCTCGACGACTACTACAGGGACATTCCCCGTTGGTCGTTCGCCCTTGAGGTCTATTTCCTCAAGCAGAGGTTCAAGGACCTGCTCGACATCGCCCAGTCGGAGAAGACGGTCATCCAGGACCGCAGCATCTTCGAGGGGGTGTATGTCTTTGCTGTCAACAACCATGCCATGGGCAACCTCGACGACCGCGACTTCGCCTGCTACATGGAACTTTTCGAGTCGATGATGACGGTGGTGAAGGTGCCTGAGCTGATGATCTACCTGCGTGCCTCCATCCCCCATCTGGTGGAGAACATCCAGCGGCGGGGGCGCGACTATGAGCAGCAGATGCAGTTGGAGTATCTCAAGAACCTCAACAGCCTCTACGACGAGTTCATCTACCATCACTACAAGGGCAAGGTGCTCACTGTGGACGTCGACAATCTCGACTTCCTCCACAGGAAGTCGGACCTGGCCCAGATTATCCAACGGATAGACAACCATCTGTTCGGTCTTTTCCCTGAAACCTAAACACACAGACGCCATGCATATAGCTGTAGCCGGAAACATCGGAAGTGGCAAGACCACACTCACGAGGATGCTCGCCAAGAGATATGGCTGGGAGCCCCGTTACGAACCCGTAGACAACAACCCTTATCTCGACGATTTCTATGCCGACATGCCGAGGTGGTCGTTCAACCTGCAGATTTATTTTCTCAACAAGCGCTTCAAGGAGGTGGTGGAAATCTCGAAGTATGACGGATATATCATCCAGGACCGCACCATCTTTGAGGATGCCCGCATCTTCGCCCCCAACCTTCACGACATGGGGATGATGAGCGACCGCGACTTCGCCAACTACAGCGACCTCTTCGACCTGATGATCTCGCTTGTGGGCCTTCCCGACCTGATGATTTATATCCGCTCGACCATTCCCAACCTGGTGGCGCAGATTTCGAAGCGCGGGAGGGAGTTTGAGAAGTCTATCCGCATCGACTACCTGCAGGGCCTCAACGACAGGTATGAGGAGTGGATATCCAACTACAAGGGCAACCTCATCGTGGTCGACGGCGACACCTGTAAGTTTGAGAGCAACCCGAGTGATTTCAAGCGTGTCACAGACAGCATCGATTCCCAGCTCTACGGCCTCTTCCCCTTCGGGAGTGAGTGAGCTCAAGAGCCAATCATCCAGTTTGTCGTTTTCCGTTTCGCCGGGCGTCCCCCTCTCGGTGAAGGTGTGTTTATATGGTATTTTTGAATAGTTAATTATTTTAAATAATATCAAAAGAAACTAAATTTTTCTATCTGATTTTGTCATAAAGCAAGAAAAATGCGAGTTGAAGGAAAAAGTTTTTGGAGAAAAGTGGTGGATTTAAAAATATTTTCCTAATTTTGCACATTGATAAATAGGCATTAGGCGAAAGCACCCCTGCGGAAATGTCACACACAGAGGTTTGGACGCTATGCCCATAGAACGAATCACAAATAAAAGTTGACAAAGTAATTGATTGCAGTGAAATATAGACAAACACTCATGCTCTTGAAAAAGGTGGTCATGACGGTAGCGATGGTGATGTGCTTCGCAGTAGGCGCAGAGGCCAAGTTAATCAATACCAATGATTTGGCGATTGCCGCCGGGCAGACACGTGAGTGCTATATCTATTTGGGCAACTTGACGTCAGACTATGTGGCATTTCAGATTGAGGTGAGTCTGCCGAAAGGCTTGAGACTCAATGCCGAGAACTGTTTGCTCACCGACCGCATCACCGACGACGATCAGGCCCTCTATGTAGGCGAGGTAGGCAGCAATGTCTTCCGCCTGGTGTCGGCCTCCAATACGCTCACTCCTCTCTCGCGTGCCGATGACGTGTTTGTGAAGCTCTCGCTGACGGCCGACGAGACGTTCCAAGGTGGGACGGTGAATTTGTCGAACATGTTCCTGGTCACCAGCAAGTCGGTGAAGGGCAACCTCATCGCCGACTCCTTCAAGGTGGACGTGGTGCCCTACATCAAAGGTGATGTGAACAGCAGTCAGAGTGTAGAAGTGACTGATCTGATGTTGATTGTCAACTATATTCTCACTCCCTCTGGGCTCTATTCCAGCATGATGGATGTCGATGGCAACGGGAGTGTGGATGTCACAGATGTGATGACAGTCGTCAATATCCTTCTTGGAAAATAGCGACTGGACATCGAATAAAATGAGAGAACAAGAATAAAATAAACAACAATAATAATAATTCATTAAAAGTCATTCACTATGAAGAAATTTTTACTTGGAATTGCCATGGCACTGGTGGCTGGCAGTTCGTCTGCTCAGGTCTTCACTTTGGAGCCTGCCGAGATTTCCCTCAAACCGGGTGATGTCCAGGACGTGGAGATGATTTTGCACTCCGACGTTGATGCCTACAGCGCATTTCAGATTGTCATCTCTATGCCAGATGGCATCGAGCCTGTGTGCCTCAACCAAGAGGATGTAGATGATTTTGGTGATGATCCATTGTACTACGAAGTGACCCTTCCCCACATTGGTAAGCTCCAGCAGAGATTCAATGCTCAGCGTGCCAACAGTTTCTACCGTATTGGTGAAGAGGTTAAGAAGGGTGATGTCGTGGAGAGGATTGCCACCACTAACGAGTTGCACATCATTTTCTACACACAGCAAGCCTATACCTTCCCCAAGGAGGTGACTGATGAGAGTGTGCTCAAAATCCAATTGAAGGCTACCGACAAGGGTTACACCGGCAAGAGCTATGTTGCTCTTAACGAAGTGATCATGACTACCGCTGCTACCGTCAACGAAAAAGTGGACGACATCACGAAGGCTGCCACTATTGACTACAGCATCGAATATGAGATTGGCGAGAGTGGCTACGGCACCCTCTGCTGGCCTGTGGCTCTCGACTTCAGCGACAACAGTTTTGTTGCCGGCTATGGCGTGACAGCCAGCAAGTCGTCTGGTAACTTTATGCAGGGTGTGGCTGTGAAGAAGGTGCCCGCCGCTACTCCGGTCATCATCATGGGTGCTCCTGGCAAATACAACCTCACCACCACCAAGGATACTGATCTCGATGACGTGTCGAAGAATGAGCTCGAGGGTACTGTCGATGGTCCTTTCAAAGTGAACGCCGATAATATCTTTGCTCTGTCCAACGTGGGCAAGGAAGTGGGCTTCTACCGCTGCAAGAAGGATCTTGAGATTCCTCAGTACAAAGCCTACTACATCAGCAACAACAGCTCTGTCAATGCCTTCCTCTTCGAAGAGACCACTGGCATCAACGAGATTGAGAGCGCTGCCGAAGCCACTGACACCTACACACTGTCGGGTGTGAAAGTGAACAACGCTTCACAGAAGGGAATCTACATCGTCAACGGTAAGAAAGTCGTTGTGAAGTAAGCCTGTTTTGACAAAAATATTAAATCCCTCCTTCGGCCATTCTGCAATGAGGTCAGGGGAGGGATTTTTTAAAGAATCCAATAGTATATAATATAAATAAGGTAATCGTTACTTATGAGACATCTAAGACAATTGCTTGCTCTTGTGACAGTCTGTATGGCGACGATGGCCAGCGCTGCAGGTTTCACCGTGGATGGTATCAAATATATCGTCACCGATGAGCAGTCGCAGACCGTCTCCGTCGTCGGCTGGGAGCCGAAAGATTTCACTGGCCCAAACAATCCCGGCGTGGGTATTGTGGATGAAGACATGCTCGGTCCGGTGAATCTCGTGCTGCCTTGGCGCGTGCTCAACAACGGACTCTATTACAGGGTGACTGCTATCAATGACGAGGCATTCTCCGACTGTCTGTCGATGACCGACGTGACCATCCCCAACTCAGTGCTCTCCATCGGTGAGTTTGCTTTCCAAGGTTGTGTCAACCTCAAGTCAGTGAAAGTGCAGTGGGTCACCCCTCTTCCTATTGACGAGTCGGTCTTCGAAGGAGTCGACATCTCCGGTTCTGAAGACGATGAGGACAGTGGTGTTATCCTGTACGTGCTTGCCGGTTATGATACCGCTTACAAGGCTGCTGACGTGTGGAAGAACTTCAAGTATGTCAAGACCTATTCAGATGACCTCGACATCAACATCGCTTTTGTCGACCCGTATGTCAAGGAAATCTGTGTGTCGCTCTGGGATACCGACGGCGACGGCGAGTTGACCTATCGTGAGGCGATGAGCGTCACCGACATCGGTGCCGCCTTCGTGGGCAACAAAGACATCACCAGTTTCACAGAGTTCAGGTCGTTCAGTTCGGTCAAGACCATCGCCCAGTCCAGTTTCAAGGGCTGCAGCAATCTTGAGGCCATCAGTTTCCCCCGCAACCTCCAGTCTATCGGCCGTGATGCGTTTGTGGGTTGCAACGCTCTCACCACCATTTCCTTCCAGGACAACCTGCAGGTGATTGGCAACAATGCCTTCAAAGGTTGTGAGAAGCTGCAGCGGTTCACTTTCTCCAAGAAATTGACCACCATCGGTGCTCACGCCTTCGACGGTTGCAAGAGTCTCACCTATGTCAATATTCCCGGCAATGTGTCGTCTATCGGTGAGGGAGCTTTTGCCAACTGTACGTCGTGTACGAACCTCGACGTGTCGAGCACCAACGACACTTATGTGCACAACGACGGAACCTATCGTCGTACTTACATCATCGACAAAGCCACCAAGACTCAGTTTGTGGCCTATGCCTGCGGTGCGGCACCCAAGTCGCTGGAAATTCCCGCTACGGTGAAGGAGATCCTTCCCTATGCTTTCGCCGGTGCTCAAACACTTACCACCGTCAACTTCTCCAACGTGGAGATTATCGCCGAGCATGCCTTTGAGGGTGCCATCGCACTCTCTCATGTCACGCTGCCCGAATCGCTCATGATGATTGGCCAGCAGGCTTTTGCCGGATGCAACAACCTCTACACCGTGATTATCCCCGCGAGCGTGTCGTCTATCGACGCTCAGGCCTTCGCCAATGTGGCCAAGGGCATCCGTGTGCAGGTTCCATGGAGCACACCGCTGGCCATCAGTGCCGGCACTTTCAGCAATTTCGAGGCTCTTCAGGACGGTGAGATCAACGGCCGTCTGTTTGTGCCTGCCGGCACGAGAGAGGCTTATGCCTCTGCCCCGGGTTGGAACTGGTTCAGCTTCATCGAGGAAGGCACCATCGCCGACTATGCCGACAAGATCATCACCTTTGCCGACCAGAAGACCCGCGACCTGTGTCTCTCGCTCTACGACACCGACGATGACGGCTATCTCACTTTCGACGAGGCTGCTGCCGTCACATCTTTGGGCGACTCCTTCAAGGGCGCGGAGATTGGCTCGTTCGACGAGTTCCATTATTTCACCTCTATCACCACGATAGAGCCCAGTGCCTTCGAGGGAAGCACCCTCACCCAGATCATTCTTCCCGAGAGTGTCACCGCTATCGGCGAGAATGCCTTCGCTTTCTGCAACAATCTCAAGAAGATTAATGTGCCGGCCAGCGTTGCCTCTATCGGCAACGGCGCCTTCAAGTCGTGCGCCCTGCTTACCAGCATCCTTGTCGACGAGGAAAACCTGAACTACTCCAGTGGTGCTTCCGGCGTGCTCTTCAGCAAGGACCTTACCACGCTCATCCAATATCCGGCCTACCGGAATGCCGCTTCGGTGATTATCCCCGAGGGTGTGGTCAACATTGCTCCTGAGGCCTTCCTCGGTACATCCAGACTGACCAGCATCACTATCGACGCCACCGTGACTAACATCGGCGAGCGTGCTTTTGCCCAGTGCGCCGCGCTGAAGAATGTCAAGGTGATGTGGAACGAGCCGCTGAAGGTGCCTGCCAACACCTTTGAGGGTGTGGATGTGGCCAACGCGAAACTCAACGTGCCCAACGGTCTCGACACCGACTATCAGAATGCCGACGTATGGAAAGAATTCGGTACCATCGCCACCTACAAGCTGTTCGTGCTCTTTGAGGATGAGAAAACAGAGAAGTTGTGCGTGAGCAAGTGGGATAAGAACGGTGACGGCCGTCTCAGTTATGAGGAGGCTGCCGCTGTGACAGACATCACTGGCGTCTTCGCCGGCAATGAGGAAATCACGAAGTTCAAGGAGCTGGCTGAGTTCAAGGGCCTCAGGGAGATTCCCAACGGCGCCTTCAAGGGTTGCTCCTTCCTCACCTCCATCGCCATCCCCGACAGCGTGAAGACTATCGGTGCCAGCGCTTTCGAAGGTTGTACAGTGCTTACCATGCCCACCCTCGTGGCCGCCATCACCACCATCGGTCCGAAGGCCTTCTACGGATGCGAGGGTATCACGTCTGTAGGTCTCGGCAAGAATGTGGCCAGCATCGGCAACGGTGCCTTCGGTATGTGTACCGGTCTGACACGTTTCATCGTCAATGCCAAAAACGAGACCTTTGTGGCTCTCGAGAATATCCTCTTCACCAGCGACACCACAGCCGTGGTGGCCTATCCTGCCGGCAAGAACAAGGCCGACTTCACCGTCACCAAGAGTAAGGTGAAGGAGATTCGCCCCTATGCCTTCAGTGGTGCCAGCCTTCTGAAGACCCTCAATCTCCATGAGATAGAGACCATCGGCGAGAACGCCTTCGAGAACTGCGAGGGCTTCAACACCCTCGTTCTCAACGAGTCGCTCAAGACCATCGGCGCCAGCGCGTTCATCAACTGCGTCAACTTGCAGTCGCTCACCCTCCCGCAAAGCATCACCTCTATCGGAGAGAAGGCCTTCAACGGTATGCCCGCCGCTCTGAGATGTCAGGTGTCGCAAGCCACTCCTGCCGTCATCCCCGCCAACACGTTCTCCAACTTCGAGCCGCTGAGCGAGGGACAGATTCCCGGCATCCTCTTCGTGCCCGTGGGTTCGAAGGCGCTCTATGAGGCCGCTCAGGGCTGGAACTTCTTCACCATCGTCAATGAGGGCAACATGGCCGAATACGACGCCACCCTCATCACCTTCGCCGATGCCAACGCCCGCCAGGCTGCTGTCTCGGCATGGGATACCGACGGCGACAACCAGCTGAGCTACGACGAGGCCGCCGCAGTGACCTCTCTCGGCGAGGTGTTCTCAGGCAAGCAGATCACCACTCTGCACGAGTTGCAGTATTTCACCGCTCTCGAGGATATCAGCGACAACGCTTTCAAGGATACCAAACTCACTGCCATCACGATGCCCGAGGGCATCAAGCGCATCGGCAACTCCGCCTTCCAAGGCACCTCTATCAGTGGCTGGAAGACCCTGCCGCTGCTCACTGAGATTGGCGACAGCGCCTTCGCCTACAACAACGGCTTCACTTCGCTGACACTCTCCGCCAACATCACCAAGGTGGGCACCGGTGCCTTCAAGGGCTGTCCGCGCCTCACCTCCGTCAATGTGCAGTCGGCCAATGCCAACTATTCCTCCATCAACGGAGTGCTCTTCGACAAGAGCGGCACACGCCTCATGCAGTTCCCGGCCGCCAAGGTGCTCGAAGACGACTATGTCATCAAGAATGATGTCACCGAGATTTGCGAGGATGCCTTCCTCATGGCCGCCAACCTCACCTCGGTCACCATTCCCGCCTCTGTGACGACCATCGGTGCCAATGCCTTCAGGGGCTGTGCACAACTCGACTCCGTCACTGTGGCTCACCGCACACCGCTGGCAGTGCCTGCCAACACCTTCGAGGGTGTCGACGTGGCCAATGCCACTCTCTGTGTGCCCAAGGGCTTCGAAGACCTCTACAAGGCTGCCGACGTGTGGAAAGACTTCGGTCTCTTCACCCTCTATCTCGACGACGATGCCACCATCGACTTCGTGGATGATGAGGTGAAAGCCATCTGTATCGAGAACTTCGACCTCAACGGCGACAAGCAGCTCACCGTGGCTGAGGCCAAGCAGGTGGAGGCACTCAGCTCGTTCTTCGCCGCCAGCGACATCAAGAACTTCCCCGAACTGAAGTACTTCACCGGACTGACAGCCATCGGCACCAACGCCTTCCAGAACTGCACCAGTCTGGAGGAGATTATTCTCCCCAACAGCGTCACCAGCATCGAATATGGCGCTTTCAACGGCTGCAGCAACCTCAAGGGCATGAATATCCCCGGTGCGGTGACCGTCATCGCCAACAAGGCACTGTCCAACTGTACGTCGCTCACCGCCATCAGCGTGGCCCGCACCAACAAGAGTTTCGTGGCAGAGGACGGCGTCCTCTTCACTGCCGACAAGACCACCCTCGTGGCCTATCCCGCCGCCAAGGCCGGTGATTACGAGATACCCGCCACCGTCACCTCGATGAACCAGTATGCCTTCAGCGGCGCCTCGCTCCTGACGAAGGTGACCATCCCTGCCGGCATCAAGACTCTGCCCAACGGCGCCTTCGAGAACTGCTCGTCGCTGACCTTCGTCAATCTCCCGTCGAGCGTCACTTATGTGGGCACCTTCGCCTTCTCTGGATGTAGGTCGCTCGAGGCCTTCAAGGTGGCATGGGAGAAACCGCTCTCTGTCGTGTCGGATGTATTCCGCAACACTATCGTCGGCGATGTCCGTCTCTACGTGCCCCTGGGCAGCAAGTCGGCCTACAGGTCAGCCTCAGTGTGGAAGACCTTCAACGACTGGATTGAGTATCCCAACTGCGACGTCAATGGCGACGGTGCTGCCGACATGCTCGATGTCGTCGATATCGTCAAGTTCGTGGTGGGCAAGCCTCATGTGTCGTTCGACGAGTATCTCGCCGACTTCGACGAAGACATGAATGTCACTGTGGCCGACGCTGTCGCCCTTGTCAACAAGATTGCCAACGGTGTCGCGGCACCCAACTACAATGGCATGCCCCAACGCCCGATCATCGGCGAGGAGAGCGTCACACTCACCAAGGACATCAACAATGTCATCTCGCTCTGCCTCAACAGCCGCACACGCTACACCGCCTTCCAGTTCGACCTCACCCTGCCCGAGGGAGCCGACGTGCAACAGGCACTGCTCTCCGCCCGCAAGAGCGGTCACCAGCTGGTATACAACCAGGTGGGCGAGCGCACCTACAGATTTGCTGCCTTCTCGTTGAACAATGCCGCCTTCCTCCAGGATGAGGGCTCCGTCATCAACATCCTTGCCGACAATCCCGACGCCGATGACATTGTGGCCAGCAACATCCATTTCGTGACAGCCAATGGCTATGTCCAGCATTTCAGCAACGTGCAGACAACAGAGGCTACCGGCATCGCTGAGGTTCTCACCGGAGAGACCCGTCACGACGACGCCGTCTACAACCTCAGCGGTATGCGCGTGGAGAATCCCAGCAAGGGCATCTATATCGTCAATGGCAAGAAAGTAATCATCAAATAAGCATCCAACAAATGAGAAAGAATATCCTTTTATTGGTAATGGCGCTCATGGGGTTTGCCAATGGTTTGAAGGCCGAGACCATCAGTATCGATGATTTCACCATCACACAAGGCGAAACGATGGAAGTGGCTGTGAAGTTGACCAACACAACTACCAATCTCATCGCTTTCAGTTTCACCGTCACCATGCCGAGTGGAATCACCATTGTCGATGCCAAGACCACTGACAGATACGATGGCAGCTTGACAATAGGCCAACCCGACAACAATATCTACAAAATCTGTGGATTCAATACCAGTGAGAATGCCATCAGCGGTAGCGAGGGTGATTTCATCATCCTCACTGTGACTGCTGCCGACAACTTCAGAGGTGGCACAGGCGTCATCGAAGAAGCCGACTTCATCACTGATGACAGACAGCATGTCTTGGCTGACGACTCATCGTTCGTCATCGACTTTATCAAAGGCTCCAACGTCCTGTTAGGCGATGCCAACGACGACGGTTCAGTCAACGTGACCGACGTCATGACCGTGGTCAACTACCTTCTCGGTCGTGAGAACCGCACGTTCAGTGAGGTCAATGCCGACGTGAATGAGGATGGCTCCATCGATGTCACCGACATCATGAAGATTGTCAACATACTTCTCGGAAGGAGTTGATATTCCTCCGTGCAATCTTAAGGCTCCCGCTGCTCCTTGTCAGAGTGGCGGGAGTTTTTTTATCTTAAAATGACATCCGTCCGCTGCTTTCCCTTCCTATTTTTGCACCGTCAACAGCTTATTAACCACTTATTATTCATCTTTAAAAAACAATTATGGGAAAAGCAACAAAAATTCTCAGCCGTCTGCCCCAGCTGATCATGCAGGGCGCTGTGATGGCCGCCGGTGCCGATGCCTCCGTGCTCATGGCCGCAGGGACACCCCTGCCCGATGACACCTCACTCAACCCCGACGGTCCCGAGGGCATCCTCACTGAGACCTACGGCCGTCAGGAGGGCGACCCCGACATGTATCAGAAAGACATCGACGAGCGCATCACCCGCATCCGTCCGATGGCCACCCCTATCGACCAGATCTCCCGCTATGCCACCGCCCAGAAGGCCAAGTCGTTTGAGGTGAAATACTACAGTGTGGGCACGCGCCCCGTCAAGACAACCCTCACCGAGGCTGTCTCGCAGTCGCTCAACGTCTCTACCGTCATCCATGTGGCCGACCCCGACATGTTCACCCTCGACGACACCATCAGGGTGGTGGGTGTGTCTGCCGTCACCGACCACAAAGGAGTGGCGTATGACTCCAACGACCCCCACACCCCCGACCTTGTGCTCTGTGTCTGCGGCAAGACCTCCGAAGGGCAGCCCATCGTCTTCGCTGTCAACGGCGAGAATGTCAACGGCCAGCCCATCGGTGTGCCCACTCTCCCTGTCAACGCCATCCTCATCCGTATGGGCAAGTCGTGCGGTGAGCTCGACGTGCAGACGGGCCGTTTCAACAACCTTCCCTCCTCAGAGCTGCAGTATTGCCAGAATTTCATGGCGCAGATAGAGCAGTCGACACTCGACAAGATTGCCGCCAAGGAGGTGGACTGGGGCTTCTCCGACCTTGAGGAGGACAGCATCTACGACATGCGTCTCGCGATGGAGAACTCCTTCCTCTTCGGCGACATGAATGTCATCAACCACTCTGTCAAGGACGGTATGTCGCAGTGGTTCACCAAAGGCATCTGGTGGCAGGCTGGCAAAGACATCGAGGTGGGCACCTGGAACGCGGAGAAGCAGGCCACCGTCATCAGCGACGACGACTTGGTGGACATCTCCAAGGACCTCTTCGTGGGTACGGGCATCGGCAACAAGCGCAAGGTGCTGCTCTGCGGTTCCGACTTCCTGGCAGCCCTCTCCAAGATCGACAGCGACAAGTTCCGCCTCAAAGACACCGTCGAGATCTGGAATTTGAAATTCAAGTCGTGGGAGACCGATTTTGGCGAAATCCTCGCCATGCACGACGAACTCTTCGACCTCAACGGCATGGCCGATTGCGCTTTCGCCCTCGACCCTGAGTTCCTCACCAAGAAGACCCATCTGAGTTGGAGCCGCAACATCCTCGACCTCAAGAAGGCCGGTGTGCGCAACACCGATGCCGTGGTCATCCAGGAGATCAGTTGCCTCTACCTGCGCTACGCCAAGGCCCACGCCCGTCTGCAACTCGCCAAACAGAACTGACCATGATGAAGACCTACACTGCGCGCAGTGAGATGTGCATCAACGTGAGGGTGGGGGAGCGGTGCCGCCATGTGGCATTCATCCCCCGGACAATGGGAGGGTCGTCGTTCGCCACCGACGACCCCTCTCTCCAGAGCGCCATCGAGCATCACCGATACTTCGGCACCAGGATCCTGCTCGCACGCAGCCAGAGCGCAGCCCCACCGCCCCCGGCGGCCGCTCCCTCGGTGACGACCGTCGACGTGCACTCCCTGGCGGAGGCCAAGGACTATGTCGTGGAGCGGTTGGGCATCTCGCGCACGAAACTGCGCACCTCCGAACAGATTTTCGCCGTAGCCAAAGAGAAGGGCATCATTCTGCGACTCCTCTGACGCTGCGGGCCCATTTTTTTCAATTTGAAGGGAGTATAGGAGTGTGGGAGTTTGGGAGTGTAGACATTACTCTTGCAAGTCATAGGTCCAATCCCCCTATCTCCTAATCTCCCAATTTCCCAAAAAGTCGAGCAAATGCGAAACTCGAGCCATTTTTATATTAAACAACAATGACCGACTGGAAAGACCATCATGAGCGGCGCACGCCGTTTCTCTCGAGAGGCATGGGGAGGGTACGGCAACTGGAGCAGCAAGTGACCCGTATCGAGGATAGCCTGCTGCCCGCCACCCGCCTTGAGATTGTCGAGCAACTGCCCGACGACCATGCCCAGCACCCTGAAACCATCTATCTCATCGTCAGCACTGCCGACAACTGACCCCTTTCACCACCATGCTCTATTCTGTCAGACAACTCATCCGCGACACACGGACGATGCTGTGCCTCAACGCGCACGAGCATCCCCTCTTCGAGGCACACGATCTGGTGACCCTCACCGTCGACCAGCTCATCGCCGCACAGATAGAGACGGCGGCGAGGAAAGTCGTCGAAGAGGCGCCCGCCGACCTCCTAGCGCCCGGCGTGCCACTCCGTGCACCCCTGTCGTGGAGCGGCGACCACCGGCGGCGCATCGCCGTGATGCCCTTGCCCGATGACTGCCTGCGCCTGCTCTACATCCGGCTCTCTGGTTGGCACCGGCCCGCCACCATCATCACCGACGCTGATGCCGCCTATGCCCGGTTGTCGAGTCCCTTCGCGGGCGTGAGCGGCAATGCCGACCGTCCTGTGGCTGCCGTCACCATGCGGCCCACAGGGCGGGTGGTGGAACTCTATTCCTCGTGCGGCGATGCCCCAGTGTATGTCGAGGCAGCCCAGTATGTGCCCGTACCCCGCATCCGCGACGGGCATCTCTCACTGCCCGAGCGCCTCTATGATGATGTCATCCGGCGCATCGCCGACCAACTCCGATCTTGGAATTTAGGAGTTAGCTCTGGTTTAGGAGTTTAGGAGTTTGGGAGTTTAGACAATAGTATCTCTTATTTCGGAGTATTGGAGTTATCTCTGATATAGGAGTTTAGGAGTTTAGGAGTCTCGGAGTTTAGACGATACAATCTCTTATTTCGGAGTATTGGGGCTCGGAGTTTAGGCAATGGTAATGTCTACACTCCTACACTCCTACACTCCTAAACTCCTAAACTCCCAAACTCCCAAACTCCTTAAACCTACTCTCTCAAACTCCTAAAAACTACCCTCCCAAACTCCTAAAATTTGAATCAATCACCAATAAAAGAAACTCAAAGATGCATAACCGACGACCCAACTATTATCTTGGTGCCTATCCCTCGCTCGCTGAGGTGTGGCGCCACTTCCCGAGGGGCGGCCACAGTGGCGAATGCCTGTCCGTGGCCGGCCGTATGCTCTGCTGGGATGCGGCCTCCGCCAACTGGCTTGCCCCTCACGACAATGATGCGTTCCGATCTCTTCACCTCGACGGCGACCTCAGACTGATGGGCGACCTGATGGTGGGCGGAAAGACCCTCCTCCGCCATTCCACTGTCTGCAAAGGCGATGTCACCATCGAGGGCACCCTCACCTGCTGCCATCTCAGAGGGATGGACCGCGGACTCTATGCCACTGCCGACGCCCTGCGGCAAGGGGTGCCTAGACCGCGGCGAGGCGAATGGGCCCTTGTGGGCAGCAGCGCCACCCTGCAACTCTGGTCGTGTGCCACCGATGGACAGTGGCAGATGGCCGCCGAGTCGGTGAACCTCGCCGACACGTTCAACCTCGATGCCTACGACCAGGCGAAGGCCGTCGTCGACGATATCGCCTCGCAGGGGTATGTGTTCTGCGGAATGGCCACCCCCGACATGCTGCCGCATGAGCCTGCCGACCACAATGTGTTCTACCTCACGTCCACCCCGGGCCGTTACCTCCATTTCGGTGAGGTGGAGGTGACATATTTCTCCGCACTGATGTGGACGCACGACGCACCCACCGGTTCGCCTCACTGGCAAGGACGGTGGACGGCCTGTGTCGTCCTCGGCGGAGTCTTCGTCTATGGTGCCAATATCGCCGAGGGAGCCGTTGCGACAGCACACCTTGCCGACGGGGCGGTGAACACCGACAAAATTGCCGACGGGGCGGTGACCAACCAGAAGTTCGCCTGCGACTCGGTGGGTACCTGTCAGTTGCAAGACGGAGCGGTGACCTTGGAGAAGACCACCGGCATCGTGCCGCTCCTCAATCAGTTGCGCGCAATGATGGTCAAGGGCATCGACGTCAACTCCGGCGCGGTGTGCTACCCCGATCAAGACGGCATCGTACACCTCACGGTTGCAGGCGGCGGTGAGGGTGGCGGCGACCAAGAGGCACTGGCGGCCCTTGCTGCGCGTGTGGACAGTCTGGAGCCTCGCACGACCGTCCTTGAGGGAAAGGCACAGTCGCTGGAATCCTCCACGGCAGGCCTCGCTGTGCGCACCACCTCCCTTGAAACCACCGCCACGGCCCTTGAGGCTACTACTACCGCCCTTGAAACCACCACTTCGCTACTACGTAGGGATGTCGATTCGCTGATGACCGGTGGCGAGGACCTCTCAGACTGGAATGTCATCACCGCCGATGCAGTGATCGGTTCCGGCACGTTCCAAGCCGGAGGCAAATACCGCATCCTCTCCACGTTGACGCTGAGTGCCGACTACACCATGCCTGCCGATGTGAGCCTGTTCATCGACGGAGGGAAAATCGACGGCAGCGGTGTGACCCTCACAGGCAACAACACCCGCATCATCGATACCACCAAGCAGATCTTCGGCGAGGGAGTCTCCTGCGAGGGCACATGGGATATCCCCTTCGCACGCCCTGAGTGGTGGGGAGCAAGAGCCGATGCGGTGGACTATGGCTCATGGCCGCTGAGAGTCTACGGAGGTACGGTGACCGCACAGCAAATCGCCGGGCATGTGGTCGACGGACTGCCCGAAAACTACGAGACGGTCTATCCCCACGACCCTGAGGTGTATTTCAACATGGAGGTGTATCCCTATGCCTCAGATGCTGGCATCATGCCCGAATACATTCCCTTCCAGGTGAAACTCGACACCACCAACATGCGGTTCCTCTTTGAACTGTCGGTGAACGGAGTGACCACTTACTACACGCAATGGCTCAACTCGCACGAATGGAACGACGAGAGCGCGACACCCCATGTGCGCACCGATGCTGTGTTCGTGAGCAGCGAGGAGGGATTCTCTGACGATCCGACGATGACGAGCGAGGGGGTGAAATACCCGCGCACCACAAAGGCGCATGTCTTCGAGCGCGGGAACGACGGCACGCTGTCTTACCCGGCAAGTAAGGTGCGGCTCGGCGACACCAATGCCGGGCATGATGCCACCATTCCTTTCAAGCGTGCCTTTGAGATGCTCAACGGACGCATGACGCTACAGAAGAACGGTGTTTACCAGTTCAAGTCGCAGGTGAGGGATGCCACCAACGTGGACACCTACTTTGCCGTGACAGGCAAACCGGAGGGTGTGCTTGAGGGAAACAACGCCACGCTCTACCTCTTCCCCTACAGTTACGACATCATCAACGCCCAGACACATGTCGCCTCACAGCATGTGAAAAGCCGTGGCATCTCCATCCAGACATCCGTAGACCCCGACACGTCGTACACGATTCGCGACATCCGTGTGACTACCGTCAAGGCTTTCAAAGGAATCCCTTACTCGCAGAACTTGTCGGGGACGGTGCGGCGTGGCGACCTCGCCTGCTCACGCATCAACTGCTTTGAGATACATCAGGTGACGGGCATCGTGCTAGACGGAGTGTATACCACCAACTTCATGACGGCGATGTACGTCCACCAGGGGAGGAGCAGCAGTCTCTTCGGCGACAGTTGCGCCATCCGCAGGTGGAAGAGCGTGGACGATTACCTGCCCCTGCACTACAACATCGGCACATGCCTGTTAGAGGTGGAGGACTCCGACATCCGTCTGCGCAAGTACGGCGACCCGGAGTCGCACATCTTCTACCTTGAACTCCACGGACTCAACCAACGTATGCATTTCGCCTGCCGACGGACAAAAATCTATCAAGCCGACGGATATGTCACCGCTCCTTTCAATATCACTGGCGACAACAGTACGGAGACGAACCTTTGGGCGCAGAAACCGAAGCACACGGTGGAGTTCGACCACTGTCAGATCTACGCCATCCGATGGGGAACATGCACGATGGGACTCAACCTGCTCATCCGCGACACGGATTTCAAGGCCAACGGAGCGTTGGGAGCGGCTATGGACCTACAGACAGCCACCCCGGCAACCACCTTCATCGACTCAGCCACAGGCATCACACGCGTCACCATTGAGCGGAGCAACCTCCAATTGGGTGCGCTGCTGATGTTGCAGAACGTGTCGGAGAAGAAGGGGTGCTGGCTGACGATGTCCGACAGCAGGGTGGAGTCAACGTTCAACAAGTCGGCTCATGACGACCTTGCGCACACGGAGTTTGCTGAGGGAGCGTTCATCCGCACATGGGGGACGGTGGAGATGCGGCATTGCGTGTTGCTCATTCCCTACGCACCCGCCTTCGGACTGCCTCCTTCCAAATCCTCGGCGACATCCAACGGCAAGGCAAAGAAATTCATTGCGGAGGACAACGTGGTGGTGTGCGCCGGATATTTCCTTGCCACGTTCAACCCGGAGTGGCTGACACGGACAGTGATAGACAACAACCAACTGACCATCGACCGCCTCAATGTGGACTGGCGGTGGAAGAGCACGGTGTGGCGCACGGCTGCCTGTGTGCTCGCCGCATACGACACAAGAACCGGCGAGAGCGGCGACGGACTCGCCTCGCTCGCAGGCGTGACTCTCACCGACAACACCGTGGTGTCGGCAGACAGCAGTTATCCCGCCACGCTCACCCGCGGTGTGGTGGAGGCAGGATACGACCGCCTCTCCGGCAACACTATCGACGGCACGGAGTATCCGGGGGAATAGAGCGAATCTTGAGGCTAAGCCAAGACATGGGCAGGCAATCATGGCTTGGGCAATCATGGCTTGGGCGGCTTCGGAACAGCCGCTTACTGAAAAATAAAAAGTGATAAGAAACAACATCAACGACAAAAACGACATAGCAATGACAAAGAAAATCACATCCGTATACAAGAACGGCGAAGAATATCTTGTAGAGGGGAAGCAGGGACCTGAGGGAAAGCAGGGTCCGCAGGGTGACAGTGTCATCGTGGGAGAGGGTGACCTTCCTCTTGCGCATGTCTTGGGCGGCAGCAACGAAAAGGCGATGAGCCAAATCGGAGTGATCGAACAAGTGGTGGCTGAGTATGAGACCACAAGGGCGGCACACACCGAAGCCACCACTATGCAGATTAATTCGTCAGGAAAGATTATCTCCACCAGTTGGTATTACGTCAGGTATATCCCAGTCAATGCCGGGGAAATCTACAAACTCAACTACAAGGACACATCGGAACCGGGAAACAACAGGTATCTCTGCCTCGCCATCTTTGATGCAGTCCCGGCGGTCGGCAGTACGGCTGCGGCCATCCTGCTCTATCGTACGGATGTTCCAAGAAGCACGGAGTTCAACGTGGAGCACATCTACATCCCGCAGAGCGGATATCTCTGTGTCTTCTTCCAGACCGTATCCTCAAAGCCTGTGCAGCCTACATTGTACAAGGGCATCACTGTCAAGGATAAGACAGCCGCTTTGGCGCAGGGCATCGGGAGCTTGGACGGCAAGTTGGAGTCTGCCACCATTGAGAAGGTGTCGGCTGGCACTCCCAATGTCACGAACGACAAGTACGTCAACGACCAAGGTGCAATCACCGCAAACGGAGGTACGAATCCGTCAGTCGTCTACTCTTGGGCAGGACTTGACAATGCGAAGACTTACTATGCCTCGTTCAAGCGACCCAATGCCACCTCGTCTGCGAGTGTCGCTATCGCCTATTACAACGGAACATCCTTCCTTGGATATGAGTACAAGGAGACAGGAGGCAATCCCGGCGACAACGTCACCGACTACAAATGCACCTTGCCTGAGGGAACGAACCGAATCATCGTCACGTCCTATCACGATGTTGCCGCCGCACTCAAGTTCGACAAGCAGGTGGAGGAGCGGGTGACCGAACTGGAGACAAAGGTCGGTGCGCTTGAGGAGGTGAAAATCCTCTGCTTCGGCAACTCGTTCACACAGGACTCTATGGGGTATGTGCCCTTCATCCTTGAGCAATTCGGCATCAAGGCCACCATCGGCATCGCAGCCATCGGTGGAGGGTTGTTGTCCGACCACGCCACCAAACTGGCATCACCGACAAACACCTACTCCTCCACATGGTGGAAATTCAAGGCTGGGTCATCGGCATGGCCGTCGGCTCAGACCAAGACCGTAGCGCAAATCTTCGCTGACGAGGATTGGGATATCGTCACCTTCCAGCAGGGAAGCACCAAGAACTACGACTCCTACAACACTTGGTACAAGAATGCACTTATCACCATCGTCAAGGAGTTGCCCGCATTGGCACAACATCCCGTGAGGCTGGGATTCATCCTCACCCACTCAGCGAGGTCATATAATTCCACAACACTGCTCAAGCGGTATGAGGGAAGCGCAGGGGACAATATCCCAGGAATCGTGCCCAACACCCAAAGAGTGTTTGAGGATGAGCCGTTCACCTTGTTGCTCCCCTACGGCACGGCTATCCAGAACTGCCGCACCGTGGAAGCACTCCGTGATATCTATTCCGAATATGGATGCGCCAATATGCTCACCGATGGCACACACCTCTCCGACGGAGTGCCGTGCCTCGCAGCCAACTACGCCAATGCCATCGCCATTATGCAGGCTATCGGCAAGGGAGACAAGAGTATTATCGGCGACTCACTCAGGCCTGACTACGCATGGTGTACGGCAAAGAACATCCCCGGCAAGACCACGTCCACCACGGACAGCAGCGACACCACCACGAATTTCACCGATTACACCACTACGGACGAGGATGCCTATCTCGCACAGATAGCCGCCACCTTCGCCAACAAGAAGCCGTTTGAGGTCACCGACATCAGCAGATACGTCAACTCATAGCCCTATGACACTGATGATGACTTTCTCTTTCGCCGATACCCTGCGACGGGTGGCGATGCAGACCGCCTATCAGGCGGTGAAGAGCGACACTGCCGGCACTCTCTACGACAGAGTGGCGGTGGTGGAGGCCGATGCCGAACTCCTCAGACCGATGTGGCGGGAGAGTATGGCGAGGGTGGAGCTGGCGGTGGCCGCCTATGTCCGTGGCACTGCCGGCCAGCACGGGTGCGACGATGTCCTCCGGCTGGTGCTCCATTTGCCCTCCAACTTCCATCCGTCAGCCCCCGACATCGTCAGACGGTATGCCGATGCCTTCGTGGCCTATGACCTCGAAGCCCGTTGGCTGAGCGTCTCCCTGCCTGAAAAGGCCTCTGGGGCGCGTGCCATGGCCGACCAGAGTATGGCCGGTCTGAAAAGCGCCCTCGACATGCGCAGAAGAAAACCCTGTCCACCTGAACTTCCACAAAAATGAAAATCCTGATAAGACTGAAAAGAGAGCGGATGCTCTATGACATCGCCAACAATGCGTTCATCACTGCAGAGACCATGGCCGACGGCCGGCAGCGGCATTGGACGGAAGACATCACCGAGAGCCAAAACATCGACCGTGTGAACCGTATGCTGTGGCTCGCCTATTGCCGCGTGGGACATCTCCTGCGCCGGTGGATAAGGCCGCTGTGGAATGAGCCGTCGGCTGATGCCCTCGCCGACGGACATCCCGCCTGCCGCCAAGAGTATGTGTTCTGCCTTGAGTCGCACCGGCCTGTCGACAAGGCGACGGCCGACTATTGCAGCATCCTCATCTATGAGATGATGACAGCCACGGTCATTGCCGACTGGCTCCAGTTGACAGCCCCCGAGAAGGCCACCGTATGGGAAACCCGCCGTGAGGAGACGGCGGACCGTCTGCGCCGGACGGTGGCACACCTGCATCGCTGCCAGGGCAGGCCTTTGGCCTTTTGAAGATTGAAAATTAAGCTCCGCTTGAATGTCGGCTGCACCTCAGCAATTGAAGCAAGCTTCATTGCATTCGGTTTGCACGACATTTGAAGATTGAAGATTGAAAAAGGTGCTATTCGTGCAAAAGACAAAGCACGGATAGCACCTTTTTATTCGCAAGGCTAATCTTCTATCTTCAATCTTCCGAGAGTTGGTTTCTCACGAAGTCTTCCAGCGCGTTGCCCACGAGTCCGGAAGCCAGCACGTTGCCCTCCTGGTCGACGATGATGGTGAAGGGGATGGCCCTGACACCGAACATGGCGGCAATCTTGCTGTCACGGGTGAGTTCGGATATCTGCGTCCACTTGGCGCCTGTCTGCTCGATGGCCTTCCGCCAGGCATCGCCGTCGTTGTCGAGCGACACGCCGAGGATATCGAGTCCTTTCGGATGGTAGAGTTGGTAGATCTGCACCATGTGGGGCATCTCCTGCATGCAGGGCTGGCACCAGCTGGCCCAGAAGTCGATGATGGTGAGCTTGCTTTTTGATACCACGTCCATCGCCGACACCGTCTTGCCGTTAGGGTCTTTTGCCGAGAAGTCCTGCAGTTTCGGGTCCTGACCCATGTCGGCGTTGCCGGTATGCTTGAGATAGCGTTCTATCTCCTGCACTTCCTTCCGTGCGTGCATCTTCGGAGGCATCATATTGAACAGTCTCAGCACCTGCTCCTCACTGAGCAACTCCGGGTTGGTGGTGAGCACGAATCCCAGTTCGTTGCTGATGTTCCGCTCTGCCACCTCATAGTAGAGTTGAGCCAGTTGGCCCTGCTCGGCATGCAGTTTCTCCAGGAATTGCTGTTTGTCGCTCTCAGAGGGGTCTTCGCTCATCTGGCTCTGCAACTGTGCCATTTTCTCACTGAAAGACAGGGCGGCGGCGTTGAGCTTCTGCCACTCGTCGTTGAGAGGGGTGCCGCCCACCGTGGAGCGCATGGCGTCTTTCTTGATATCGAGTTTGACGGTGCCCGGCTCAAGGAAGAACGGTTGGATGACTCCTGTGGAGTCGGCCACTCTCAGGATGCACAGACAGACGCTGTCGATGGGTACGTCGGCCTCGAAATGGCCACCGCTGACGAAGATGGTGTCGCGAGGGACGCCGTTCTCCATGTCGGTGATGAGCATCAGGGTGTCGCCGTCGTTCTTCCCCTCGGCGATGCCTTCGATGTGGCAGGTCTTCTGGGTGCAAGAGGCGATGAGGGTGAGGAGGGCTGCCATGAGCAGCCATTGCCGTGTCTTCATCTATACGAGGTATTGCGAACTGATGCTCTGGTTGGAGATGACTCGCCTGATGGTCTCGGCAAACATGTCGGCCACCGAGATCTGCTTCACCTTCGAACAGCGGTTGGAGTAGGGGATGGAGTCGGTGAACACAATCTCCTCAAGGGCGGAGTTCATCACATTGTCGGTGGCAGGACCGCTCATCACACAGTGAGAGGCGCATGCCCTCACGCTCTTCGCGCCCTCGGCCTTCATCAGGTCGGCGGCCTTGGTGATGGTGCCGGCGGTGTCGACGATATCGTCGACGATGACCACGTTCTTGCCTTTCACGTCGCCGATAATCTGCATGCTGTCCACCACGTTGGCACGAAGTCGCGTCTTGTTGCACAGCACGAGGGGGCATCCCAGGTATTTGGCGTAGGTATTGGCGCGTTTCGAGCCACCCACGTCGGGCGAGGCGATGACCATGTCTTCGAGGCGCAGCGACTGCAGGTAGGGGAGGAGGACTCCCGAGGCATAGAGATGGTCGACGGGCACGTCGAAGAATCCCTGTATCTGGTCGGCATGCAGGTCCATGGTGATGACGCGGTCGACGCCGGCCACGCTCAGGATGTCGGCCACGAGTTTGGCTCCGATGCTCACCCTGGGTTTGTCTTTCCTGTCTTGGCGTGCCCAACCGAAGTAAGGCATCACGGCATTGATGGTGTGTGCTGAGGCGCGCTTGGCGGCGTCGATCATCAGCAGCAGTTCCATGAAGTTGTCGGAGTTGGGGAAGGTGCTTTGCACGAGGAAGACGTCTCTTCCGCGGATGGACTCCTCGTAGGAGACAGAGAACTCACCGTCGGAGAAACGGGTGATTTGCAGTTTTCCAAGCGGGCATCCCAGGCTCTGGCAGATTTTCACTGCAAGGTATCTGGTGTTGGTGCCTGAGAAAACCAAAAAGGAATTTGGGTCGTTCATTGCTTTTGTGCTATTTAGTGTTGTAGATGGCTATCCTACGGCTGCCTTGAGTTTTTCGAAGTGATGGATGACACTGAGAAAATCGGTCTCGTTGTGGATGTCGAAGCGGTTCCAGAGGTCACCGCAGACGACCACACCTCCGAAACCGAGGTCGCGCAAGAGCCGGAGATTGTCTAAGGAAATGCCGCCGAGGGCATAGACGTGCTTGTCGATGAGGTCTTGACGTGCCGCCGCCTGCAGTTCGCTCATGGTGAACGAGGCGTTCTCGTTGGGCACGGAGAGGGAGTCGAAGATATTGCGCAGGAAGACATAGCGGGCCTTCTTCTTGGCTTCCTTCAACTGTCCGAGGTCATTGCAAGAACGGCTGAAGTTGCCTCTGTATCCGTCGGGGCGCTGGCTGGCCATGTCGTCGAGGTGGATGCCTGCCAGTCCGAATTCCTCTTTCAGATAATAATGGTCGTGGACGGTGATGCGGCGGTGTGTGTTCTCGGGAAGGAGAGAGAGCAGCCTTTCGACGTAGATGGGAGAGGATCCGGGCTTGAAGATATGCAAGTCGTCCAACCCCTCCTCAAAAAGGGCTTCGAGAATCTTGTCTTCCTCCACAAAGAAAGAGGGTTTAGTCATGATTGCAAGTTTCATCGTAGCTGGTTTTCTTGACGTGAAAGTGCCTTCGGCCGCTTTCCATTTGCAAAAGTAGAAAAATTTCGTCATTCCCACAATATTTCCGCAATAAAAAACATTTTTCTGTCGAAGAGTCGAAGTCATCCTCAAATGTCGCGCAAACCGAATGCAATGAAGCTTGCTTCAATTGCTGAGGTGCAGCCGACATTCAAGCGAAGCTTAAATTCCGCGCAAACCGAATGCAATGAAGCTTGCTTCAATTGCTGAGGTGCAGCCGACATTCAATCTTCAACAATCACCTGTCCCCTTGATTGTTCTTCTTGGCGTCTCTTCATTATGGGGGAGACGGGAAGAATCCCGTCTCTACTTCATTCATGGAGTTTTCGGGCTACAGCGATGAACAGCATTTGCGATGGGGGTTGAATAGCAATAGCGAATCGTCCGCAGAGAGAATTTTCAATCTTGTTTTTCCCTTTTCTCATAATAATATATTACTTTTGTCGTATATATGAAAAAAGCACAGACTGGTATTGCCTTAATATTTCAGTTATGAGCGGTTATCCTCTCTCTCATGCCCAGATGGGTATCTTCCTCGCCTGGAGCAAGTGGCCCCGTTCCACCTGCTACAATCTGCCTGTGGCCCTGCCGCTGCCCTTGGAGGTGGATGCCGACCGTCTGGCTGGTGCGCTGCGGCTCATCGTGGCTGCCCGTCCCGTATTGCGGATGCGGTTGTGGCGCGCGTCCGACGGTCAGGTGCTTCAGGCGGTGGACGAGGCAATGGAGGTGAGCATCGCCCGTCGTCTGACGACGGAGGCTGCCGCCCGCCGCTATATGCGCGACGGTTTTGTGCGACCTTTTCACCTGTTTGGCGGCGAACCCCTCTGCCGTTTCGAGATTGTGGAGACGGAGGCTCACTGCTGGTTGCTGCTCGATGTGCATCATATCATCGCCGACGGTGTCACGCTGGCCCGGTTGCTGGTGGGGCGCGACCTGCCGAAAGCCTATCGCGACGGTGGTCTTGACGCTCAGGAGGAGGGGCTTTTTGAACAGGTGCTCTCCGAGCGTGGCCAGATAGGCGGTGCGGCCTATCAGGCAGCCCGCGACTATTATATGAAGAGTTTCTCCGGCGTCTCTTTCTCACGGCCGCTGCCTTCCGACCACCAGGTGACGTGTGCTCCCTTTTGCCGTGCCGGTGTGTCGCTCGATGCCGCTGCGCCCGACGCGTGGTGCGCGTCGCAGGGGGTGACGGTCAACCAGTTGTTCATGGCTGCCTTCCATATCGCCTTGTCCAAGTTATGCCACAGCAGTCAGGTGGCCTATGCCACACTCGTCCACGGGCGTGTGCGGCGCTCGTCGCGAGAGGCCTATGGCATGTTTGTCAACACGGTGCCCGTGACCGACACGCTGCTGCCCGGTGAGCGCCTGGTCGACTGCGTGCGTCGTCAGCGCCGTCTGCTGTCGGCCCTGGTGCGCCATGCCGTCTATCCCTACACGCATTTCTGCCGCGACCATCACGACGCGCCGGTGGTCACCTATGCCTTTCAGGGCGGTGCCTTTCTCGAGCAGGTGGATTTCAACGGTGTGAAGGTGAACGGTTTCCAGTTGGAGAAGGACATGGCCGGCGGTGAACTCAACTGCATGGTCTATCTGTCGGAAGGACGCTATGAGGTGCGTGTGGAGGGCCATTCGGGAGCCTTCGCGCCACCGCTCCTGCAGATGCTTGCCCGTTGCATAAAGACCTGTGTCGGCCATATCACCTCCCGGCCCTCAGACACCATTGCCGATGTGGCACTGGCCGACGGACCGCAGCAAGAAGAGGTGATGGCGCTCTCAAGTGGAGGGCCGATGGCATACGACACCTCTCTTACATGGGTCGACCTCTTCCTCGCACAGGCCAAGTCCACTCCCGGAGCCCTTGCTGTCAGCGACGGCACCGATGCCCTCACCTATGGGCAGTTGGCCGCACGCTCCGCCCTCTGGGCCCGCAAACTTGCGGTCCGTGGTGTGGGGCAGGGCAGTAGGGTGGGCATCCTCGCCGTGCCGTGCAGCGCTTTCCTGACGGCCGCCGTCGCTGTCATGCGCACAGGCGCTGCCTATGTGCCGCTCTCTCTGGAATGGCCCGAGGAACGCCGTCGCGAGGTTGTGGCGGATGCCGGTATCGGTGTGGTGCTCAACCCTGTGACTGATGCCCCTGCCAACGATCCCACCGACGCTCCCGCACTGTCGGCGGATGCTGCCGTGCCCACCGGCATGGCGCATGCGGCACGTCCCTCTGGTCATGCCTATCTCATCTATACTTCCGGTTCGACGGGGCGTCCGAAGGGTGTGCCCGTCAGCCATTCAGCCCTTCTCAACCTCGTTCATTTCATCGTCGGGAGGATGGAACTGACGGCCGAGAGCCGCATCAGTTGCCACTCCTCACTGTCTTTCGACGGGTCGGTGGAGGACCTCTTCCCCGTGCTCACCGTGGGAGGTTCCGTCTTCGTCATGCCCGAGGAGGTGAGGCGCGACGTGAGCCGTCTCCATCAGTTTATCGACCGCCACGGCATCACCGGAGGGTGCTATACCACGGCGATGGGGCGTCTGCTCGAAGGCCACCGCCATCCCTCGCTCACCTATGTGTGCCTCGGGGGCGAGCGGCTCGACAGAGTGCCGGCGCTGGACTGCACGGTCTTCAATACCTACGGCCCCACGGAGTTCACCGTGGATGCCACCTGCTACCGGCTCACCGGCGGCGAGGCGGCGGGGCATATCCCTATCGGCCGTCCGCTGCCCAACAGCTCTGCCTATGTCGTCGACCAGCATGGTCGGTTGCTGCCCGTCGGTGCGGTGGGCGAACTGTGGTTGGGCGGGGCGCAGTTGGCCGACGGCTATTGGAATGCGCCGGAACTCACGGCGTCCCGTTTCACTCCCTGTGCCTTCGCTCCCGGCATCGTCTATCATACCGGCGACCTGGTGAGATGGAACGGAGAAGGACTGTTGGAGTATGTGGGCCGCACCGACCGTATGGTGAAGGTCAACGGCTATCGAGTGGCGCTCGAGGAACTGGAGGCGATGGCCTGCCGGTTGCCCGCCGTGCGCGAGGCGGTGGCCGTGGCGTTTGACGATGGCGCTACCCGTCTGGCCGTCTATTTCACGGCTTCGCAAACACTCGACACCGCACTGCTGGCTCAGCAGATGCGCAGATATTGTCCTCCATATATGATGCCCAAATGGTGGGTGCAGGTGGATGAGATTCCGCTGACGGTCAGCGGCAAGCCCGACCGTCGCCGCCTGCCGTCGCCCATCGCCGGTCCGCAGGCGTATGAGCCTCCTGTCGGAGAGACAGAGACGGCTCTCTGCGCTCTCTTCCATGAGGTGCTTGGCGGCGAGAGGGTGGGGGCTTGCGATGATTTCTTCGCTCTCGGCGGTACGTCGATCACCGTCATGCAATTAGTGGCTGCCGCTCACCGGACGGGGCTCCACCTGGAATATGGCGAGGTGTTTGAGCACCCCACGCCGAGGGCCCTGGCGCTGTGCCTGGCCGAGGGCGGACGGGATGCCTATCGGGTGGACGACTATGACTATGCGGAGCTCCACCAGCGGTTGGAGACGATTGCCGCGGCGGAACCGCGGCCTATGGAGAACGGAAAAGAAGGCTGTGTGCTGCTCACCGGCGGCACGGGCTTCCTGGGTATCCATGTGCTGCGGCAACTGTTGGGGCAACCTGTCGGGAAGGTCTGGTGCCTGGTGCGTGGCGCTACGCCTGAGGAGGCGGCGCGGCGGTTGCGCAGTGTGTGGCAGACGTATTTCGGTGAGGTGCCGATGCCCGGCGGGCATCGGATAGAGGTGGTGACCGGCGACCTGTGCGACAACGGCACATGGCAGGCGCTGGCGGGACGTGGCATCACGCAGGTGATCCATTGTGCGGCCGACGTGCGGCATTTCGCTCCTGAAGGTGAGGTGCGCCGGGCACTGCTCACGGCCACCGCCCATTTAGCCGACTTCTGTCAGGCAGAGGGCGCTGCGCTCGTCCATATCTCTACGGTTAGCGTGGCGGGGTGGCGCGCCCCCGGCGACGAGCCGTCGGTGCTTACCGAGGACCGGCTCTATGTGGGGCAACGGTTCCACGATCAGTATTCGTATGCGAAATTCCTGTCGGAGCGCCTCCTCCTCGAACGGGTGTGCGGCGGCATGAAAGATGTCTGCATCCTGAGGGTGGGCAATCTGTCGCCCCGACAGGAAGACGGGGTTTTTCAGACGAACGTGTCGGACAATGGTTTTGTGATGACGCTGCGGCTGATGCTCACACTCGCGGCCTTCCCCGCCTCAGCCAAGGAGGTGACGGCAGACCTGTCGCCTGTCGATGTGGTGGCCATGGCGGTGGTCGCCGCGGCTGTCCAGAGACCGTCGCCCAGGCTGTGGCATGTCGTCAATCCTCACCGCATGACGGTGGGGGAGATGGCGGAGGCCCTACGGCAGACGGGGCATGAGGTGAGGATGGTCAGCGATGAGGAATTCGCTCAGAGGCTGCTCCGTCTACAGTCGGTTCCTTCTGCTGCGCGGCTGTTGGCCCATAGCGCAGTATTTTCTCTTCTGAGGCGCGGCTGGAGGCCTTATCTCTTCGACAGCCGCAAGAGTGCCTCGGCGATGGAGCAAGTGGGCGTGGACTGGCGTGGAGCCACTGCCGAGCGTCTGCTTCCGGCCTTCGACCGATTGAAAATTGAAGATTGAAGTTTTGATTTTGGGCTAATGGGCCTAATGGGTCTAATGGGCTTAATGGGCCTAATGGGACAAAAATGCCCGGCTGGAGGCCGGGCATCAATTTTCAATTTTCAATTTTCAATCTTCAATAAAAGTCAAAGATCCTGTGCTATCTCTACGTGGCTTGTGTCGGTGTCTTTGCCCAACAGGAACTTGTCGATGAATGCCTGTACCTCGGGGAACTGTTTCTCGGGCAACTGGCAGTGGCCATGGCCGCCCATGATGGAGTAGCCCATGCGGTCGGCGATGCCGAAGTGCTCCCACACCTTGCGGGCGGCTTTCGCCGAGACGAGCATGGCGCTGTCGGCCAACCATTTGTAGTCGGGGTTGCCTAGCAGGAGCAGGGCACGGGGGCACACCAATGCGCACAGCTCGTGCTGGTCGTAGGGCAGGCGGTAGACGCTGTCGCCCCTGAACTGCTCGCGCTGACTCTCAAGGAACCAGTGATAGTCGGTGTGGTCGAGGTCTTCCACCTCCTTCATGGTATGGCTCACGCGCCAGGCGGCAGCTCCGCCGCCACCGGGCTCCTGGGCGATGGTGAGGGCGATGCGCTCGTCGAAGGCACCGCAATAGAGGGCCATCTTGCCGGCGTAGGAACAGCCGGTGACACCGATATGAGCCATGTCGATGCGTGTGGTCTCGGTGCCGAGTTGCTGCAGTCCGTCGATGAGTCGGCTGAGTCCCCATGCCCACTCGCTGTAGGCACCGTTGTCTTTCAGGTGGGGATAGAGCCGGTCGAAGGGATGCTCACCGCGCTCTTTGTGCTGTCTCCTCCACTGCGAGTATTCGTTGACCTGGCTCTCCTGGTAGACCATCGTGGCGATGGGGCGGCCCTCGAAGAGTTGCCGGGGCAGTGAGATGCCGCTGGTGCCAATCATGAGGGCATAGGGCGGTTGTTGCCCCTTGGGGTATTGGATGGTGGAGCGCAGGGTGAGCGTCTCGCCGTTGACTGTCACGTCGACGATGAGCGTGTCGCCCGACATACGGGCTTTCACCTGCTTCGGGTCGACCGCCGGCTTGACGCCGATGCCGTAGTGCTGTATCTGTGCGGCTATCTCATTGCGCCTCTTCTCCCACTTGGAGAATTTCTTCACGCCCTTGAGCGGGTCGGGCAGTTCGCGGATGATGGGCAGGTCGTCGTATTTTGGCCAGACAGGTGTCTTGAACTTGGCTTCGCCTGTGTTCTCGGCAGAATAGACGGTGGGCACTTTCTGTGCCTGTGCCGGTTGCATGGTGATGATGCTGACTGTGAGGCAGAGCATCATGCGGAGGGGGAATGAAGGGATTTTCATGGTGCTTTTTTGTTTCGTAATGATGATGCAAAGTTAGCTTTTTCCGCGCGAAAAGGGGTTCACTTTTGTTTCATTTATTTCTTGTCATGTTTCTTTTGGACTTTTGGAGGGGTGTTGCTGTCATGCAGCAACCTACCGGACACTTGGAACGGGGGGGAAAGGGCTTGCCCAGAGGCCGTCCTCGCCATGTCCGTCCCAATTGCCGTCGTCGATGTTGATGTATTGATAGCCGGCTTTCTGTAAACCGCTTCGGTGCATGGCGTCCGCCTGTTGGCGAATCAGGTCCTCATTGATATTCAAGGCGAAGGTGTTCCACGAACTCCATCCCATCGTAGGGGTGCGCTGAGCCATGGCAGAGCACGCGATGAAAAGTAATGTGATGACAAACAGTTTTCTCATATTTCCTTTTTTTAGTGTCAGACCGAATGTATTTGGGGCAAATTTAGATAAAAATTGGGGATTTATAAGCCAGTCGAGATAAAAATGTGACAAATTGCCCCGAATTGGACCTCTTGCTCAAAGAATCAAGGCGCACATACGCT
>CADBLU010000134.1 GCA_902795605.1 uncultured Prevotellaceae bacterium | reverse complement strand
GAGAGGAGCAGTCATCTCGTTGGCGCCGACATACAGGGCTGTCCCTTTCGGCAACCTGGACTTTGCCGGCGGACTGACGAGGGCGGGTTTCTTGAGAGCCTGACTGGTCAGGTCGTCCATGGTTCTCACCAGGTCGGCCTGAGTTTCTTCAAGCAGGAAGACACCCTCATATTCGCCATATTTCTCTTGCAGCATTGTCGTACCCAAAAGGTCGTTCAAGGAGGGCACTTTGCTGCGCCCGCCATAGAGTCGGTAGGCATACTTGCGGGAGGACTCCATGCGTGGCCATTCGAAATCCCTTTCGGGATAGTCTTTTTCAAAAAAGCGCTTCAGGAGCGCCGTGCCGCTGTCGTTGGCCACCACCTGTCTCATAGCCTCGTAGATACGAGGGATGTCGGCAGCTGCCGAAAAGATGACTTGCCGCGGCACAGCCAGGATGAGCGCGCTGTAATCACCCATCCTTGAGAAGAGCGGTTCGATGGCATACACCAGGCATCCCAGCGAGTTGACAGAAAGCAGGCAGAACACGCCTGAGCGCTCGGCAGAGAGTTTCAAGGCTCCCTCTATCCTCACGTCGAAGAGTTTGTTTCGCATCTCTCCATCGTTGAAGACGGTGCTGTGGTTCTCACCATTCTGTACAAGTTGTGAATATAGGCTTAATTTCATCACTTGATTTATTTATGTGTTATTTGATTCATTAAAGAATTTGCCACCATTTCTTCCTCGCTATCAGCTGTGGGATAACGGAATTGGCAGAGGTTATGTCGATATGACACAAATACTTGAAGCACACCTCACCGATGTTGAAAGCGATGGGAGGTGGCAATTTTCCACCATTAATTCCTATTACTTTGCAATGTCTCTTTATGAGTTTAAACAAATTACAATAACTGGTATTAAGGAAATTAATCAAGAACTCCTGTTCGCTTTGCCCCGGTGCAATATCGTCTTTCACCAAGTCGGTCTTTGTGACAATGACAAGCAATCTATCCTCGGGCTTGTTGAGCACTCCGTTGTCAATCAGATAGCGCATGCCAGTTTCTAGATAGATGTCTTGATAAAAACCTTTGAATCTTCTGGGTTCTTTGCTGTATTCGATGATGAAGAAATGATATTTCGGAGCTTCACCTCTGTTGAAGACAAGCAGTTTTTTCAGAAGGTCGAGGGAATGAATGTGTCTGTCCATCAGCAGTTCCCTACTTCCACTTTCCAGCCAAGCGATGGCACTGAAGAGGTCACCAGAGAGATCGATGAAATTGACAGAGTGGTCTTTGCCTTTCTGGTCAGTCATCACTGTCCTGATGGGCTCAATCATATCCATCGGATTTCGGGCAGGAAGGAAACAATCATCATGGTCGAAGACGGATTTCAGATACTGGTAATACCTCATGCCAATTCCAGACTTGACGTTCAGGCATTTCAATACATTCCCTGTTCTTGCCGCCTTAAGTATTGTACCGAGGACGCTGGTCTTGCCAGAGGCAGGGATGCCCCAAAAATAAACCTCTACCGCTTCGCTGTCCATATATTCAGTTATATCGGTATGACCATAGGGCATATCAACGAAGCGATATTTCTCCGGCCATTCTGCCAGCATATCGAGGAATCGCTGGTCGATGCCAACTTCTGCCAATTGGGCATTAGTGAACAACCCCTGATCAAGGTACTCTTTCACTATCCCAACATCCAGCAAGTTGTGATTGTCGCCAATCATCCTCAGCAAGTCCTTTGTTGAAATAAGGCCATTCTCCAATTGGCCTTTTACAAAGCTAAATGAGTCCCATTCATTTGTCTTCAACTGACGGAGAAAGTCCTTCATTTGAGGGGTGTATGTATTTTCTTTCATATTGATGATTATCTTTGTTGCCTAATCAACGAGCAGTATTCTTTCACTTTCGTCTGCTAAAACGAGAACCAACCTCCTTTTTTCTTAGGCGGACTTATTATTTGCTCAATCACGTGATTAGCAGATTTAGTATCGATATGACACAAAAGTTGGAAACGCACATCACCGACGCTGAATACAATGGGTGGTGGCAATTTTCCGCCATTGATTTTCCTTTCTCTGCAATGATTATTAATGAGACTGAAGAAATTAGGATAACGTTCATTGAGAAAATCTAACAGGTACTGCTTTTTATCCTGATTTGGATCAATATCTTGTTCCAACAAGTCAGTCTTAGTGACAATGACAAACACACGGTCTTCGGGCTTGTTGAGTACCCCGTTGTTGATCAGATATCGCAGACCGGCATCCAGATAGGTATCTTGATCATAGTCTTTGTATCTTCTACTTTCTCTGTTGTATTCTATGATGAAGAAATGATACTTCGGATTTGTCGAACAATTGTTTATCAAGATATTCTTAAAATCCGCAATGGCTTCCCGATGTTTGTCAGTCAGCAAATTCTCATCACCGTTCTCCTCCCATGCGATGGCACAAAAGAGCTCACCGGCCATATCAATCAGCGTGACAGGATGATGCTTATGGTCATGGTCTGTCATTTCTGTCCTAATGGCGAAATTAGTATCCAAGGGGGTACGGCCGGGAAGGATGCAATAACCATCTGGACTGTCGAAAATCTGTTTCAGTATCTGATAATACCTCAGCCCCTGACAAGTCTCCACACCTAAACATTCCAGCACCTTCCCGCTCCTTGCTGCCTTGAAGATAGTGCCGAGGGCGCATGTCTTGCCCGAGGTAGGAATGCCCCAGAAATAGACTTCGGTCGTCTCATAGTCGATACCCTTTATATTTCCGACTGTGGGCAGCACGTCTTCAGGTTCTTCATACAACATCTCCAGGAATCTTTGGTTGATGCCTCTTTCCATCAATTGTTCTGCCTGAAGGAGATCATCTTCCACACACTGTCTCACAATCTGATGATTCAACAGGTTGTGATTGGCGCAAACTATCTCCAGCAGGTCTTCTTCTGAGATTTTCCCGTCAGCAATCTGTTTTTTGATAAATTCAACAGGATTCTTCTCCTTAAGCAATCGTTGGAGGAAAAACTTTCTATTCAGTTCATTTGGCATATTCTAAATATTTTGATTGTTTTTCTTTTTATTGGTTGAAAATACGTTCTATACGTCCCTGCCATCCTGTGCGGAAGCCTTTCGACCTGCCCATGATGAGCCTCACCACATCCTGGGCACGGCGGGTGCTCAGCCGGCAGTAATTGCCGAAGCACACCTCGCCGATGTCGAATGGGATAGGGGGAGGCAACTGGCCACCGCACAACTCGTAGTCATGGCAGAACGAGTTGAGTGTACGGAGGAAATTGCCGTAATAGCTCTTCAGATAGCGCTGCAAGTGGGTAGCCTCATCCTCGCCTTCAGCGAGATTGCCTTTCACCTGGTCGGTCTTGGTCACAAGCACATAGATGCCCTGCGTGCCACGCTCGAGCACCCCCGTCTCCTTGAGATACTGGAGACCATATTCCAGATACAAATCCTGGTAAAGTCCCTTATATCTCCTGTTTTGCGCTCCATACTCAATAATAAAGATATGAAACTTCTGATGCTCGGCATGAGAATCTGTCAGCACCCTTTCAAACTCCTCCTTCGCCTTTCTATGCCTGGCGGTGATATTATCGGCGTTGCCATTGGCTTCCCATGCGATGGTGCAGAAGAGTTCGCCGGCCATGTCGACAAGTGTGACAGGATGGACACGGCCGTTGAAATCGTCAAGATCCATCCGGATGGCAAAATTGCTGGCCACGGGAGTGCGGCCGGGCAGCACACACATGTCACCGTCGGCGGTGAAGATTTCCTGCAACTGCTGCAAATAGCCATAGCCCTGGCAATTCTCATCAAAGGTCACCTTCTTGGCCACCTTCCCTTCTCTGAGTGCGGCGAGAACGACACCCACTGCACAAGTCTTGCCCGCTGAGGGCAGTCCCCATAGGAACACCTGCGTGCTGGTGCCGTCTAATTGGCTGATGGGGGGAGCGTCTGGCAGCACATTCCTGGGCACGGCACCTATTTTGTCGATAAAAGCCCTGTCAATACCACAATCCTCCAACATTTGCTTGGTCAACACCACGCTTTGTAGACAGCGACCGATGATATCGGCATCGAAGAGATTATGGTCCTGCTGAACCATCGAGAGGACTTGCTGATGAGTAAGTCCCTGGTTGAAGCGGTCTGTCAGATAGGTGAAAGTGGGGATTTGCCTCTCTTCTGTCACTTTCTGCATATCTTTCTTAAACCGGCTCGCCTCAGTGACCGGCAATATGAAATCATCATGCTGACAATCACTTATATCGAGGGGGACAGTGACCATCTGGTCGGCCACAAAGCGGGCGGATCGTTGCCTTGTGAGGAAACGGGTGAGCGATTTTCCCCAGAAGAGTTCCCACGATTTGGAATGGCGGTTCTGCAGCCAGTGGGGGAAGAAGAGCAGCAACCAGCAAGCAATCAACAAGGCGAAGGCGTAGGGCGGCGGAGCGGCTCTTTCGGAGCACAGCTGTGCCACCTGCTCAAGTTGGGCGATGGCCGTCTGACAATGAGTGCTCTCAAAGGTCACGCTGTCAGGCAGCGAGCGCTCATTATCGAGTTTCACCGCCATGGCATCAGAGAGAGTCTGCTGCCAGTTCTCCACCGCCTGGCGTATCTCGCGGGCATTGCCCAGGAGGAAAACGTTCCATGTGGTGGCACCCTTCGCCCTCCCTATCCACCGTTTTGCCTCACTACGCAGGGTGTCGTGGGCAGGCGAAAGCAGATGGAGCCTCAGCGTCTCCACCATATTGGCTATCATGAGGGTGTCGCCACCATTGGGCTTCCCCAGTGTATGGCGGTCCAGTCCGTAGCTCGCACGCTGTTTCTTACTGGCAGCAGCCTTTTTGAGTCGGCTCTCGTAGTCGTCGATGCGCTGATTGGCGATGGAGTCATATTCATCAAAGATAGGCATCACTTCCGCAAGGGCGTTGTGGAAGGCCGTCGTCACCTCCCGCTCATGGCTGTTGACCGTGAAGAAATGGGTGAAGGGGACGACCAGCGGAATGCAGGCCACCAAAAGCAGCAAAGCCACCAGGCGCTCGAGCCAGATGCGGCTCCGGAAATGCCTGTCGGTACCCTTGAGACGCTGGAGGTAGGCACAGAGCAGGAAGAAGGCGGCGCCATAGGCAGCCACCATCATGGCTGTCTGCACGATGTCTCCCTGTCTCAGATAGGACAGGCCGAGGAATGACACATATCCGACGAATGTGATGGCGAGGAAGGCAATCACATGTCCGAGTGCGGTGAGCTTCTGCTTATGGTTGAATTTCATTTTCTATGGATTCGGTTGCGTGGAATGCTCCTGTGACTGTCGCGGAGTCAGATAGGAGCGGGTGAGAGTATAGAATTTGCGGAGTCTGGCGGGATTGTCAGAAAAGAACCTACGGGCATCCGTCGACTGTATGCCGTTGACATCACCATTGGAGGTGACATTCTTGTGCTTGACGATACGGGTGATACGGACGACGCACATCAGTCCGCTGCCACCTTTGCCGTCACGCACCGAACGGTAGGCACTCGACGGCATGAGGGCCATGCAGTAGAGTCCCATGTCGAGCAGGCGTGTGCCGCCATCGATGGTCTTCCACTCTATGCGTTCGTAATTCTCAGGAGTTCCTGTTTTTGAGAAGAGCAGCAGCGTGTCGGCAATATGTGCCTCACGGTTGAGGGCCACCACTCGGTCGTTCATAGGCCACAGCAGACTCTTGTCCTTCATCGACTGGGCCGCACGCAAGGCTGTCAGCAGGCGGTTCCAAGCGTTGTTGTCGAAATGACTCGACAGGTTGGTCACCTGCGCCTTCGGGTCGGTCATCACAAGCGAGGCCTTCACCTTTTGCTTGGTAAGCATACGGCTCCATGCCTCGGCTAATTTGAGCGCGTTCCACTCGTTGGTGCCCTGACCGAGCACCCAGGTAGCCAACTCGTTGTGCAAGGTGGCTCCCTTACGGGTGAAATTGTCGTAGTAGAACAGTGTGGGGTCAGGACTCACGTTATCGAGTCCGAACCTGTCGATGCCGTGGAGTTTCAAGTTGTCCCAGGTGTAATATTCCATCTGGAGACTGTCGTGCATGCTGTACTCCTTGGGGCCGGGGATGTCGTAGAGGCTGTCGAGCACAGTCACAAACTTGGAATGCGACCATTTGAAGTCGCCTTTCTCCTCGAGGAGCACCTCACTGGAGGTGAAGGTGAAGGGGTTGTCGACCCGCTCGCCATAGTGGAGGGCACGGGCGGTGAGGGCCACGGGATAGACATCATCGGAGATGCAGAAAAACTTCGACATCGACGGGCATCCATTCCAAAAACCGGCTGCAGACCCTTTATCCGACCATGCCGTGGTGGTGTGTCCGAAGAAGTCGGCCTTGCCTTTCTTCTTGCCCTCCCCATGTGAGGTGATGCTGTAGCGGCCCACCGTATTGAGGTGGGTGAGCGATGTGTCGGTGAGCACCGAAGCCAATGCCACGAGCGGTTTGAAGGTGGAGCCGATGAAACGGCGGGTGAGTGCCGGATTCTTTCGGCCGATGGCCAAGTCGTAGTCTATCTGACGGTCGGCAGAACGGAAGTAGGGCGCCGCGATAATCTCACCGTTGCTCATGTCCATCACAGTGAAAGAGAGTTCCCACTGGTCGTCGGCATAGAAACCGCCTTTTCTCATCAGAGTGCGGGCATAAGCCTCGAGCTCATGCTCCATCTCGAGCGAGAGGAGCGGGTCGATGCTCAGTTTCACCGTGTCCTTGTAGACGGTGTTGCGCAAGGTGGTCGAGAGCCCGCGGATAATCTGCTGCGTGAAGCGGTCGGTGGCCGAGGGCGACATATTGTAGCGCGAGAATCCCTCACTGGTGCGGATGAGAGACGAGAGGGTGAGCATGGGGTTCCGGCGCGTGATATTGAGTTCGAAGAGCATACCACCCCGTTGTGTAACCACCAGTTTGAGTTCATCTTTTAGCGGATAGATGCTGCCCGACTGCGAAGAGGTAGACATGACGATTTCGGGCAATGCCCCCTTTGAGTCGTAGGGCTGACAATTGCAGTCGCGGGCCTTGATACTCACGCTGTCGGGACTGATATAGTCGATGAAGACACAAGGGGCGTTGCGGCCGGGCATGCTGACACAGAGTGTCGTGGAGTCGTTCTCATACGACTGGTAAAGCTGGTAATAGTCGATGGGGGCATGGCGGGTGGTCATCAAGGTATGGCTGGCCTTGTCTATCTCCACCACCTTCTGATGCTCACGGCGCAGTTGTCCACCGGGGTGCAGACGCACGGGGACAACCGATTTTCCCCAACTGACAAAGCAGTGGTTGTCGGCGGCAAAGAGGGCATTCTCGGCACCAGTCACCGCCCCCACCCACGGGTCTTTGGAGAGAGCCACCTTGAACATGCCTGCCATCACCTCAATCTTTCCAATCGACAGGTCGGTAGGCGACGAGAGGGTGATGCGGAACATGCGGTCGCCCAAACTGTTGCGCTGCTTTTCGAGCAGGGCGGGAATATCACTGTTGTAGTAGAAATTGCGGTCGGCCTCATCGCGGATGGAGTCGGGGATGATGCCCACGAGCCGGATGTCGGCGGCACGCGCGCCCACCACGTCATCCTCGTCGTAGGGCAAGGCGAAGCGCAGTGCAGGATAACGGCGCTGCAGTTCGGTGATGGAATGTGGCTTGATCTTTCCGTGCTCGGCGTTTCCCTGCTCTACGAGATGCTGCAAGAGCAGGTTGGCTTTCTTGACAAAGCCTTTATCTTCGCTGGGCACATATACATCATGGCGTGAGGCATCGCCTAACTCCGTGCAACTCTTGAAGAAGGTGAAGAAAGCGAGCAGCACCACAAGACAGGCAATGATGATGCGCACCAACTTGCCATGGTGCTCTTTCCACTTGTTGTTGAATCTGTTATCCATAGTCAAATTAATTTATAATAGTAAATTATCAATGCGGCTATAACCATGGCCGACAAGGCCAACAAGAGAAGGAATACCGGCCACCGACTACGACGGCGGCGCGGGAGAGTCGTTTCGATATCCTCCTCACCGAGGTCGGCCACAGGAGGAGCAGCGGTAGCACCCGCCGGTTCAGGGTTAGAGGGTGCGGGAGGCAGTTGACGGCGCTTTTTGACGCGCTCCCTGCAGGCGGGATCCACCTTCAGGCGGTCGCCGGTCCAGTCGGCCACGACAGTGCCCGCAGGATAATCCCAGAGACTGGCATCATCGAAATGCGCCACCACCTGGAAGGCATGCTGAAACTGCTGCGTGAACGGCGAGGTGCTATCGACACCGAAGGCGACAGAGACCGCCGACAGCCATCCCTGGGGCAACTCGTCGATGACCTGCAGGAGAGTGAGCAGACGATGCGACTGCCTCAGGTCATCGGCATAGCGCATCTCATCAGCTCCCAGACGAATCATCACCGGGCAGTGGGTGGTGAGCCCTTCGAGCAGACAGGAGCGAAGCAGGGCGGCATTCTGCGCACAATCGTCAGAAAGACCGCCAACCTCTACGAGCACCTCGCGCTCAGCAGCGACCCCATATTCGGGCTGCTCATAAGGTCTCATCCTGTCGAGCATCCCCAACACATGGGCATAACCGCCAGCCTCTGCCACGTCGGCATGGCTGCACTCATAGACGGCACGGGTGTTGTAGGCCCTCACACCACCAAAGCGGGTATACTGCGCCTGCACATGGATGAAGCGGGCGACAGGCTCCTGCGGTTCGCTCAGCACCCACAGAGAGGCATGGTCCGTGCTCTCGGCACCGTCGGCCAAGGTGCACAGCGCCTCGGCACTCTCACTCACACCGTCGGTGTAGGAGAGCACACTGTCGCCGGGACGGGTGGTGAGCGAGCCCATCACCTGATGCTCAATCCTGATGCTGCGCTTCTGTGCGCTGTCTGCTGTCTGCTCGGTCATGGATAAGCGTTGGTATCTTTGTTAGTTATTTTGCCCATTGACATAGACGAGCACCGATCCTTCATTACCGAAGCTGGCAGCATCAGATTTCACCGTCATATCATGTATATCCATGATGCTCGCAGCAAGTTGGATGATGCCGAAACAAGCACGGTGGTTGTAATCCCTCGCATCACCCGCAAAAGCCTTCGGGTTATCCTGGTCGTGACCGTGTATATGGAATTGCTCATCAATAGGAGTGGCCACGAAAAACACATGTTGCGGCATGTCATCGAGCAACGTTTGCTCATCCCTCAACGATGGGTTTTTCTTGTTCAAAAGCAGATTGTCGACCATGAGGAAATCGTCCATCCGGCGTCTCAGGTAGGAGATGATGTCGGTGCTGACAGACATCATATAACAGGAATCGTCCTTAAACAAGTCGCCGATAAACGTAGGGTCGTAGTGCTTTTCCAATTCAGCCACAAGATCGGCATTGGCATCCTGACCACGTTCACCTGTGAGCCACTTCATCATACGGGCACTTGTGCTGAACGGATTCTTATAATCCGTGCTTCCCGCACCGCCGACACCGAGGAATCCATATTTGCAAGCCTGCCGCAACAGGACAGTGAAATGGGAGTAGACCAAATTGATGTCACCTCCAGAGAGGTCGAACACTTTCTTGAAAGGCTCCTCCACCATCACGGCATCCATACCTTTCAAGGCCAGATACCAGTTTTTCTTGGGCAGGTCTTCGAATCCGGTCATTGTCCTTAGCGCTGTCATCATCGTTTGGAAGTCGTCTTTGGCTTTAGGACTATCGCCAGCCTCCACAGGCGTGCAACATTTGTCGCACACCACCACATCGGTAGCATAGAAGATGTAATAATGATAGAAAAAATGCTTCTTATATTCCTTTAAAAACACCCCTTTGCCTACCGAAACTCTCTGAGTGCTCAGTACGTTGTCCACCTCCATCCTGTCCCAAGCATCGATGATGGCTTTGATGGCCGAGTCGGTGTCATAGTCGAGGAAATCCTTGAACAAAGAGGCACCGCTCACCTTCCGTGTACTGAGCAGATGATAGCCATTATTCTTGTAATATTGCTGACGATCCACACCGCCACCTAAACCTATCAAATCAGTTACGGGACCATTGTTGCCACCTCCTTTTGAACCATAATTCACCACCTTAGCCATTTTTCCCGTCTTGGGATTGCCAAAGATTGAGACAGTGAAAATCTTGTTGTGACAATTCATCATGGCAGTCATCACGGCCCGGAACATCCTAATTGAATCAGGCACCATCACCTCGCCAGGGATATCAAGAAACTCAATCTGCACCTGCTTGTCGCTGGGATCAACGAAACGTGAGGAATACAGGTTCTCCTGTCGGCACGACTCAACGGCTGACTTGTTCACCGAACCGTCATCTTCGACCTGAGCCAACAGATCCTCCACTGTGGAATGGAGTACCCGACTCTTATATCTTTTATTCAAATCATAGCCGAGTTTCTCCAATGCCTCGATGAAATCAATCAAAAGATAGGTCTTGCCGACGGCGGACGCACCCACGACGGCCAACTTCACCTCACTCTTGGCCTTATGAAGATTTTCCCACAAGGCATACCACATAAACTTGATGTAGAAAAGTAATTTATTCATAATCTTGATTCAACCACTTGTTGTTTCTGCTCAGTCTCACTTTGCTTCAGTTGGGTGGCGGTCATAAAGGCCAGCAGCACCGCAGTCTCGAGAGCTTCCCCGGTAGAATCAGTACCGAGGCCAGCGTTCAGTCTGCCTGTGAACGCGCACACACCCACGTATGACATATAGAGATAAAGGGAGGAGCCCACCCACATCATTACAGAAATCAGACGCCACAGCGTGTCAGCCCCTATAGGTTCTCCACGGGCCATCCGACGAGTTGACGGGATGCTGTAATTCACCACGGCGAGCAATAGTAGCGCCAAAAGGCCAAAAAACACCACATAAGCACCGAGGCCATAGGTGCCAAAGAAGGCGAGAGGCAACGACACATCGTTGAGCACCACAGGCGACTGGCCAGTGGACACCGAAGGATGGAGGGCATGACGCTCGGGCGACAAGGGGTCTTTACCGCTGGCATTAAACATGCCGTGCACCATCACCGTCATAAACTCGGTGTCGCTCACCGCATAGCGATAGCCGCTGTCACGATAGTCGTTGAACTGTGAGAACATCATAAAGCGTCGGGTCTTGCGGCTATAGTCCACATTTTCGGGATTATAGACAAAGCTAAAAAGCCAAGGAATACCTACCACCATCGCGAAGACGGTGACAGCCATAAGGACGTTCATCCACCACCGTTCCTTGCGATTGGCCTCCAACTCTTTTCTTGTAGGCGCCACCCGTTCATACTTACTTACCATAATGTAGAGGAAGATGATAAGGCCGGCAAGGCCAAAAGAATTGATGAAATAGCCTGTGTCGGCTGTAGGCCAGATAATGGCGGCAAAAACAAACATCGAGATGATGATTACGGAAGTGACAAACGCTCCAATGCGATTCCCTGAGTAGTCAATCTTAAGCAGCGAGCGCCCCACACCTATCACCACGAAGAAAGTGATGAAAACCGTAGCGAAATTGCCTGGAATCATCGAAGAGAACAGCACGGCCACGCTATAGAACAAAGCCGTGAGCAATGCGCTCACCCAGCCGCCCTTCGCTGCCATCTGCGATAATTTCTGCCACCAGACAGGCCGCTTCTGCCACTGCTTCTGCCAACTTTCCGGAAGCAGTCTTTCTAACCATGACACCAAGAACTGCTTTATGCCATAGAGCACCAGCAGACCGATGACGACGATATTAGTGAAGATGAGCGTATAGGGAATACTTCTGTGCAGGTCGTTGATGCCGTTGAGTTTAGGCCAACTGAACGGATTGTAGCTGAACACCTCGCCGGGCATATACGAAGCCAGCACATCGCGGCTGAAGAAGCGGTCGCTATAGCGCAACGTGGCCACGCAGAGGGCGAGTCCTGCCACAGCCATCAGTACAGCCACCCACAGACTCAAGCGTTTGCCACGCCTCCGCCTGCCCTCCGACTTTGCTGTGAGGAACTGGCGATTGAACAGCAATGAGAGACTGAAGAAAAGCACCAAGATGAGACCACCATTGGCCACCGACACCCCACTGAGTTTCTCAAAATAGGGGTAGGTCCACGAGAGTTTGATGGCAATCAACGCCTTGCACACACAGTAGGCAAAAGCGATGAGCGACACCATACGGAAAAGCTCGGGCAGATAGGTGGAGAAATAGGACGTGTCGGTACGGATGCCTTGGAGCGACACCAACCGGGGATAGGCGAAGAAGATGACGAGGAAGATGAAGAGCGGGAGCCACAGATAGGACAGGAGGAACCATTTGCCGATGACACCGGCATGGACGTGCAGCACAGCATTACCCTTGTCGACATCGAAGGTATCGAACTTGGGGGCAATAGAGAACTTCGCCCGCACATCGTGCCCGTCAATCAACAGGCTGTCGTGCGAATAGACAAAGTGACTTACCTCCAAAGGCACCTTGTCAGAGAACTGAGGGATGTAGATATTGCTGCCCACAGGCATCGAGGCATCGTCCTGCTGAAGGGTGATGACAGTGGTGTGTCCCTTGACCAGAGAGCGGAGCACACCGCAATCCTCGGTATAGGTGAGCGGCTTGGGGAAGCCGACGCTGATAACGTCGTCGCCTGCACGCAACATGGCATGGCCCGCCCCCCATTGGGTGGTGAGCAGCACAGGCTTGGCCAGATAATTGATCTCGCCGATATGGAAGAGGTCTTTGTCGTCGGACTTGAAGCTATACTCCGCCATGCGGTAGAACTGCACCTTGCAGTAGTCGCCCACAGTGCCTCCGGTGGCATATTTCACCGGCTCGCCCTCACCCTCGACGCGGGTGCTGTTGTCGAGAATCACAATCTGCCAGTCCAGCAAACGACCCCAGCGGTCTTTGTCGCGGTAGAAGAACGAGCGGATGCCACGCTCCTCGCGGAAATCGCCGAAGGTGGAGTTGCCGGCCTCACGACGGTGCTTCTCGAGGGCGTTGCGCAGCAGCACATACTGCGACTCATGGCCTTCGAGCAACTTGTCGAGCTCGCTCACGGGCAGCGAATAGGAACTGCGCCCTACGTTCACTTTTATCGTCTGAGCGTCTGTCAGCGGGTGCAGGTTAGGGTTCTTGTCGTTAATTTTCAAATAGCAGAGCGAGTCACTCGCCACACAGCTGGGATTGACTTCCCACTTTATCCCCTCAGATGTGCGTGTGACCGACAAGAAACGTTCAGGCACCTTGTCGAAACAGATGTCCGAACCACGACCGACGGTGACCATTGTGTCTCTCACGTCATAACCGTCGATTGACAGCACCAGACGCTTGTTGATGCGGAAAAGCATCAACAGGCTCAGCACAATCACGACAGTCGTACACAAGAGAACAATTCTGTAAATCTTCTGCATCTTTATCTATTATTTAGTTAATTAAATCAGCAAGTTCAGCCTCCTGAATGGGGGAGTCCAAGAAATATACGATAGTACTGAAACTCCCTTCCTCTAAGAAAGCCAGAATACAGAGTCAAAGGCCGCCGGTATGTGCCGGTTCACTGTCGACAAGGTGCCTGCCGGCAAAAGCCTCAGAATGAGGGCGAATCGATACGCATCACTTTGTTGGCGCTGATATATCCTCTCAGCTTGCCGCGCTGCGTATAGATCTTATACCATTTGGCGTCGTAGTCGCCACTGATGAGGATGCAGCTGCCGTCGAGCACACGGTCCACAATGGCAAATTTCGTTCCGGGACCCTTACGGATGTTGGTATAGCCGTCCTCGTCTTTCACCATGGCTACCTCCTTCCATTCGCCCACGCGCGGAGGCACCACAATCTTATTGGCGGCCATATAGCCCCTGAAATCCTGCTCGTCGGTGCCGGTATAGGTGGTGTAGACCTTGCACCAACCGTTCACGGCAGGCGTGAAATTGATGAACATACCGTCGGGCACCTGGTCGACGATCTCGTATTTCGTACCCGGTCCCTTGCGGATGTTGGTGTAACCATCCTCGTCCTTGACGAGACCCATTTTCATCTGTGCCAGACAAGGCATGCCTATTGCCATGGCGAGCAAAATTGTCATCAGTTTTTTCATTTTTTCTGATTTTTGTGGAGTCTGTTATGGTGAAAAAGACTCCTGGTTCAACAATATAGAGTTATTTAAAAGGTATTTCTATCTTATTTCATCAACAAATTTCACTATTTATGCGTTTTTTTGCATTTGGCAGGTCGCCGAAACCGTCTTTCGAGGTGATGAACCACGATTTTCATCAGGGAGCGCACACAAAATCTGCCGTCGTCTTTTGCATGATTTCAACGACGGGACGTCATCGGCAAGGACTACATTTCCTTTCACCATGCGAAGATAAACATTTTTTCCGAAAGAAAGACCTATGCAACCGAAAAAAGAGAAAAGAAAAAGAAAAACCTCTAACTATGTTTTGTTAGGAATATAATTATTTGGACTTCGTCCGAATATAGGATGCGGCTCAACAATGAAAACAAAAACTTCGTTTTTTGTTTTGCTTTCCACTCGGTTTGCACTATATTTGCAATGAAAACGAAGACACAACATACAACAACCATGACCAAAACCTATTCTTGCCACAACGCCCACACGCCCACACGGCACTCCGTCTTCCGCAGCCTGCGGCTCATCACTGTCTGTCTCACAGGCCTGTGGCCTCTCTTGGCCACCCATGCGCAGACCCAGATCAGCCTCGAAGGACAATGGCAGTTCGCCATCGACCGCACTGCCGAAGGCACGAAACCACAGGTCTACGACGATGTCATCCACCTGCCCGGGTCGATGCTCACCGCCGGCAAAGGCGACATACTGACGCCGAAGACGCAATGGGTGAGTTCACTCTACGACTCCTCCTATTTCTTCAATCCCTATATGGAGCGCTACCGCCGGCCGGGAGAGATGAAGTTTCCCTTCTTCCTCACCCCGTCGCGCCACTATGTGGGCAACGCCTGGTATGAGCGCACCGTCGTCATCCCGCGGTCGTGGCGCCGACGTCCGGTGACCCTTTATCTTGAGCGGCCGCATATCGAGACCACGGTCTACGTCAACGGCCATGAGGCGGGCCACCAGATGTCGCTCAGCGCCCCCCACCAATATGACATCACGCAGTGGGTGAAGTTCGGCAAGAAGAACACCATCACCATCCGTGTGTACAACGGCATAGAGAACGTGTGCGTGGGACAGGACTCACACAGCGTGACCGACCAGACGCAAGGCGACTGGAACGGCATCGCCGGAGACATCCTGCTCAAGTCGGCGCCCGTCATCTACCGCAAGAGAGTGGAGACAGACATACAGAGAAAGACCGCACGCATCCTCATCAACGACACCATTTACAACATCCCCCTGCCCGAGCCGCTACGGCTATGGAGCGAGAGCGACCCCTACCTCTACAAGGTGGCTGTGGACTACCACGGCACCACCATCCCCGTGAGTTTCGGCGTCAGGGAGGTGACCACCAAGGGTCAGGATATCCTTATCAACGGCAAGACAACAAGACTGCGGGGCACCGTGGAGAACTGTTGCTTCCCCGAGACAGGCTATCCGCCCACCGATGTGGAGTCGTGGCTGCGCGTACTGGGCAAATGCAAGGAATACGGGCTCAACCACATGCGCTTCCACAGCTACTGTCCGCCGGAGGCCGCCTTCATCGCTGCCGACCAATTAGGCATCTACCTGCAGCCTGAAGGCCCGTCGTGGCCCAACCACGGTGTGCGCCTGCGCCGCGGCATGGCCATCGACCAGTATCTCACCGACGAGTGCCGCCGCATCATCGACACCTACGGCAGCCACCCCTCACTGGTCATGATGGCCGCCGGCAACGAGCCTGCTGGCGACTGGGTGGCCTGGGGACGCGACTTCATCAAGGAGATGAAGGCCTACGACCCCTCACGCATCTACTGTGTGGCCAGCGTGGGCGGCGGATGGGCCTGGGACGAAGGGGCGGAATATCATGTGAAAGGCGGAGCCCGCGGACTCGAGTGGGACCGCCGCGCCCCGCAGTCGGAAGACGATTTCACCGAACAGATACGGATGCCGCGCAACTTCAAAGCCACGGCGGAGCACCCTGAGAACGATGAGCCCTGCATCAGTCATGAGCAAGGACAATGGTGCGCCTTCCCCGACTTCAGCGAGATCGACCAGTATACCGGTGCCTATAAGGCCGGCAACCTGGAAATCTTCCGCGACCTGCTGCGCGACGGAGGAATGGAGCAGCAAGCCAGGAAATTCCTCATGGCCAGCGGAAAACTGCAGGTGCTGGCCTACAAATATGAGATAGAGCGCAACCTGCGCACACCACACTATGCAGGATTCCAACTGCTCGGACTCAACGACTACAGCGGACAGGGCACCGCCCTCGTGGGTGTGCTCAACGTGCACTGGAAAGAGAAAGGATATTGCACCGCCAAGGAATGGAGGGAGTTCTGCAGCGAGACGGTGCCACTGGCAAAGATGCCGAAATTCGTCTTCACCACCGCCGACACCCTCCGTATCCCCACCATGCTCTACGACACCACCGGCGAGGCACCCAACCGCCTCGGCTACACCCTCACCGACGGGTCGCAAACCATCGCAAGCGGCTCCTGTGAGGCAGGAGAGACCATCACCTTTGACCCCGCAGCAGTGAAGGCCCCGGCCAAACTGACCCTGGCACTCTCCGCAGGGGCACACGTCAACCACTACGACCTGTGGGTCTATCCCGACAGGTTGCCCGCAGACGACCTCACCGGCATCCATGTAACCGACACGCTCGACACAGAAGCCCTCGACGTGCTCCGCAGAGGCGGCAAGGTGCTCATCACCGCCGCAGGGAAAGTGCGCTACGGCAACGACGTGCGCCACACCTACATGCCTGTCTTCTGGAACACCAGCTGGTTTAAGATGAGACCGCCGCACACCACCGGCGCCTATATACAGAAAGACCATCCCGTGTTTGCCGACTTCCCCACCGACGACTGGCAAAACCTCAACTGGTGGGAACTCGTCAACCGCACGCAAGTGATGAACCTCGCTGAATTTCCCGCCGAATACCAGCCTGCCATTCAGCCCATCGACACATGGCACGTCTCACGCAAACTCGGCATGCTCATCGAAGCCAACGTGCTCGGAGGCAAACTCCTCATGACCACCATCGACATCGAAAGCCGGCCCGACGTGCGGCCAGTGGCACGGCAACTGCGCCACTCCATCCTGCGCTATATGCGCTCCGACGCCTTCCAGCCCGCCATCACCCTGCAGCCAGAGGTCATCACACACCTCTTCGAACGGGAGGCGCCACCCGTGAACATGTTCACCAATGACTCGCCCGACGAACTCAAGCCCAAACTGAAGTGAGTCAAGGACGGAGGGTAAAGCCTACCACCAGATAAGCGTTGCGCGTACGCGGATTGGCCAGCACACTGGCAAAAAGAGGGAGAGTGAACTTGTCGGTCACCTGCACGTCCTTGGTGGCTGTCAATCCTAAGTGGGTCACGGCAAAACCGTCGGTATCATACAACGTGGTGGAATAGGGCACCACCCCCACCCCGGCACTCCACTCTAAGCCCGCAAGAGAGAAAGGAGCCGACAACTCCAAGTAAGAGGAATAGGCACGGGAGCCGTCGCTGCGAGTGCCGTCGGCTCCCGCAAAATTGGTATACCATGTGACGGCAGCCACCCCGAAGTCGTATCCTGCGAAGGCTTCAAACACATGATTCGTGCGGTGAGCATCGTAGAGAAAATAGCGAGGACCGGCTTCGTCTGTCCAGTAGTCGGTCACACCCGCACTGAAACCGCCTGTCGTATAAGAGAGGGTGAGGTCGATTTCCTTGGCATCCTCATGCTGCGACAACCCCACACTGCCCCATGCTGAGAGGCTGAACCCCTTGTAGCCGACGCCAAGGGTGGGTTGCACACTCACCTGACCAAGTTCCTGACCACGCCAGATATACTGACTGACGAAATCGGCACTGATGTTGGCCTCACATTTATCCTGCGCTACTACAGCCATGCCACAGGCCCATGACAAGAAAGCCATCAAAACTATTTTTCTCATACGCTCACTTTTTTTTGCAAAAATAGTGCAAACCGAGCGAAAAGCAAAAAAAACAAAGTTTTATTTGACTTTTCCGAGGTGCAGCCTATTTTCGCTGCAAGCAAAAATAGTGCAAAATTCCGTTTAAGCGAGGAAAAAACCAATTTATTTGTTTTTTCGAGCGAAAGGAATTTATATCAACCGAGCGAAAAGCAAAGAAAACGAAGTTTTATTTGCCCCACAATCACTATCGGAAAAGAAATATGACGCCACTTCAGCAAATCGGTGAACGAAATGCAAGCTGCATAGAGCGGAAAACGAAAAAAATGACGTAACTTTGCACCCGCATCAGGAAACCTGCATAAAAGCAACGACAAAAAGCAGCAATATGGCAAACTTAAGATTTCAGGTGGTGGAAGAGGCTTTCAAGAAAAAGCCACTCGAAGTGATCTCTCCCTCAGAACGGCCGTCGGACTATTTCGGTAAATATGTCTTCACGCGAGACAAGATGTTCAAATACCTCCCACGCGACGTCTATATGAAAATGGTAGATGTCATCGACAACGGCGCGAGACTGGACCGCTCTATCGCCGATGCCGTGGCCAAAGGCATCAAACAGTGGGCCGACGAGAACGGGGTTACACACTACACCCACTGGTTCCAACCGCTCACCGAAGGGACAGCCGAGAAGCACGACGCTTTCATCGAGCACGACGGCAAAGGCGGCATGATAGAGGAGTTCAGCGGCAAACTGCTCGTGCAGCAGGAGCCCGACGCCTCGTCGTTTCCCAATGGCGGCATCCGCAACACCTTCGAAGCGCGGGGATACTCGGCGTGGGACCCCACATCACCTGTCTTCATCATCGACGACACCCTCTGCATCCCCACCGTCTTCATCTCCTATACTGGTGAGGCCCTCGACTACAAGGCGCCGTTGCTACGTGCACTCAGGGCCGTAGGTAATGCCGCCACCGAGGTGTGCCACTACTTCTATCCCGAAGTGAAGAAGGTGACATGCAACCTCGGATGGGAGCAGGAGTTTTTCCTCGTCGACGAGGGACTCTATAGCGCACGCCCCGACCTGATGCTCACAGGGCGCACACTCATGGGCCACGACTCGGCCAAGAACCAGCAGATGGACGACCACTACTTCGGCACCATT
>CADBLU010000133.1 GCA_902795605.1 uncultured Prevotellaceae bacterium | reverse complement strand
TCTGCGACGATCCCGTGAACCCCGCTTCTACTCAGGGTGGTGGCGACCCCGTTCAGGCAGAGCCCCTGTTCTAATTAGAAACAGAACAAAAACAAGCCAGACCGATAGGTCTGGCTTCGTTTTTTTCACCCGTTTGTTATTTTTTCCGTAATATCACAAAAAGGGAGCTGACCTTAGCATAGAATAACAGATTCTTTTTCCCGACTTTTTACAATTCAACAGGTAGACCTATGTGTGATATCAAGAAACCATGTCTTTTTCTTGCCTTTTTGGCTGTAGTATTCCTGCTCACTGTCAGTTGTCGTGGCACTGAGGCTGGGGGCAAAGGCGCGTCGGAGGCACAGGAGTCTGACAAATTGGAGATTCCCAATCCAGTGTTTTTTGGCAAGATGAAGCCTTACCTTCGTGAAGGCTATACGGTCAGCCTTGTGGCTCGCGGGCAAAGTATGCTGCCCACCATTCACGACAATACCGATGTGGTGACGTTGCAGATGTCTCCGTCCTACCAAGAGGGTGATGTCGTATTGGCCGAACTCCCTGGGGAGCATTATGTGCTCCACCGGATTGTAGACATCCAAGGTGACAGCGTGACGATCAAGGGCGATCACAACAAAAGTGTGGAGCACACGGTGATGTCGCGCATCCTGGCGCGGATGACGAAGTTGGAGCGTGACGGGGCCTTGCTTGAGCCTCCGGCAGTGAATCCGTCGTTTTCTCCTTCATCTGCCTTTCGCATCGCCCGCCGCTACCATTTGTCTGCCGACGGCGACCGTCTGTTGATGGTCGACACGGTGGCCCGCCATATCGACATGCATCAGATGATGATGATGAACGAGTCGGCACGTCTGGTGCTTGACAGCCTTCGCGGTGCCGATGCCTTTGGTGTGTCCGACATGGTGCGTGTCCTCACTGCGGCCTACGAGGTGGATGACTCTACGGCCTATAACGACTGCACCCAGCTGCTGGGCAACTGGGTGAGTTATGGCTTGGCAGAAAGAGTAGGGGAGTGATGCTCACTCTCCTCTGATGACCATCCGGTGGTTTTTCAGCGTGTTGTCTTCATTGAAGAAGAGGTTACGCATAAACATCTCCATGTATTCCGTCGTGGCGTAGATGCCCTGGTGCATATTGGTATAGAATGCCCTGATGATGGCATTGCGGAAGAACCATGCCTCCCGATAAAAAGTGTCGTTCTGAAGGTGGAATCCTCTTGAGAGCATATATTTGACGGCGAACACAAACGTGGCGCGGCTGTTGGCATAGTGGAACGCATTGAGCATAAACAGACTGGCAATGAATTCACAATAGTGCCTCATCTGGTGCGTCTTCGACATCTTCGAATAGTCACAACTCCTTTCTTTGTCGAATACATATTCCAGCCGGTCTTCGATACGGTCGGCTTTAGGGTAGATCACTGAAGCGTTGTCCAGCACCCATTCTTTTTTGCTGAAAGGCTTTTCGCGCAACTCGCCAGAGTTGTGGTAGATACCATGAAACATCTGTCTGTGCACTTTGGAGAAATGGTCGAGAGAGAGCTCGAAATCATTGTCGAGCCATGTCTCTACGATTCTCACCGCCACTTTGTCGGCTTCCTCATTGCGGTGGATTTGCCTGTCGCCGCTACTTCTGTGATAATTGTTGTAGAACTCTCTGAGTTCATCGCGTGTGCGATGGATGTCGATGTCGCCCTCGATATGTCGTGTGATGATGGCATATAAGTCGTCCGACGGTTTCAGCTGCACCACGGACTGTATGCCGAAAGCTGTGAGCCAATAAAGGCAGTACTCTCTTTGCTGGGCGTTTCTGCTGTTAAGATATTTGTCAAGTCTTGACATGTTATAGTAGGAAAAAGGTTTTTGGTTAAACATGCAAAAGTATATATTTTCAACGATAACCGCAAACTTTGGCCCAAATATTCCTTATTATATAGAAAAAAAGCCTCAGATTGACCATTTCCGTTGTCCTAATGGGCTGATTGTCGAATTTTTTTTTTAAGTTTGCAGTTAGAAACAAACAATGAAAAGTACACACTCTGATTGCCGGTTTCGTTGAATAAACGGAAAAGGTGAGGTCGGAGTGAGTTGAATAAAATATCAGAGTGATGGATTTCGAGAAAGATGATTTTGTAAGAGATATGAATCTTGAGGCTCGTCTGGAGAAGGAACTGCTAATGCATGGATTCAGACGAAGGGATTTCTCTGAAGAGGAAATCTCTCAGTTGAGGTCAGAGCTCGACGCACTTCAGGATGGCAATTGCTCATTGCTCAATGGCTTCTGGAGTGAGGACCGTGGCGAGGTCGGGGAAAATCCCCCCGACGTGGAGCCCGAAGCCCGTTTCTCCGTGGGGGAGCGGGTTTGGGTGACAGAGAACGTGGCGGTCAACGGCATCCCGGGTGTGGGCACCGTGAGGAAGGTGGAGAAGGAGTGGATTGACCTTGGCGACCAGTTGAAAGGTTATTGGGAGATTACCTATTATCTGCGCAATATGCGCACTCCCTACACGGAGGCCAATGTGTTTGCCACAGAGCTTGAGGCGCTCTCTGCCATGGCTTCCGACTTCCGTCGTCAGACCATCATCCAGGCCGCTGAGGTGTGCCGCCGTCTTCGTTTACTGGGCATGAGTATTACCACGAAGGAACTGTTGACCAACATTGCCGAGTCGGTGTGAGAAGCCTTTTATAAGGACAAATCCTCCTGCTGGCGGAACTGTAGCGGGTTGATTCCCTTTAGGCGCTTGAAGAATTTGGAGAAAGAGGCCTGGTCGGCGAAATGAAGCATATTGCTGATTTGCTGAATGCTATAGTCCGTGGTCTTGAGCAGCCAGCACGCCTCGAGCATCAGGTAGCGGTTGATGAACGTGGCCACTGTGAGATGCGAGATCTTCTTGACGACCATCGAGAGGTATCGTGGTGAAATCTGAAGGCGCTCGGCATAGAAGGTGATGTCGTGATGCTCACGGAAATGATTTCTCATCAGTCTGTTGAACTCAATGAAAATCTTGTATGCGTGCTGTCCCACCACTTTGTCGTCCCTCTCCTTCTGCTCTATCTCATTCATCATTTCTGCCAGCATCAGACCGTAGAGGGCATGGAGTGCTTCAGTGGTATGAAGGTGGCTGTTTTTGATTTGCCTCATGATGAGAAGGAAAATCTGATGGAGGAAGGAGTACGTGTCTTGAGACAGTCTGATGATGGGGTCGTCCTCGTGTATGAGAGAGAACGTCGCTGTCTGGAACACATTGCGTACAATCGGGCTGTCGTAGACGAAGCTGGAACTGACGATTAGGCAAATGGCCTGATAGTCCTCAGATGTACTGATGATGATGGGGGGGATATGAGGCGGGAAAATCAGGAAATCTCCGGGGGTTGCCTCGATTTCATGCTTGTCAAACTTGATGCGTGCGCTTCCTTTCAAGAAGAGGGCGTAGACGTAGCTGTTGACGGATGTTTTGACTTGGGTAGTATCTAATCTTAAGTTGCTGTATACGTATTGGCAGGCGATTTTTCCCTGCCAGGTCAGATGGACTTCGTTGGTCTCTTTAGGAGTCATTGTTGTGTGTTATCGTTGTTTATGCGACAAAAGTATGAATATTTTTTGAATATAGCAAACGTTAAGTGTTTTTTCGCTGATTTGCCGGAAAAAGAATGTGTAAATATGAATGACATTTGTTCAAATATGAAAAGATTGAAACGAATACTGTTTGTATGCCTTGGAAATATCTGCCGTTCACCGGCGGCAGAGGAGATTATGCGTCATCAGATAGAGCTGAGAGGACTTCAGGCGATGTTTGAGGTCGACTCTGCCGGTATCGGTCATTGGCATGTGGGTGAGTTGCCCGACCCCCGCATGCGGCGTCATGGGGCGCGTCATGGTTATGACTTCACGAGCCGTGCGCGCCAGTTTTCACCCTCCGATTTCGACCGGTTCCAACTCATCGTAGGGATGGACGCCTCCAACGTGTCCGACTTGCAGTCGATGGCGCGCAGCCCTTACGACTTGCGCAAAATTGTCTGTATGGCCGACTATCTGCGCCATCATCCGATGCACGACAATGTGCCCGACCCCTATTATGGGGGTGATGCCGGTTTCGAACTGGTCATCGAGTTGCTTGAGGATGCCTGCGAGGGGTTGCTCGATTCCCTCGTGTGAATAAAGAGGTAAGGTAGGCTGCATCTCGGGAAAGAAAATAAAAAAACATTTTTATTTTGCTTTCCGCTCGATTTGCACCTTTGGACTTCGTCCGAAGGTAGGCTGCATCTCGGCAATGAAAGCAAAAAACTTCGTCTTTTGCTTTGCATTGCGCTCGATTTGCACTACCTTTGCATTCAAGTATCAACCTTATTTAAATATTAATTATGAAACCAACATTGCTATTGCTTGCTGCAGGAATGGGAAGCCGTTATGGCGGACTGAAGCAACTCGACGGATTAGGTCCCAATGGTGAGACCATCATGGATTACTCCATCTACGATGCCATCAAGGCTGGATTTGGAAAAATCGTGTTTGTCATTCGTAAGGACTTTGAACAGGAATTCAGAGAGAAGATTCTCAGCAAATATGAGGGACACATCCCCGCAGAACTTGTCTTCCAGAGCCTTGACTCGCTGCCCGAGGGCTTCACTCCTCCCGAGGGCCGTGTGAAACCTTGGGGCACCAACCATGCCGTGATGATGGCCGCTGAGGCTATCAAGGAGCCGTTCTGTGTGATCAACTGCGACGACTTCTACAACCGCGACGCTTTTATGGTGATTGGCAAGTTCCTGGCCGACCTTCCTGAGGGCAGCACCAACAAATATGCCATGGTGGGTTTCCGCGTGGGCAACACATTGTCGGAGAATGGCACGGTGGCCCGTGGCATTTGCTCGAAGGACGACAATGAGAACCTCACCACCGTGGTGGAGCGCACAGAGATCATGCGTGTCAACGGTCCTATCTGCTATAAGGACGAGGAGGGCGCTTGGGTGCCTGTCGACGACAACACTCCTGTGAGTATGAACATGTGGGGCTTCACCCCCGACTATTTCGCCCATAGTGAGGCTTACTTCAAGGAGTTCCTCAGCGACCCCAAGAACATGGAGAACCTCAAGGCCGAGTTCTTCATTCCCCTTATGGTCAATAAGTTGATTGTGGAGGGTACGGCCACGGTGCGTGTGCTCGACACCACGAGCAAGTGGTTTGGCGTGACCTATTCAGCCGACCGTCCCAGCGTGGTGGAGAAGATACAGTCGCTCATCGCCGAGGGGGTATATCCCGAGAAATTGTTCTAAACGCATAGTATATCATTTTCAAAGGCAAAGGCTTTCTTGGCTTTTGCCTTTGATTTCATGTATCTGATAAATGAATCTTAACCTGCTCTCGGATGCGGAAATCGCATCCCTGCGACAAATTATTGCATCTTCGGAGCGTATCGTGCTGTGTTGCCATAAGAGTCCCGACGGCGACGCCATCGGTTCCATGATCGGCTGGGGCGACTATTTGCAGATGCTCGGTAAAAAACCTATGCTCGTGTCTCCCGACGCCTATCCCGACTTCTTAGGATGGCTGCCCGGCAAGGAGCGCGTGGTGCGGCACGACAAGCACAAAGCGGAGGTGGAAGAGGCCTTTGCCCATGCCGACCTCGTCTTCTGCCTCGATTTCAACAGTTCGTCGCGTCTGCTCGACATGCAGGAGGTCTTCGACGCCTCTTCTGCCCGCAAAGTGCTCATCGACCATCATCAGAATCCTGATGTGGCTGCCGAAATGACCATCTCGTTCCCGGTGATGAGCAGCACCTCCGAACTGGTGTTCCGGCTCATCTGGCAGATGGACGGTTTTGACCAGATGCCCCGTTCTGCCGCCGTCAACCTCTACACTGGCATGATGACCGACACCGGAGGCTTCACCTACAACTCCTCCCGCCCCGAGGTGTATTTCATCATCGGGCAGTTGCTCACCAAGGGCATCGATAAGGACAAAATCTACCGCAATGTCTATAACACCCTCAGCGAGTCGTGCCTGAGGATGCGGGGCTATGTGCTGAGTCAGAAACTGGTGGTCTTCCCCAATGCCCATGCGTGCTATTACACGCTCACACGCGAGGAGATGAAGCGCTTCCACTTTATCAGGGGCGACGCCGAGGGTCTTGTCAACGAGCCGCTTCGCATCAGGAACATGCGCCTGTCTATCTCCCTCCGCGAGGACACTGAGCGTGAGCGCACGATATGGGTGAGCCTTCGCTCCGTAGACCAATATTTCTGCAATGTGCTGGCAGAGCGTTTCTTCAACGGCGGCGGCCACAAGAATGCCGCTGGCGGCAAGCTGACATGCACGATGGAAGAGGCAGAGCAAGTGGTGCACCGTGCCATCCTGTATTTCGCCGCACACGACGGTATCGTGCCGGAATAGGATGGGGGAGTGGCGAAGATAGGCTGCACCTCGGGAATGAAAGCAAAAACTTCGTTATTTGCTTTGCATTCCGCTCGGTTTGAATAAATTCCTCACGCTCGAAAAAACAAATAAATTGGTTTTTTCCTCGCTTAATCGGAATTTTGCACTATCTTTGCACCTTGAAAGTCTGTTGTGGCTTTCGTGATGAATCAAAAAGAGACAATCAGGAAATGAAGAAACCATCTATTTTGCTTATATTGCTGGCCGGTCTGCTGGCGCTTGCTTCGTGTCACGACAGCGAGACTTATGCCGACCAGAAGAATAAAGAGCGTGCCGCCATCAGGGCCTTTGTCGAGGCACAGGGCATCAAGGTCATCTCTGAGAGCGACTTCAAGCGCGACACCCTGACCGACGTGAGTAAGAAGGAATTTGTGCTTTTCGAGAACACGGGCATCTATATGCAGATTGTGCGTAGAGGCTGTGGCGAGAAGATCAAGAACGGCGAGACAGTCAATGTGCTCTGCCGTTTCAACGAGTACAACCTTCTCACCGACTCCCTTCAGATGTCGAACAATGTGCTCTACTACTCTTCGCTTCCCGACAAGATGTCGGTGACCAACACCTTGGGCACGTTCACCGCCACCTTCGTGAGCGGGGTGATGACCAGTTATTACAATACGACGTCGGTGCCCGCCGGATGGCTTGTGCCCCTGTCGTATGTCAATGTAGGCCGGATGGTGGAGGAGGGCGACCAGGTGGCCAAGGTCAATATTATCGTCCCCCACAGTCAAGGTACGCAGACCGCCCTGGCGAGTGTCTGCCCCTGTTATTATGAATTAACCTACGAACGAGGAATATAAAAATATGACACTCATCAAATCTATCTCAGGCATCCGCGGAACGATAGGCGGGCCTGCCGGCGATACACTCAATCCCCTTGATATCGTCAAGTTCACTTCAGCTTATGCCACTTTCCTGCGCCGCAGCGGACAGTCTTCCCACAACCGCATTGTCGTGGGGCGTGACGCTCGCATCTCCGGCGAGATGGTGCGCAGTGTGGTTTGCGGCACGCTCATCGGTATGGGCTATGATGTGATCGACATTGGGCTGGCCACCACCCCCACCACCGAACTGGCTGTCACCATGGCCGGCGCCGATGGCGGAATCATCATCACCGCGAGCCACAACCCGCGTCAGTGGAACGCACTGAAACTGCTCAATCACCTGGGTGAGTTCCTCACCAAGGACGACGGCAACGAGGTGCTCTCTATCGCCGAGAAGGAGGATTTCGAATATGCCGACGTCGACCATCTCGGCCATTATGTGAGCGACGGCAGCTTCGACGAGAAGCATATCGACGCTGTCCTGGCATTGCGGTTGGTAGACCAGCCTGCCGTGGCCAAGGCGGGGTTCCGCGTGTGTGTGGATACCATCAACAGCGTGGGTGGTGTCATCCTTCCCCGTTTGCTCGACCGTCTCGGCGTGAGCTACACTATCCTCAACGGCGATCCCACAGGCGATTTCGCCCACAACCCGGAGCCGCTGGAGCGCAATCTCTCCGGCATCATGGAGGCGATGCGTGGCGGAGGCTACGACCTCGGCATCGTGGTCGACCCGGATGTTGACCGCTTGGCGTTCATCTGCGAGGACGGCCGGATGTTTGGCGAGGAATACACCTTGGTCTCCGTGGCCGACTATGTGTTGGCGCATACACCGGGCAACACCGTCTCCAATCTCTCGTCCACGCGTGCCTTGCGCGATGTCACCGAGCGCCATGGCGGCTGCTATTCGGCTGCTGCCGTCGGCGAAGTGAATGTCACCACCAAGATGAAGGAGGTGGGTGCCGTGATTGGCGGCGAAGGCAATGGCGGAGTGATCTATCCTGAGAGCCATTATGGGCGTGACGCCTTGGTGGGCATTGCACTCTTCCTCTCTTCGCTTGCCCACAAGGGCTGCAAGGTGAGTGAGTTGAGGGCCGAGATGCCCGAATACTCCATCGCCAAGAACCGTATCGACCTCACCCCCTCGACCGATGTCGACGCTATCCTTGAGCGTGTGAAGGAGATGTTCAGCGACCAGCAGGTCAACGACATCGACGGCGTGAAGATTGATTTCCCCGACAAGTGGGTGCATCTGCGCAAATCGAATACCGAGCCTATCATCCGCGTCTACAGCGAGGCTGCCACGATGGAGGAGGCCGACGAGTTGGGCAAGCGCCTGATGCAGGTGGTCTATGATATGCAGTGAAACGACGGGCGAAGGCAAGGAAGAATCATGGGAAACATCGAGATTAAGAAGGTTGAGAACCGGAAGGCATTGAAGCAGTTCGTGCAGTTCTATTATGACTTGTACCGTGACTGCCCCTATTCTGTGCCTTTCCTCTATTTTGACGAGATGTCAACACTCCGCAAGGACCGCAACCCGGCTTTTGAGTGCTGCGACGCCGATTATTTCCTGGCCTTCAAGGACGGCAAGGTGGTGGGGCGTGTGGCCGCCATCATCAACCGCAATGCCAATGAGCGCTGGCAGTGCCGTCAGGTGCGCTTCGGATGGTTCGACTTCATCGACGACTATGCTGTCTCTGAAGCCCTGATGGGCGCGGTGATGGAATGGGGCCGCGAGCGGGGCATGAACGAGGTGGCAGGCCCGTTGGGGTTCACCGATATGGACCGTGAGGGTATGCTTGTGGAGGGTTTCGACCGTCTTGCTACGATGTACATCAACTATAACTATCCCTATTACGTTGATCATATAGAGCACATTGGAGGCTTCGTCAAGGACAATGATTATGTGGAGCTTCATGTGAATATACCCGCAAAGACTCCTGACAAGTTTGCCCGTCTGGCAGAGATGGTGAAGAAGCGCTACAACCTGCGCGTTCATAAGTTCACCCGCAAAGAGTTGATCCAGGGTGGCAAAGGCCGCGAGTTGTTTGAGATTCTCAACGAGACCTACGACGGCCTCTACGGCTTTGCCCGTCTCACGGATCGCCAGATAGACAAGTTGATCAACGACTATATCAAGATTGCCGACCTTCAGTTGGTGGCAGCCATTGTCGATGGCAACGACAATGACCGGATGGTGGGGTTTGGCGTCACCTTCCCCTCCTTCTCCAAGGCCCTTCGCAAGACGCGCGACGGTCGCCTCTTTCCTTTCGGTTGGTGGCATCTGCTCCGCGTCCTCAAGTGGCATAAAACCGATACGGCCGACCTGCTGCTCATCGGCGTGCTACCCGAATATCGCTCAAAGGGAGCGAATGCGCTCATCTTCGACGACTTGATACAGAGTTGCAGAAGAGTAGGCTACTACCAGGCTGAGGCTATGCCCCAGATGGAGTCAAACAAGGGAGTGCTCAGCCAATGGCAGTATATGGATACGGAGCGGACCCGCCGTCACCGATGCTTCAAACGCCCCATTTAGGGGCGTTTGCTTTTCGGCATATTTTTCTTCGCCAGTTTTTTCACTTTGTCGGCGAGTTGCTTCGACGGCTCTTTGTCTTGGCATTCTGTGAGCGTCCATCCCACAGTCCATGAGAGGCTCTCTCCCGGTTTGAGGGTGACATAGGCACCCTGGCTCTCCAGTTCGATATAGCTCTTCCCCCTGTTGATATAGACTTGTATCTCAGCCTCTCCGGGAGCAGGCTGACCGTCTTTCAGGTCGTCGAAAGTCTTGAGCAGCAGCAGACCGTCGTTGAGGAACGCCAGCCATCCCTTGCCGTCGGCGTTCACCTTTCTGTTCTCCTGTTTTACGTCGGGCTTTGTCCATGCGCATCCGTGCGCGTTCTCGAAGGTCATGAGTCCTGCCGGTGTGATGCCCTCAAGGGGTGCCTCGAAGAAGATAAGACCACCGTGGGGCACGCGTGTCACCTCCCAGGGAGCCACCTCGTGAGGACGGTTGTCGGCGTTGACAATCTGGTAGGTCACGTCGATGCGGCCGTTTTTCTTGTCGGTCACGAATTTCTTGCTCACGCTCATTCCCAGTTTGGGAGCCACCTGGCTGGTGATGGTGAGTCGCTGCGGGCCGTCTTCGGTGATTTCATAAGGATATTTGTCGATTTCCTGCACCGGTGGCCAGTTCCACACGCTTTGAGGACTTGTCCAGAACGTGCTTCCGAAGGATTCGGGGGCTTTCGACTGCGAGATGACCTCTTTGCCGTCGTATTTGAGTGAGACGATTCTTCCGCCGGCTCCCGTGTCGATGGTCATGCTCATGTTGCCAGCCTTGAGTTCTCTCATGGCATCGGGGAAGATGATGCGATAGTGGCCGCTGAGGTGCATGAAGGCGAAGAGTCGCAGCAGTCCGTCGTAGTAGGCGTCGAAATAACCGTCTTCGAAGGGTTGGTGGGGCATGTCCCACAATGCTTTCACAAATTCGCGTTTCTTCTCGTGGGTGCACATCACTGATGCTGCGGCGGTGGTCGCCACGAGTCCGATGCTGTGCCTGAGTTTTCTGAATCCTCCAGCCTGCAGGATTTCGTTGCCTTCAGGCAGTGTGCCGTCCACCCTGTATTGGTCGACGAAGGAGTCGACACCTTGCTTGTAGAGGAAATTCTGGAATGTCTCGGCATATTTCTGCTGCCATTCTTTGTCCTTGCAACTCCATTCGTAGTCGAGGGCGATGTTCATCGGCACCCGCCAGGAGTCGTAGCGGAAGTTGGCGCTGCCGCCTCTGCGCATCCATGGGTTGTCCATGATCGTGCCGTCGTAGTTGCACATGTCGGGATTGAGGCCCGTCTCCGGGTTGATGGCCTTGTGCAGGAACTCACGGGCTTTTGCCGCCGCTTCCCTCCAGAAGTCGGCCCTTCCGTCGTCGGCCCATCTTGCCCATACCTCATAGAATGCTGGAATATGGTAGGAGGGGTCGGTGAAGCGAGACCCCATATTGTCGGGTGTGAAGGTGATGAGTTTGTGCTCGGGGTGTATCAGCGGCTGCTGTCCGTCGGTACCGTCTTTCGACATGGCGCAGTCGATGATGTGTCTTGCCTCACGTTTGTAGTCGATGCCGGTGTCGTTGCCCCAGAGGTTGGAGGCGAAGAGCAGTGAGGTGATGAAGTAGAGCTCACCGTCGGAGGCAGCCCCTTCAGCGTTGTGTGTGCCGTCGGTCTTGCAGCTCCATGCGAAATAGCCCTCTCGTGAGCCTTGCTGGTGCTGCATGTATTTCTTGCTCCATCTCCACAATCTGTCGAAGATGTCTTTCTGGTTCATCTGTACGGCGATCATCATGCCATACGACATTCCTTCTGTGCGCACATCATGGTTTTTGATGTCGCTGATGTAGCCCAGCGAGTCTCCCACCTCGAAATATACTTTGTTGGGGCCGCGGAAGACGTCGTCGAACACTTCTTGCAGTTTTTTCTCCACGGCTTGTGGCTGGTATCCCATTTCCACGAACAGGTTGCGGTATTGCCGTGTCTCAAAGGCTCCTTTTTCCCATGGGCGGCTGTTTCTCGCGGGCCATTGGGCACTTGCCGGCAGGGCGGCCATGAATGAGACGAATAGGATGGCGGTCAGGATTTTAAGATTTCTCATGTGTGTGACTTTGAATGGATAGATGTAATGAATAGCAATTTTCGGCAAATTTAGTGATTTTTTCTTTATTCCTTCGCAAATGAGAGAATTTCTAATGTTCTTGATACAAAGAGAGCGGCTCTGCCCCCGAAAATGGGCAGAACCGCTCTCGTAGATGATGTTTTGTCGCTTATCTTCCTGTGAGGGAAACGGAGTTGGAGACGGTGCTCACGCTCGGGTTGGCGACAAATCCGTTGATCTCTTCACCTCCGACCGATGTGGCAGAGGCCACGCTGTAGGTGGTGTTCTTCACCATGGAGGGTGAACTCACGATCACCACACCGCTGTAGGCCGTCGGCACTTTCACTGCAAAGATTCTGTCGGTGCCTTGTGAGAGCACGAAATAGCCGTTGGCCGATGTGCACCTGACGCTGCTTGTGGTATATCCGTAGGACTGTGTGCATGTGCCGTATCTGCTGTCTGTCCTTCCGCCGATACCGAAGAGTTGTCCTCCTTTGATGGAGAGTGAGTGTTTTTCGTCGATGTCGATGCCGGTCTCCGCGCCGCTGCCGCCGAAGGCGATGGCCACGCCCCCCTGAATGGTCATGTTGCCATTGGCGTCAAGACCGTCGTTGCCGGTGGCGTAGGCATAGACATACCCGCCGGAGATGGTCATGTCGCTGGTGGAGTTGATGGCGTCGTCGGACGCCTTCACATAGATGGTGCCTCCGGAGATGCTGAGTGTCGATTTCGACTCCAGGCCTTCATGGCTGGCCGAGTAGATGTTGATGTCGCCGCCTGTGATGCTGATGGCGCCCTCGGCTTTCACACCTTTGGCGTTTTTGCCGCTGCTCGACTGGGAGCCGCCGCCCCAGCCGCCCCAGCCACCGCCGCCGGGACGTCCGCCTCCGCCACCGCCACCGCTGGAACTGCCGTAGTTGCTTCCTTCGGCGCGTGCGCTGATGGTGCCGCCGTTGATGTCGAGGGTGCCTTCGCTGAGCAAGGCTCGTCCGCCCTGGCCGGTGGCTGTCAGTGTGAGTGTGCCGCTGTCGATGGTGATGGCCTTGTCGCTCTTGATGCATGCGCTTCCGGTGTAGTCGGTGCCGCTCACCGAGGTGCCGCCGGTGGCTCTGACGGTGACGGTGGCTGTGGCTTTCGTCTCATTGACGGTAATGGGGCCCTCGGCCTTGATGCCCTTGGTGCCCAGGGCTGTCACCGTGATGTTGAGTGTCCCGCCCTTGACGAGCACTTCGCCGGTGTTGTCTTCGTCCTCGTCGGTGGAGATGACGTTGTCGTTGTCGTCGGTCTTGAAACTCACCTGTATGCCGTCGTCGCCCACGTTGCTGATGCTCACGGTGCCGCCGTTCTGCTGGTAGTATTGATTGACGTTGAAGCCGTCGCCCACGGCACCGAGCACGTTGATGGCACCGGTGCCTTTCTTCAGCTGCACATATTCCTTCCCCCAGAAGGCATGGGCGGTATTGCCCGTGATGTTGAGTGTCCCGCTCCCCTCAAACTCGGTGTGTCCTTTCACTGCGAAGCATGCCTTCTGACTTCCGTTTTTCCCGTCTGTCAGGGTGTTGGTGGTGCCGTCTGCCAGTTGCACGGCGATGCGTTTCCCGTCGCGGATATTGATGGCGGCACTGTCGGGGTTGTTGAGTGTCAACCCGTTGAGAATCAGCGTGGCTTTCAGCTCGCCGTCCATGTAGAACGAACCGTCGGAGCTGGCACCGCTGAGAGAGTATGTGATCTCATCGGCGACACTTTCATCCTGCACGATGCTCACGTGAGCCCCGTCGGTCTTGACGGTAAGTAGTCCCATGATATTGTAAGGCACGGCCACCGTTGCCTTATTGCCGTCATAGTCCACCTCCACGAGGTTTTCCGTCACGGTGCTGTTGTCTATCTCTATCTTGTCTATCTCGTCGGTGCTGAGTGTCTTGCCGATGACCGTGAGTGTGCTGCCGTTGGCATAACTCATTTCTCCCGCTTTGTCGGCGGGGATGCGGTAGACGATATTTCCCACATGGATATTGGCGGTCTGCGCGAGAGCCGCCAGTTGGAAGGTCACGGCGATGACCGATAAAAGAATCTTTCTCATTTTACAGCGATTTTAAATGTTTTGTTGTTGCTCTTCACGATGTAGACACCCGTGCGAAGGTGGCCCTTGGCATCGTCCAGACTGTCATATTTCCCCATAAGCATGCCGCTTGTGGCGTAGACCTCAACCTGGGTGTCGCCGGGTGTTGTCTCCGCTTCGGAGATGCCTGTGGTGTTGGAAAAGTACATCTTGCTGAGTGTGCTCAGCGTAATGGTGTGGCTTTCGTTGCCATTGACGACAGTCATTTGTCCTTTGTCGAATGTGATGGTGAGTCCTTTGGCGGCCATCGACAGTGTGCCTTCACTGCCTTCGAAGGTCAGATATTCGTAATCATCGGCCATGGCATTCACTGATGCGGCCACCATCATCATAACTAATACCTTTTTCATATATAATGCTTAAAGTGGATGTTTGTCTTGATAGCTTGTCTTTTTCTCCTCATTTAGGGAGCATAAGTTTGTTTTCTTGGGCAAAAATACGACAAAAAACCGCTTTTACCGAATAAATTCAGTCAACAACTCGTTTTTTTAAGTAAAAATGTATATCTTTGCTACGCAGAAGTGAATTGTTTTCACTGTCAACCTTGAAAGTCTTATATTATTAATCAACCCTAAACTATTATGCAAAACAACAGTTTGTTCAGAAAAACGTTGATGTGCCTTGTCATGTTGCTTGGCATGTCGGTAGCCACGGCCAATGCTTCCACCCTCCTCAGTGTCGACGAGGTGCAGCAGGGCAGTTATGTCACCATCACAGGCACCGGTGTGAGGATGCGCTACGGTCCCGGTCTCAATTATGGTTATTACGGCACTTCTCCCAAGAAGGGCACCCGCCTGCAGTTACTTGGTGAGGACGGCGACTGGTATCAGGTGAGATACGGCCAGAATGTGGCTTATGTGTTTAAGCAGTATGCCAAGTTGTCGGGCGCCCCGGTATATACATCGAGGGTTCAGATCACTGGCGTGGGTGTCCGCCTGCGCATGGGGCCCGGCCTCAACTACAACTACCTGAAGTGGAAGGACGGCACCGCCCGCGGTCCCAAGAAGGGTGATATACTCGAGTGTGTAGGTGAGTCTGGCGACTGGTATAAAGTGAGATATGGCAACGGCACCTACTATGTGTTCAAGCAGTATGCCAAAATCGTGAGATGACACGTCTTTTCCCAACCCTATTTGCGCTGCTGTGCCCGTGGGTCGTCTTGACGGCCATGGCACAGCAGCCGTCATCAGATGCCGACAGCAAGTATGCTGTCAGCATGTTGAGACCAGGCACCTCCATTCCCGATTTCAAGTTGAAGACCCCCGCAGGGAAGAACCAGCGGCTCGGCAAGTGCGTTGACGGTCATTATGCGGTGCTGGATTTCTGGGCTTCGTGGTGTCCTGACTGCCGTCGCGACATGCCCAATGTCCAGCGGATATATCGTAAGTTTGCCCCTATAGGCGTGCGCTTTGTGGGGCTCTCTTTTGATACGGAGGTGTCGAATTGGCAGTCGGCCATCGAGCGTTATTCCATCGCCTATCCACAGTTGAGCGACCTCAAGCGGATGGCTGATTCCGAGGTGGCGAAAGCTTTCGGCATCAAGTGGATTCCTTCGTTGGTGCTCGTCGACCCGTCGGGTAAGGTGGTGCTCAGCACCGTGCTGTCAGATAAATTAGAGGTCACCCTCACCGAACTGATGGCCAAGGAGCAGCCACATCACGTAGGAGGCATCACCGAGCGTGTGACCATTGATGGCAGCAAAGGCCAGTTGGTGGGCATCATCCAGCGGCCGGAGCTGGCCCAGGGTGCCCGGTGCCCGATGGTGATGCTCTGCCACGGCTTCAGTGGGCGTAAGGACGGTCCGATGTTTGAACTGATAGCCGATTCGCTGGTGAGCCATGGCATCGCCAGCATCCGTTTTGATTTCAACGGACATGGAGAGAGTGAGGGAGCGTTCGTAGATATGACCGTTCCCAACGAGATAGAGGATGCCCTCGCTGTGTATGAGTATGTGCGCGACCTGCGCTATGTGAGCAAGGTGGCCATCGTGGGCCATTCACAAGGTGGCGTGGTGGCCGCCATGACGGCTGGCAAGTTGGAGCCGGGCTCTCTTTCGGCTGTGGCGCTGATGGCGCCTGCCGCTGTGCTTCGCGACGATGCCATCCGTGGCAGCACGATGGGTGCCGTCTACGATCCTCTCGACCCTCCGGAGTCGGTGTCGCTCTATGGCGGCCTGAAGTTGGGACGTGAATATATCAAGAGTGCTTTCTCGTTGCCCATCTATGAGACGGCGTCCAAATACCAGGGGCCGTCGCTCATCGTGCATGGCACTGCCGACCGTGTGGTGCCCTACACCTATGGCGAGCGCTTCCGCGACCTGTGGGCCGGCAGCCGTTGGGAACTGCTTGACGCTTTCGACCACGGTTTCAGTCAGAACATCTATCGCGCCACCGGCCTCGTCTCCGATTTTCTGATAGAAGTCTTGTCGGAGACAGGCAAGGAGTGAACTCTCAGGTGTGTGGGGCGATGAGTTTCTCCATCCACACCATGTCATACCATCTGCCGAATTTCTTTCCGCAGAGATGAAAATGAGCCACGAGCGTATATCCCATGCGCTCGTGGAATTTTATGCTGTCATGGTTGAGGTATTCATCGGGAGTCTCGATATATGAGATGCAGGCATTCATGTTGAGGATGCCTTGCCTGAGCAGCCGCTCCTCCAGCGCCTCGTGCAGCCTTCGTCCGATGCCGTGATGGTGGCAGCCGCCGTTCACATAGATGGAGGTCTCCACTGCCCATTGGTAGGCGGCACGTTCCTTGAAAGGCGAGGCATAGGCATATCCCACGATGCGGCCGCAGTCCTCGGCCACGAGATAGGGATAGCGTTGCCGAACATGAGTGATGCGCTGCCGGAAATCGTCTGTCGTCGGCACGTCGTATTCGAAAGTGACGGCCGTGTCGGTCACATAGGGAGCATAGATGTCGAGCAGGGCTTTCGCGTCGTCGGCGGTGGCTTCTCTGATGGTGATCATTTCTTTAAGGTATGTTCTGTTGTATAGTGGTCGAAATCTGCTGCAAATTTAGATAAAAATCGGGGATTTATAAGCCAGTCGAGATAAAAATGTGACAAATTGCCCCGAATTGGACCTCTTGCTCAAAG
>CADBLU010000132.1 GCA_902795605.1 uncultured Prevotellaceae bacterium | reverse complement strand
TTCAACGGTTCCGACAAGGTGTATGCCGAGATAGAATGGACCGTGCCGCTCGCAGTGAGAGGCAAAAGTCTCACCATCTCGTGGGACGTGACACGCGACGGCAACATGAGAGACGAGATTGGTGTGAGCATCGGTAACAAGACAATCAACATCCCGGCCAAGACGGGACTTGTAGACCCCATCATCACCAGTGCCATCCTCTCGCAGGAATCAGACCATGCCGGCCAGCTCATCATCCCATGGATGATTTCCGTGTCGGACGACAATATGCGCAGTTCGAGGGCACGCTACAAAAACGCCGATAAAGAATGGGTAGACATGAAGCTCGAGACCAAGTCATCGGGCTACATCTATCTCGACGCCACCGAGCCTCACGACTCTCTCCATGTCATCGTCGACTACATCAGCAAAGACAAGGAAGGCGACCAGGGCGACCTGATACAAAATCGCAAGAGTGACTATTACAATGTGCCGATGATCCACAAAGCCACAAGGCTCAAGGCAACGCCCGTGGATGACGGCAAAGCCACTGTGAAGCTCGAGTGGGTCGTGGAGAACGTTAACAAACCGGACTATCTGTCGAAAGACCAGTTCCAGCTGCAGCGATCTATTTCGGGCAAGGAGGAAGATTTCGTAGACATTGCCACCATCTCCTATGTTCAAGGCCAAGAACATTATTCTTTCGAAGATAATAACTTCCTCGAAAAGATGCAGGAATCAGACTTCGGTGAAAACGGCTTCATCCACCCGGCCTACAGACTGAGGCGTTCGCTCTCCTCCGTTTGGGGATGGAGCAGCAATCCTCTTGTGGCTACATGCAACGACAGGTTTCCCGCCATCCTGCTTTATCAGCCTATTAATGCCACGGGTGACTGGGACAACGAGGGCAACCACACTGTGAAGGTGAAATGGGATTATAAGGATAAAGAATCTGGGGCATTGTACGTATGGGACAACCGCGCCGAGATGAGTCTGTTGGTACGCATGTACCGGCGCGACGGCACCCTTGCAGACAGTGTCACTTATATCCTGACACCTGAAGAAGTGCGTGCAAGAAGCAAAGTCATCTCCCTCACACGCTCGTGTGTCAACTACGACATCACTCTTCTCTGCGATGAGACCAACTCCCCCGTCAAGAGCGGTTTAGTCTACATGGAGATTAGTTCCGCAGAAGATTTTGTGAGAATGGTGACTGAGTACAAGGGTTCTAGAATAAATGCGAAGCAGACCCAGGACTTTGAGGTTCCCCAAAGGGGAATTGTCAACACCGGCGGTATCACTTCAGTATTAGCAATGGATGAAGACTGGGAATTCTCGGGTGTTTATGACGGAAACGGACACACAATCACGCTGCCCGCAGAAATTGTCAGCCTCTTTACCAACCTCACAGACGCCACCGTCAAGAATCTGACTGTCAGTGGACAAAACGGAAATAAACGCAGAAACAGATTAGGTTGGGCTGCTATGACTTACCAAGCCCATAATGTCACTTTTGAAAATTGTGTGGTCAGAACTGAGACTCACTCAAGAACACCCCAAACCTATGGCAATCAAGCGGGATTTGTGCTGTTTGGCGACACCATCACTTTCAAGAATTGTCTGTATGCTGGCCGCCTTGATTATACAAGTTCCAGTATAAAAACTTTTTATCGTGGATTCGTACGCGATTGTGATGACCCGACAAGCATCATCTACGACCATGCAGTTTACGCTCCCATGCACCCCTATTCCACTGAGTTGCCTTTTAGTGAATTGCCTTCTGGAGATTTGGACCAGTACTTAAAGACTGCATACGTACTTCCAAATAATATGGACAGCTATCCCTACGAAGACATCTACAAACGGCTTCCTTCAGACATTGAAGAACAATTGCAAATTCTCGGCAGCGACTGGACGAGGTCGGATGAATACCCCTATTTCGCACCTGTCTTCAAACCAGAATCCGACGAAAGAAGTTTCAAGACAGAACTGGCTGTTAATGCACCCAAATTCTACTTCCAGTCCAACGGCCGCGTGTCGCCTAACAGTCTCACCACCGAGACACGCCAGAGCAGTGTCATGCTGACATGGAGTGTGGAAGGTGGAGTCGTTGACTATTTCCAGGTGCTCCGTCGAATTAAGGGAAAAGAATGGGAGATCATCGCCCCCTACGTCACCGACTTGGGCTATGAGGACACCACCGCATCGCCCATCGTCGAGAGCTACGAATATATGGTGCGCTCGGCCGTCGACTGTGAAGGCACCTCCTATCAGGAAACCCAAATCGAGGAGGGACACTGCAAGAACACTGGCATGATTGAGGGCTATGTGCACTTTAAGGACGGTACAGGCGTGCCGGGCATTAAGATTGAAGTCGCCTCGAAGAAAGGCGGGGATTCGCGCTATACCGAGACCGACGAGACGGGCCACTATGAAATGGACCTGCTCTCTTACAATGGAGAGCCGTCGGCCACCTACGTCATCACCCCAGTGAGCGGTTCTCAGAAGATCGCGTTTGAAGGCTCCACGAGCTTAGAAATCACTTTCGATGACCGACATAATTATTATGAGCTGAAGGAGTTCGTCATCTCCACGAGCAGCAGGTTCTCCGGCATCGTCATGTACGAGGGAACCACCATCCCCGTCAAGGGCGTACAATTCGAGGTCAACGGTCATAAGGTGAATGCCTCGACAGGCAAACCTGTAGAGACCGACTCCGAAGGCCGCTTCTCCTTCCATGTCTTCAATGGAAACAACAAGATCCAAGCCGTCATGGACGGCCACAAATTCTATGAGGACGGATGGTTTAAGGGAGAAAAAGGAAAGAAAGACGGATATGATTTCGATGGCAGCGTGGCCGACATCTACTTCTACGACGAGACAAAGGTGAAGCTTATCGGCCGTGTGGCAGGTGGTCACGACCAAGAGCAGATACCGCTCGGCAACAGCCTCTCTACCAACAACCTGGGCGACTCTATCGTCATGGTGCTCACCCTCGAGGGAGACAACAAGTCGAAACTCGTCTACGACAACACCAACCCGCTCAAGGAAAAGACTGAGGCTGTGTACACACACACCTCGCACGACAAGGCGCACGACTACCAGACAAAGATGATTACCACAAGGCGCAACATCACTGTTATACCCGACAAATATACGGGAGAATACAGCGTGCTGCTGCCACCGGTAAGATGGAAGGTACAGCAAATCTATGCCACGGGCTATCCCACCCTCTTCCCCAACGGAAAGACCAGCGACGTCATCGACCTCACCGACGCCCTCGCTCCCATCCATGAGACCTACGAGGGAGAATGGATCAACCACGAGGGTGCCGAGGTGACACAGGTAAGTGTAGACTACAACGCCAAATACAACCGCATCTGGCATGCCCCCACGGAACTCTCCTATGAGCAGCTTGGATTCGACCAGTTCGGATATTTCGGCGACCTCACTTACATCAGCACCAATCTCCTTGCCCAATGCGATACAGTGCCACTTGCCTACAAGATAAAAGAAGACGGACCGAAAAACCCCGACAACGTGGGCTACACTTTCGGCCACCCTGTCTTCAGCATTGAGCGCCAGTACCCGTTTCAACTCTCTGCCGTAGAGAAGTACTACTGGAACAACAACCACAACAGCGACAGTATCGACATCGTGCACCTCAAGGGAGGAAAGGTGACCATCCACAACGGATTCATCAGTTCCATGGAGACACAGGAAGTCGACCTTGACGACAACGGACAGGCCCTCGTCACCATCAAGACGGCTCAGGTGCCCTATCTGCTCAAGAAGGAAGACGCACTGCGCACACTCACCATGACACTCACCATGGACGGCACCACCTTCGAGGCAAAGCCTCTCGATGCCTACATCATGAATATCTACGAGATACCGGGAGCACCCGACGTCATCTCCACCGGCACACCCGTGCTCGTAGACGTCCTCAGGGATCCCCCAGGAGGCGGGAGCTCGGCCAAACTCTCCAGAGGCGCCACCCTCAAGAAGGAGTACAAGCTCGAACTCGAGGCACAGATGGGACTTAAGCTCAACCTCAAGAGCGGCTCCAGCGAAGACTGCTTCACCGGTGTCGTCACCGCACCCACCGGTATGGGCGTCGTCATGGGATTCAACCAGGCTGCTGAATCAGACTATGATATCGGCTTCGACTTCGTGGCCAACGTCAAGGGAGAGCGTGCCTTCTCCTACACCATGACCACTAAGCACGACATCTCCACCAGCGACGATGAGAAGATGGTGGGCGCCAATGCCGATATCTACATGGGTTTCAACCAGGATCTCATCGCAACACCAGCCTCAACCATCAGAGCCATCCCGGCGAGCCAGTTCAAGCAGTTGGAAGGCCGTCTCGCATCGGGACGCATGATTGTCATCGCTCAAGACCGTAGCGGTGACGACGCAAATTACTATCTCGTCCGCGACGAGGCTCTCAGCATCGGGTCGATGGTCACTTCGACGTTCACCTATACGCAGAGCCACATCATCAACACCATCATCCCCACCCTCACCAACCAGTGCAAGGAGATCCTTTTCACTGGAACAGAGGCTGAGGCAAAAGCTTTAGCAAATAAGACCAACGATCTGGTCTACCTCTCGCTGCGCGACAAAGACGACTCCAAGTTCGGAGTCATGAATATTGACCCTGAAAGCGGCGAATACGTCAGCTATACGTCGACCGACAACGAACGGAAAGATATGAACTACCGTATCATTCTGCCCGACGGAAAAGACAGTCAGTCTGTGCGCGACTCCGTCTTCCTGATCAATCAGACCATGCTCACATGGCTTAATATGATTGCACAGAACGAGAGGGAGAAGCTCAGCGCCACCGACCTGGTCAACAACTTCGACATCGACGGAGGTGTCGGGATGGAATACAGCGAGTCGTTCGAAAGTGAATACAGCAACCAGACAGGATGGTACGTGCCTATCCTCAGCGAAGCTTGGGATCCCTATATCGGCGAAGGAGAAGCGGGTAATCTCGAGGCCATCGCAGCCATGTTCGGCCCCATCGCAGCCAACCTGCTGGGCAATATCCCCGCCTTGACCCATACATCGGGAAGTGTCGACTACAGCACGGAAAGGCCGTCCACCTTTGAGGTCAACATCAACTTCACGGGTTCGAAACTGACCTTCAAGATGGAGCCAGTGTTCTCCTACGATGTCAAGCAAAACGCCACGGAGAGCAAGAACTATAGCAGAGAGGAATCCTTCTCCATCAAGATGGATAAGAAGAGCCACCTCAATGTCAGCGTCTACAGGGCAAGGGCCGTCGTCCCGACAGGGACCTCAAAGACAGAGCTCGATGTATTCTCCTCGGAGAACTTTTACAATCTGGTGAATTATGACAAAGGATTCCTCGACAGGCAGCTGGATCCCAGCAAATGGTCATATGCCAAGAGCTTTGTCTACCGAACCAACGGAGGCGCCACATGCCGCCCCTATGAGGGAGAGCGTAAGACCCTCTTCTACATGGCAGGACAGACCCTCGACAAGCGTACCAAGCAGATTGAGAAACCTGTCATACGCCTCGACAAGCAGAGTATCAGCGGTGTGCCCTACGGCGAGCCCGCAAGGTTCAAGGTGTATATGACCAACGAGAGCGAGGAGCCCGAGAGCGCATACCCGTCGCTCAACCTCTCACTCGACGACCAGAGTAACCCCTTCGGCGCAAGACTCACCGTCGACGGATTCCCCGTCACATGGGGCGGCACAGAGATTGGTGTCACACCGGGAGAGGTGACAGAGAAGACCCTCGAGGTCTATGCCGGAGAGGGATTCGACTACGAAGGCCTCACCATCTGCCTCATGTCGTGCACTGACAACACCGTGAGCGACCAGGTATCGTTCGACGTTCACTTCCTCCGCACCGCAGGACCGGTCAACATCTCGCAGCCGGGCGACAAGTGGGTGATGAATACCGAGTCGCCCTATGACAAGAAGGGCTACCACATCCCGGTGGTCATCGACGGATTTGACAAGAACCAACCCAACTTCGACCACATCGAGTTCCAGTATAAAGAGAGTTCGCGCGGCGAAGAATACTGGACCAACCTGTGCTCATACTACGCCAAAGACTCGCTCTACAACCTGGCAAGCGGGGTCAAGGCCATGATTCCCGATAACGGCAACATCAACACCGAGTTCTTCGGTGAAGGTGAGATCATCGAGAAAGCCTACGACCTGCGCGCCGTGCTCTTCTGCCGCAACGGCAACGAGTTCCTCACCACACCCTCCAAGGTACTCAGCGGCGTCAAGGACACACGTCGCCCGCAGCTCTTCGGCACACCTGAGCCCGTCACTGGCATCATCGACATCGGCGACAACATCGTCTTCAACTTCTCTGAGGACATCGAGTACAACTATCTCAGTGATGTCGTCAACTTCGAGGTCAAGGGAGAGGTCAACAACGACGCCGTCACCCAAGACGTGTCGCTGCTCTTCGATGGCGAAAAATCCAGCGTGGAGACGGAAGCACGCCGCAACTTCAACGGCAAGGATGTCACCATCGATATGCTCATCAAGCCTAACGAAAACAATAAGGACATGCCGCTCTTCTCACACGGAACCAACGGCAAGAAACTGCAGCTGTGGCTTACAGAGAAGAGACAACTCAGGGCCATCGTCGGAGATGAAGTCTTCACCACCGACTCTATCATCAAGGACAAGGGATTCACACAAGTGGCTATGGTCATCAGCCAGCCAGAGGAAAGCGACAGCATCAAGACCTGCCACATCGCACTCTACAAAGGAGGAACGCTCTTCATGAAAGAAGCGCTCAAAGCACCCTACACCGGTGTCGGCCCCCTCATCTTCGGACGCACCAACGAGGCCGACCGCTCCGAGAGCAAGTTCTACGAAGGACGCATGATGGAAGCACGTGTATGGTATCGTGCGCTCACAGGAGGGCAAATCACCATGTACGGAAACAAGCGCCTCTCTGGATATGAGATGGGGCTCGTGGACTACTATCCCATGAACGAGGGTTCCGGCTTGTTCGCACTCGACAAGGCACAGGGAGCCAACGCACACTTGCAAGGAGCATCGTGGGCGATGCCGCACGGTATGTCGCTCAAACTTGACTTCGAAGACCGAGGAATCGCACTTGATCCCAACACCATCACACGCACCTCGGAAGATGACTACACCCTCATGCTCTGGTTCAAGACCAACAGCGAAGGACGCGGCACACTCATCAGCAATGGTGCCGGCATGGCCTCCAACATAGGCGCAGAATCACAATACTGTATCGGTTTCGAGTCAGAGAAACTCATGTACCGCACCAACGGGTTCGCTGTCGAGGTGCCGGGAGACTACAGCGACAACGAATGGCACCACTACGCCATGACCGTCAACCGCGCAAAGCGTGTGGCCAACATCTATGTCGACGCTGTACTCAAAGCGTCCTTCCCTGCCGACAGCCTCGGTAGCATCTCCGGAGGCACCCCGATGCTCGGAGGAGCCGTATACAAGGAGAAGCGCGACGGAGAGACGACGACACTCAGCACACGCAACTGGTTCCAGGGCCACCTCGATGAGATTTGTCTCTTCGAGCAGGCACTGCCACTCAACCTCATCAAGGCTTACATGAGCCAGAGCCCGTCGGGCGAGGAGGCCGGACTGCTCACCTACATCAGTTTCGACCGTCAGGAGAGACAGAAGGACAATGACCTCGAGCTCAAGCCCTACGTCTACAGCCGCAAGGTCTACAAGGATGACGACGGCAATCTCATCTACGAGATTGACCGCGAGACACAGAAGCCGACCACCACGCTTAAGCGTGATTATCCTTTCGCCGAGTCGGTCACACACGAGATGGTGCTCAATCACATCGACGAGACGGATGCCGCAGCCATGAAGCCCTATCTGGAACTCAAGAACCTCAAATTCAGCTACGCAGGACGAGGCAACCAGATCATGGTCAACATCGACGAGCATGAGACAACGATCAACAAGCGCAACATCTATGTCACGATGCGGGATATCCCCGACCTCAACGGCAACGTCCTGGCATCGCCTGTCACCGCATGCTACTTCGTAGACTGCAGCCCCGTGCGCTGGAAGGAGAACAATATCAGAAAGACCGCCTATTACGGATATGACAGCTATCTCTCACTCAGCGTGATGAACAGCAGCTCCGTCACGCACACCTACACCATCGAGAACTGCCCCAAGTGGCTCAAATTCGAGAACAGCACCAACGTCATCAGTCCCAACCAGACAGAGTACATTGACGCCACCGTCAGCCGCAACCTCAACGTGGGAAGCTACGATGAAGTCATCTACCTCGTCGATGAGAACGGCATGACCGAACCGCTCTATCTCAATGTCACCGTAGAGGGTGAAGAGCCTGCATGGGCCGTCTCTGGTGATATGCTCCAGCACACTATGAACGTCATCGGAGAGGTGACCATCAACGGCGAGATCGACATCGACTCACGCGACCTTGTGGGCGTATTCGACAGCAGTGGTATATGCCATGGAGTGGCTCACATCGACTATTCCGAGGAAATAGGCGAAAGCCGTGTCTACCTGACCGTCTACGACAACGTCGGAGACAAGAAAGATCTCTTCTTCAAACTGTGGAACTACGCCACCGGACTGGAGATGCTGCTCACCGTCGAACCGGCCATCAAGTTTGTCAACTCTGCCGTAATAGGTTCCGACACCCCCGTAAGCATGAAGGCTGGCCTCGAGTATGTGCAGAACATCAAGCTCAAGAAGGGATGGAACTGGGTATCGTTCAACGTTTCCAATGAGAACCTCTTCAACCTCAACAACTTGCTCGACAAGCTCCCGTGGAAAGACGAAGACGTGCTCACCGACCTCAACAGCGATGTCACCATGGTCTACACCAACGGACACTGGAGACTCTCCGGCAATGTGTCCAACCTCGGCCTCTCGGTCAAGAGTGCATACGCCGTCAAGGTGCAGGATGATATCGACTTCCCCATCGCAGGAGCCATCATCAAGGAACTCGACACACGTACCATTTACGTCAAACAGGGATGGAACGGCATCGGATACACGCCGATGATGAACCTCAGCGTGGAGACGGCACTCGCCGACTACCATGACAAGGCAGAGGATGGCGACGTCATCAAGAGCCACACCGAGTTCGCTGTCTTCCAGAGTGCACACGGAGTGGGACATTGGAAGGGAGACCTGAAGTATATGAAACCCGGAGAGGGCTACATGCTCTACCGCAAGAAGAAAGGAAAGGTAAGCTTCTGGTATCCGTTCTTCGAACCGGGAAGCACCTTCCTCGACGATGCCGCCAAGGCACCTGCCGCACCTCCGACAAACATGCTGAAAAACACCATGTCTGTATCGGCCGTGGCCGACGGATTGGAGCTTGAGCCGGGCGACCGCCTCCTGGCATACGCCGACGCTGAGCTCCGCGGAGCTGCCCTCGCCGACGAGGATGGAGTCTTCTACCTCACTGTGGGAGGTAGCGGCAAGCAGCCGCTGTGGATGGCCATAGAGCGCGAGGGTGAGATCATCGCTGCCACCGGAGAAGTGATGGCCTTCGAATCCAATGCCGTCATGGGCACTCCCAACATGCCGACGCACATCAACTTCGTGCAGAGGGAAATCCCACGCTCGGGATGGTACACTCTTGACGGTATACGTCTCAACAGCCGTCCTACAAAGAAAGGCGTCTACATCTACAACGGAAAGAAACGCGTGATAGAATAAAATCTTGTTTAAGCAAAAGAATCAATATTGAATCATGAAAATAAGAAGCTTATTTAACTACGGCATCATCCTGGCGGCTGCACTCACTATGACGTGCGCCTGCTCCGACGACGACGACGACAAGAAGAAATCGGCGGAATACGAAAGGGAGGCCGTGGAATATACTCCCGAGTGGTGGGTAGACATGACTGCAAGCGATCAGGCGCCTGACTGGCAGGCGCCTGACGCCAGCCTCTATGAGAACTGGGCCATACTGATGGTCACGCTCGAACCATATCTCGCAAGCTACGCCACTGACAATGACCTCATGGCTGTGTACATCAACGACGAGCTGAGGGCTCTCTCACTCCCGTCACGGACAAAGGAGCAACATATCAAAGACGGAGACGGCAATGTGCAGTTTATCCTCAAGATCTTCGGCAACGAACTCTCGGGCAAAGAGGTCAAATTCACCCTCAAATACTACTCGGCACATCTCCATCAGATCTTTACGCTCAGCGGCATGGAGAAATTCGTGGCCGAAGAAGAGTACGGCATCAAAGAACTCTTCGTGCCGCCATTAAGAAGAGGCTCTTCCAAATTCCCCGTCGTCACCGACCTCAATGTGAAAATCAACGTGGCTGAGGACTCTGACTTCAAACAAGACATTAACGATATTGTGGCCGTCTTCATCGGCGGAGAATGCAGGGGAACGTTTACATTCTACGAAAACACAGGCGACGAAAGGAGCATCACCTTCCCCGTCTTCTCACGCGAGGAGGGCGAGAAAGCAGACATACGCTATTATAGCCGTAACGAGAATGCCATCCTCACATTCAAGGACGCTGTCACACTCAAAGGAGGGGAACAGTACACAGAAATCAACTTCTAAAGATACAAAGGATTTTTTATGAGAATTTTGAAATTTTTCTTTTGTGCGCTGGCAGCCACATGCATGCTGGCCTGCTCGTCGGACGACGAGAACGAAGAGGGTGCACAGACACCGACAGACAAAACCCCGAAGTACATACCTTTAAATATCGAGGTGACAGAGAATCCATTCACTGACACCGCAGCAGCCAAAACAGGGAAAAAGAAGGCACCGATCACCTTCCTCTCCACATTGAATACATTCAATTTGTACTACATGTATGAAAACGGGCTGAGCGAAGATGAGGGAGAAATCCCATACTCATTCAACGGTGACGGCTACGGCAACGGTAACGCCTGGATTGCCACCCATACAAATGGCAAATGGAACGTAGGAAGTGATGGGCACTTAGGATGGCCCCAAGATGCCACCCACATCGACCTTGGAGATGATGTTCGCGTCACATGGTACGCATACGCCAATGGCAACAACAACTCCAATCTCCGTGGAATGCACACAGGAGACCCCTATGTGAACTTCACAGCCGATGAATTATCCACTGCACAGAAGGATTTCCTCGTGTCGAAGTGTATTCTAACACATAAAGAATACGAAAAAGAGTATAATTCTACCATTTATTTCCACTTCGACCATGCCTGCTCCGCACTGAGGTTCAATATCAAGAAGGCAGACAACGTCTCCACAAAGCAGATTTCCGTCAAAGAGTTGCGACTATGCAACGTCAAAAAAACGGGACGTTTCTACATGAACAACTATGAGTGGAAAAACATCGAAGAGAATGCTACCTACACTCTTTTGTCTCAGGATAACCATCCCATGACACTCACTGGAGAATACAGGACCATCTTCGCAGGAACACTCAACGAGAATCCAGAGGAGGCATATCTCTTTATGATACCGCAGGATGTGACTCCATGGGATCCGACAAGTAAAACGCTGTCGTCAGGGGCTTACCTTAGGATGCTGCTCGATATAGGCGGATCAGAAATCACTGGGTATGTGCCCTTCGGCGGAAAATTCTGGCAGGGCTACAAACACGAGGTAAACATCAACTTAGGAAAGAATACCCTCTACGACAGTGACGGGACCAAAATTATAAAGGAATAAAGAGGATGAAAAGGATTTATATCTGCCCCGTCACCGAACTGACGGACACCACATGGACGGAAGAAGTACTTGTCAAAGGTTCTAACGACCTCGAAAATTTCAAATACGACAAACAGCTTGACATAGAAGTGGGAGATGTCGATGTGACCCCTCCCACCCGCAGCAAAACGATGTGGGAGGAGCATATCATGTTAAAGGAGGATTAAAAGCACGAAGCTGCACCCACACACACCTATTCTACGACAAAAAAGTCAAGAAAAAAGTCGGGAAAAAGAATGTGAAGCCGCCCTGTGACAGGACGGCTTCATTGTTTCCAAGGACAAATGATAATAGAAAGACAAAAAAATCAACAAAAGCAAAGGAAAAATGACAAAAAATGATTATTTTTGCATATCTTAATGAGAGATTTCTTTGATGTAGGACCTCTTTATCTAAAAGGACCGGCAATTGGTGTCGGATGTGAAAAGCAAAACTACTCTAATCCTGACATGATGACAAGAAAAACACTTCTGCTCACAATCTTATGGCTGTTCGCCAGCCTTTCGATGTCGGCTCAGCGCATCAAGGAGCGCAGGGTCTACTACCTTGACTGTTCATATTCAATGAAGACCAACGGACTCTGGGAACCCGTGCGCGACAACCTCAAACTCGCCATCGACAACGTGGAAGACGAGACGACGGAACTCATAGTCATCCCCTTCGCCTTCGATATGGTACACCACTCCCAACTCGATGCCTTCAAGGCCAACGCCACCACCGCGGGCAAGAAACAGTTGAAAGAGAACATCGACGCCCTCCAACTGACAAAAAACACCAAGACTTTTCACAACGACCCCATCAAAGATTTCTACAGCAACCATAGAGTCGACCCCCGTCGCATCAATTATATGTTCCTTATGACCGACGGAGAGAATGAAGATACGACAGGCGAATTCACCCGTCTGCTTAAGCAGTGGGGAGAAAAATACGGGGAAGAAAACGTCTATGGGTTCTACGTTATGCTCGACCCACAAGCCAAGAATCCCGAAGTGGAAGGCATCATTGACAGCCAGCCACACCTGTGGAAAGTGGAGAGCGCCGACGTCAACGTCAACCTCGTGCGACTGCAAAACCACGCCATCTTCAATGCCCGAAACGAGAAATACTTCGACCTACCCCTCTACGGCAACCTCAAAGGCATGAAAATCAGCGCCTCTTTTCCTGCTGACGCTCCCATCCAAGTAAGTAAAGCGCAAGTGGTGGGCAATCACCTGCGTATCCAAGTACGTAACGCGACCGACGTGCACAAGATGCCCCCTTCTGCACTCCATGAGATGAAAGTCACCATGTCCGGCGGAGGCCCTTTCGACTTCCTCGTCACCGACAAAGTAAAGGTGAGATGTGAGAGCAAACCCGAACGTTCACTAAAAGTCACCATGAGATGAGACACTGCCGACTCCTTCTACTGATCATCGCTGCAGCAGCCATGAGCTCCTGCGGCCGACAAAGCCACCGGCTGGGGGTGGTGCACTATTATCCCTCCTTCCTTTGGAAAGACGCTTGTACCAAGCCCGTTGAGAAGACTCTCGACTTCGACTTCAGCGAAGACGCACGCAATGACCCCAAGTCTTTCGCCGAGTTTCAATTTGTCGACAATGCGGGGCGTCCAGTCAGCACCGACACTCTGCAAGTGTCCGTCGACGGGCAGCCTCTGAAGGACAACATCCTCAGAGTAGGAAACGACATCACCTCGGTGAAAGTCACGTTCACCTTTGCACCCGATGCAGAAACACGCGATTACCAAGGCACACTGAAACTTATCAGGCATGACCTCGACCGCATCGACTCTCAACCCCTCACCGCAGGACAACAGGTAGACGTCATGCCGTGGTCGCTGAGATACGAGCGCTCGATGAACCCACTGGCCAAAGGAGTCCTCTGGACTTTCATCACCATCATTGCAGCACTCCTGCTGTGGTTCCTTCTCCTCAAGCGCCTCAGATTCCCCACCTTCCGAGGAGTGCACAAAATGACCATCACCGACCCCTATTTCTCCACCAAATCATTCCAGGGCCGACACAAAATCGTGCTATGCGCCACACCCCCGGCACACGAGCAGAGCACCCTGAGCAGATGGTTCAAAGGGGAGGTGGTCTATGAAGTCAACCCCATCTGGGAGACACCACTCGAAATCACCCCCGACGGCAAGACGGCGAGAGTGAGCAGCCGCCCAGGCTATCTCATCCTGCCTGCCGATGGCATGTCGTCGGCCACGAAATGGACCGCTGGCGGAGAGTATATCATCGAAATCACCGATAAACACATCAAAGCGAAAATCCAAGTCATCTGATCACAAAGAATCCAACTCGTCTAATCATAAGAATCCAATTCGTCTAATCAAATATCAACATCATAAAAACACATCAGTTATGGCAACAAAAATCAGAAGATGCCTTTATATCGGCCTGGGAGGTACCGGTATGAACTCTATTCTCAACACCAAGAAAATGTTTATCGACACCTATGGAGAAGTGCCTCCCATGGTGGCGTTCCTGGGTATAGACACCGACGGAGGCGCCTATACAAAATCCATCAACAGCAGCAGCGGTCAGCCGGTAGCTCTCTTGCCCAACGAACAGCATAGTGTGCAAGTGGAAGAGCCAAGACCCATCTATGAACGCAACAAGGAGCAGTTGGGATGGTTTCCCACAGAAAACCTCTATGCCCTCGACCGTATGATGGACGGAGCCGGGCAGATACGCTCCAACGGCCGCTTCGCATTGTGGTTCCACGCCAACAACATCGTGACAAAAATCAATGAATGCCTGGCACAGATTTCCAACGCACGCATCATCGACAACCCGAAATACAGCGTGCTCGACAACAGGCCTGAGATTCACATCGCTTTCTCTGTATGCGGTGGCACGGGATGCGGCACGTTCATCAACCTCGCATACCTCATCCGTAAGCACTGCACCGCCTACAAATGCAAACTCGTAGGCTATGGTGTGCTCGCAGACGTCTTCGAAATCATGCTCCCCTCACAGATGCCCAACGTGAAACCCAATGCTTACGGAGCCATCATGGACCTTGACTACCTTATGCACCTTAACATGGAGTCACCAAAAGTGCATGCAGACTGCATGAACGACCCCTACGAGACCAATGCCCAACCTTTCGACGCTTTCTTCTTCATCGACAACAGCAATACCAACGGTGACCGCTATACACACGTCGACCAACTATGCGAAATGATCGGGCTCTCGCTTGTCACCGCTGCCGGCGAGCTCTCCAATGCCGCCGCCAGCACCATCGACAACGTGACCAAAGAAATCGCCGCAGGCAACATGGATATCAAGAACAAGCGTGCATGGGCCTCAGGACTCGGCGTGAGCGAAATCGTCTTCCACACCCAAATTCTCGCTGATGTCTATTGCCGACTCGCCGCCAGACTGCTTATTGGGAAAATGCTCAACTCCGAAAACAGCATGAACGACGTGGCCAACGCATGGATAGACATGCCATCGGTCAACATCCGCGAAAACAACGGACAGGACAATGTCATCGACTACATCATGAAAAAGCAGCCGCGATTCCCCATTGCCGACATCGACGACAAGAAGAGGCCGGAGGCAGAGGTGCATACCTGGCTCACACAGGTGACCGACGAGGCCGAGGACGTGAAGACCTATCCCGCAAAGGTGGCTGAACTGCTCGACAAGGTAAAGAAAGAGTTGGCACTACTCGTGAGACAGCGCACCAACCGCAGCGGAGGCATCAAGGAGACCATCGAACTGCTCACCTGCATCAACGGACAAATAGAACTCTTCCTCGGCGAGATGAACGAGGAGAAAACCGCCTACCAAGAGAGGCAGCGCCCCCTCGAGGCCAGCCTGCAAGCCACCATCAACGACCTGGCCGGCTATAGCCGACCGCTTTTCGGTGTCAACCGTACCAGCGAGAAAGTGGATGAGGTGAAAGCCACTGCCACCAACCTTGCCATCAACAAGCGGGAGATGATCAGGCGCACAGCCGCCATCAGCTTCTATAACGGGCTGAAATTTGAAATCGACGAATATCTCCACAAATTGCGCGATCTCTCGCAGCGCCTCGAGTTGCTGGCCACAGAACTGGGCAACGAGATCAATGTGCTGCAAAACAATGTGGGCAAGGGCACCAAGAACTTCCAAATCGACCTCACTCCGCGCTTCGCACAACAAGTAGCCGTAGACAAAGACACCGTCGTGGTGCCCGACTTCATCGATGCCCTCAACATCAACGGGAAAAAAGGAGACATTCTCTATCTGCTCAACTGCGACAAAGAAAGCATCAAGACCCTGTTCCTCGACTTCATCGCCGACACTCAGAAGGCCAAAGAGTGGACCTCATACACCATCGACGATGTCATCGACAAGATGTCTGAAGAAGAACTCACCAATATTGTACAAAGAGCTTTGTCGAAGTCGGCCCCTCTCCTCCCCTTCAGTTACCAGAGCGTTGGACTCGTCCCACAGAAACAAGCGCAGCATTTCTTCTATATCGGTGTGGCCGACAAAGCGACATCGAGGCTGAACAAGAGTGGCATCGTCACACAAATGGTCGCCAGCAACACACGGCCCGAGTTCTGCTCCATCGGTTCAAAAGACAGCATTATATTCTACCGTCAGGTAGGAGTGATTCCGCCCTATGTCATCTCATCACTCAACACCTACGAGACCAAATACAGTTCGCCAATGATGAGGGTCAACTGCCACTTCGACCACCTCATCGAACAACGCATGGCGCGCGAGAACTACAGCCTCAAGCCCGAAGAGCGTGCCGACATGTCGCTCGAGATATGGATCAAGGGTCTTATCTTCGGTGTCATACGCAACGTGGACGGCCGATACCAGTATCTCGACGAGGAAAACGGCGACCCGCTCGACGACTACTGGATGACACTGCCTTCCGACGACAACGACCGTGCGCAGGCTTTCAATGCCTTCAAGCAGTTGGGCGAAAGCGTCTTCGACGGTCTGATGGAGCATATGGAGAAGAAACGCCTCGACATGGGCGACGAACAATACAAGGCATTGATAGAAGACGTGAAAGCCCATTATTGGGAGAAGTATTCACAACTCAATATGACCCGGGAGAAACTCGATTCCAAGGGTTACGATGATGTGAAATCGCTCTTCAGAGAAGAACTCAACTATGTAAGGAAATCGCTTTAACCACACACTTTGCAGGAGGAAAAAAGATGAGACACACCTGTTTTCTGTTCATCGGAGAGGAATTTGCCGACTTGGCAAAAGGACATCAGAAGTATGTACTCAAATATGCCAGCAGCGAAACCTCTGGCTATCTGTCAACCCTATGGATGAAATACGTACACCAGAAGTATGAAATCTATGGATATCAGAAAGAGGTTGCCAAAGAGGAACTGTTTGAAATCGACATCGACACCGAATTCGCAGTGAGACAAGAGATGCTCCGATCCATTGACTCATCAGCTAACAAGTTCATTCAACAGGTAGAATCTTTTCTCCATCAACTTTTCTCCGAAAGAGTGACACTGATGATGCCGGGCGACGGACAAATGTCGCTCTGCATCATCATTCCTTCCAACGCAAATCAATACTTAAACATTATCCATAGCATCTGCGAAGCCATCAGTAACATAAACCTCCACATTGATGTCGACGTGCTTGTCTATCCACATCTCGGTGACGTCACCCAGGAGGACGACAATACACTTTTAGATGATGACATCGACCAGCTGAGAAACCAGACAGAGAAGACAATCAATGACTTGAAAGGTATAGAACGGGTGAGGCAAATCATCATGATGCAAGACAAAAACCAGCGGGGCATCTCCATCACCTTCAACTTTCAGAACCTCGTGGCTATCCTCGGTGAGATGGCCATCGCCTATGCGGAGAACTTCAACCAGCTGTTCACACAAACAATGCTACTCAACAACCGCGACAAGATCACCACTTTCGGACTGTCGCAACTGACCTTCGACCACTATTTCTACGTGCAATACCTGCTTAGGCTCGCCTTCTTGCAGATGTTCAGACAGGAAAACGTAAGCCAACACGACATCGATGTCAACAAAGTAGCTGCCATCGCCAAAGAATGCCTCATGAAGCATCCACAGCTGCTGACAGAATTCTATAAAAGACACGTAGACCTGGAAATGGCCGGAGGACGTTCTGACAAAGCCGTCATCAGCCAGACTGCCGAGAAACTCGACAAATTCATCGATGAGGTACATACCGACCTCACGGCCTACGTTGACAGCGATCAACTCTCTCTGCCTGAGAAGCGGTGCGTGCTGGCCATGATTATGGGCGAAGACGACGATCTCATCACTGGTGAACTCTACGACAAGGAGCTCATCACCTTCCTCGACTATTATCGCGAGGCCGTCGGGATGTTTGTGAACTACAACAACGGCAATGTCATACAGCTCAACGACGAAGAGGGGCGCCCCCTCTACGATGACAAAGGAAAGAGAAAGACGACAGGCGGCACACTCAAAGTCTCACTCGATGATGGCGGGCATGCCCGCTTTGACCTTGATGGTCTGAAACGGCTCAGACTTGAAATCCGGCAGGCCACCACCTATATCAGGACCAAAGAAGAGGAACTGGCAAAAATAGGCAGCAGCCAAAAGATAGAAAAAGAAAGCGACAAGGTGGTCAGCAGCGACGGATTCAACTTCGGCGGCACTGTCTACAGACTTATCCCCGATGAGCCAGCAAAACCCGTCAACGATACCTATGAGCCCCATGAGACATTCACCGAAAATGTCAACCTCTCACCGATGTTCACACCTGTCAAAAACCAAGGTAGCATCGGTTCGTGCTCTGCCCATGCCGTAGTGGCGATCTTTGAATACATCCTCAAGAAAAACGGCAAGGTAGAATGTGACTTGAGCGAACGATTCGTCTACTACAATGTAAGAAGGAACAACGACCGGCTGCACCTTGACGACGGAGCGTCTATGTATGACGTTATCCAATCGGTGGAGAACGAAGGTATCTGCCTCGAGGAATTCTGTCCCTACGACATCAACCGCTACAATGAACAACCCACGGAGGATGCATACCAAGACGGTAAACGGAGAAGGGCCTTGAAGGCGATGAATATCCCCATCGGCGATGACACGGAAAAGAACATCAACGCCCTGCGCTCCGCTCTTAGTGAAGGTTATCCTATCGCATTCGGCATGCGAGTTTTCGATTCACTGAAGGGTACCGATGGCTTTGTCATGCTCCCGAGTGAAGACCTCATCGCCTCAGAAGAGAAGAAAAGCAACCATGCCATGGTCATCTGCGGCTATGACGACAAACAGAAATACTTCCTTGTACGCAACTCATGGGGCAAAGACTTCGGTATCGATGGCTATTGCTATGTGCCCTATGCCTATTTGGGCGACTCTCGTCTCATCCATGGTGCTTACATCATCACAGAAGTGAGCATGGAAGGCATCGAGGTGAAAGGCGTGGTGGGCAAGGAGCGTTTCTCATTCAACGCCGCCGACAATATCATTAAGGCTGCTGTCATCCACAACATGATCATCAGCGAGAGAAACAGGCTCAAACGTCTCACGGCCGCCTATCATAAGAAAAGGACGGAAACGGAGGAACTTATCCAACAACTTGCCACGACTAATGTGCGTAACGATATTCTCGGCGACACCGAGCACAACTTCGGAGTCAGGATACAAAAAGCCGAAGCGAAGAAGAACCAACTGGCAGAGAAGCGCGGAATCGTCTTGGCTGCCTACGAGAAAGAAACTTCGAAAGGTTATCTGAAATTGGGCCTCACCGCATTGGGTTTGCTGCTCGTCAATGGCATTTGGACTTATAACTTCTGGCGTGATGAGCCTCTAAACATCGACACACACACCTATGTGCTCAGCGCACTTTTGATGATAACTCTCCTCGCCATCTTCGGATGGAAATATCACCGGCACTTCGGACACAAGCACCTGCGGGAAGACCTCGATGAGGCGATTGACCGCCAAGGTAAAATTATCGGAAAACTGGAGGCAGAGCGCGACAGCCTGAAAAGCCGGTTCCATGTGGCTGGCATGTTACTGACCAAACTCTTCAACCTTGAACAGCAACTCAACGACTTCTATTCTTCGGCAAAGAGCTATGTCAACAACCTATCAGCATGGAACAAAGAGGAATGTACAAAGCAGCGACAGATGAAGGTGGAACTTATCCCGCCATTTGAACTGGTGTTCAATCAGGAGATTGTCCTCTCCTACTTCGAGCGCCACAAGGAAAAAATCCTTCAAGGGCAGCACCTCTACCAGTTCCTCAGTAACGGGGAGTATCAGTCAGGACCGGCAGCTGTCATCACGTTTCAGAAGAGACTCCAAAAGCATATCTCAGATTGTCTCGAAAACAGTTTCAAGGAATTCTGCATCTACGACTACATCATGCACAATAAAGACTACCCCTTCCTGCCTTCTCTTGACGACAAGACACTCGGCCGCCAACTGGCCAACCTTGATGCTAACGCAACTCCCTTCGTGCAGATGGTTAATGCCACCGCAGACATCTCATGCCATCTGCTGATAAAACACCCCGAAGGAGAAGGCAATCAGGGGCCATGGAATGACATCTGCTCCAAGCGCCCTATCATGCATGTGACCTCTACACCTTGGAGTCTCACCATGCTCAAGATTGCCTTTGCCCATCCCACTGACATCACCTTACTCTCATAATCAATCAGCCAAATGAAAAGCTAACACCAAGAAAAATCCCTCTGCAAAATGATTTGCAGAGGGATTTTTCATACGTTTTTCAAGAATCTACAATCTTTTTCAGAAAGCTAAATTCTTTTTCAGAAAGCTAAATTCTTTTTCAGAAAACTACATTCTCTTATTTCACGAGCACCTTCTGGGTCTTCACCACGCCATTGCCATAGGTGCGGCGCACGATGTTGACACCCTTGGTGAGTGAGCCCTGGCGCTGACCACCGAGGCCGTAGATCTCTGTGCAGACAGGCTCGCCGGCGGCGATGGCGGGAGCGATGCCGTCGAGGACACCCTCCTCATACTGCTGCGACTTCTCGCCGTTGCCCATCACATAGATGTCG
>CADBLU010000131.1 GCA_902795605.1 uncultured Prevotellaceae bacterium | reverse complement strand
ATCGGCAAACAGGGGATAGCCCTCCCAGTCGGGATTGTTGAAGCGCAGCGAGATGTCGTCACTGAGCTCGACGTCGCGGAGCAACAGTTTGAGGTTGGGGGCGATGGCACAGTTGTAGATATAGTGGGGCGACTTCCAACCCAGCACGTGGCGGGCACCCTCGGTGAGCATGCCTATGAATCCCATGGCAGCAGCCTGTCCGCCGATGTCGTCGCTGTAGATGAGCGACGAGTTGCGCAGCACTTTGGGCTCTTGTCCGAAATATTCCTTGATTTTCACGCACTGCTTCTTGACGTCGCGGGCGAAGGATGCCTCATTGGCGAGGGCGGCGAGGCCATGCGAATAGGGCTCGGCGAGGAATTCCACGCAGCCAGTCTCATTGAGCTGCTGCAGTTTCTCGAGCACCTGGGGAGCATGCATCTCAAGTTGCTCTATACCCGTGCCAGAGAGCGAGAAGGCCACTTTGAAATAGTCGCCGTGCTGTGCAATCATCTCCTGCAGAGCGCTGAGCGCCGGCATATACGACTTGTTGGCTATCTCGGTGATGGAACGCTCGTTCTCAAAATCGTCATAGTAATAATGGTCTGTACCGATGTCGAAGAAACGGTAGCGCTTGAGATGTATGATCTGGTGTATCTCAAAATATAAACAAATGGTTTTCATATCTTATGTTATTTGATTACTTGTTAAGTGTACGGATATAAAGTTCCCTGATCCAGCGTCCCACTTTCTCCCACGTGATCTGGTCGACCTCGCGCTTGCCTTCTTCCTGAAGGAAATGGAACAGGCTGTCGTTGTGGCAAATCGAGTAGATGGCATCAGCGAGAGCGTGGATGTCCCAGTAGTCCACCTTGATACAGTTGTGCAGGATTTCGGCACATCCGCTCTGCCACGAGATGATAGAGGGCGTGCCGCACTGCATGGCCTCAAGGGGTGAGATACCGAAGGGCTCGCTCACCGAAGGCATCACATAGACATCGGAGGCTTTGAGGCACTCATACACCTGCTTCCCTCTCATGAATCCCGGGAAGTGGAACCTGTCGGCAATGCCCCGCTCGGCAGCGAGTTGTATCATCGCATCCATCATGTCGCCCGAGCCTGCCATGCAGAAGCGGACGTTGCGGGTGCGGTGAAGCACCATGTTGGCAGCCTCGACGAAATACTCCGGTCCTTTCTGCATGGTGATACGTCCGAGGAAGGTCACCACCTTCTCCTTGCCCGTATGGTCGGGGCGAGGGATATCCTGCAGTTCCTGGCGCAGCGGATAGACGGCGTTGTGCACGGTGAAGCACTTGCGCGGATCCTGGAAGTAGTGGTTGATGACAGTCTGACGTGTCAGCTCCGACACGCACATGATGCAGTCGGCGTTGTCCATGCCGTCTTTCTCTATCGAATAGACGGTGGGGTTCACCTTGCCGCGGCTGCGGTCGAAATCGGTGGCATGGACGTGGATGCAGAGTGGTTTGCCGCTCACGTTCTTGGCATGGATACCGGCAGGATAGGTGAGCCAGTCGTGCGCGTGGATGATGTCGAATTCCTCGGTACGTGCCACCACGCCTGCGATGGTGGAGTAGTTGTTGATTTCTTCATGGAGGTTCTTGGGATATCCTCCAGCGAACTCCATGCAGCCCAGGTCGTTGACGTGCATGAACCTGAAGTCGCCATAGATATTCTCGCGCAACTTAAAGTAGTAGTCGGGGTCCATGATATTGCCGATGCGCTCACGCACATAGTTGTAGTCTACGTCGCAGTTGACAATGGGTACGGCACACATGCCTACGATTCTACAAGCATTTGTCTCTTCGTCGCCGAAGGGCTTGGGCAGACAGAGGGTGATGTCGATGTCTCCCTGAGCGTGCAGTCCTTCAGAGATACCATAATTTGCGGTGGCGAGTCCACCAAACACATGAGGAGGATACTCCCAGCCAAACATTAAAACTTTCATATATCGTCTCCTCCTTTATTTAGAATAACTGTAAGATTCGAGCATATTCAGTGCACGGAGAATCTCTGCCACGTTCATGGCGAACGACATGGCGCCACGTCCGAGGAACGGCGGGTTGCCGTCGAAGAGTTCGCTGATGGTGCCCAGGCAGTGATAGTCCATCTCCTCCTCATATCCCACCATCTGGCGCTCGATGAAGCTCAGGCGGGTGCGCTTGTAGAGTTTGAGGCAGGCCTCCATATAGAAGCCGCCGAGCCACGGCCATGCGGTGCCCTGATGGTAGGCGTAGTCGCGCTGTGTCTGCGGTCCCACATACATGGGGTTGTAGCCTCCGCTCTTCGGCGAGAGTGAGCGCAGTCCCTTGGGAGTGAGCAGTTCGCGCGTGCACACGTCGAGCACGCTCTTCTTCTGGTCTTGTGAGAGTGGCGAATAGTCGAAGGCCACGGGGAAAATCATGTTGGGTCTGACGCTCCACTCCACCATATTGCCGTCCACATAGTCGTAGAGGTAACCGTATTCGTTGAGGAAGGTGTCGACAAACGACGTCTTACACAACTGGGCGCGCTTCTCGAGATCTTCGGCACGCTCTGTGGCTCCCTTCTCGGTAGCCATGGAGGCAGCGAAGCGGAGGGCGTTGTACCAGAGGGCGTTGAACTCTACGATGAATCCGGTGCGAGGCACCACGGGCCGCCCGTTGGCGGTGGAGTTCATCCATGTGACGGCATGGTCGCGTCCCTCGGAGCGCACCAGTCCGTTGTCCTCAAGTGTGAGGTTGGGATGGCCGCCGGCGATGATGTAGTCGATGATGTCGTCCACCAGTTGGCCGTACATCTGGAAGCACTTGGGCCTGCCGCACTCCTTGGCATATTGCTGCACGGCCCAGATGGCCCACAAAGGCACGTCGGGCTGCTCCATCTCATAGATGTGAGTCTCAATTTTCTTTCCCTCCATGAAGGCCCTCAGTTCACGCTCGGCCGTGTGCATCACCAGTTCGAAATAGTCCTGCTCCTCGATGCCCAGGGTGAGACCCGGCAGAGAGATGAAGGTGTCGCGGGCGCGGCATTTGAACCATGGATAGCCGGCGAGCAGATAGCGATCGTCGTTGGGGAGACGTTTGTGGAACTGGTGTGCCGCATTGACAAGGCAATGGAAGAAGTTGTCGCGCGGGTTGCGCTCAGCCACCTCGCTCTCGAAGAGTTTCTTGAGGGTGGAGGTGCGGATCTTCGACGTCGAGGCCGAGAAGACGATGCTCTCACCCTTCTTGATGGGCATCTCGAAATAGCCGGGCACATAGAGGTCCTCGTTAGAGGCATAGCCGCGCTCCTGCTCTTTCGGATACTCGATACCACGATACCAGTCGGGATGGAAGATAAACTCATTCTTCTTGCTAAACTGCATATACAGGTCGGGATAGCCGGCATACATGCATGTCTTGATGCCATTGTCTACAGGAGTGTAGTCGCGGCTGGCCGTACTGTTCTCATGAGTGAAGGCTCTCACGCTTCTGAAAGCCAGGAACGGGCGGAAACGCAACGTGGTGGCAGAGTGAGCGTCTTCAAGCGTGTAGCGGATGAGGATGCGGTCCTCGTAGTGCTGGAAGACCACCTCTTTCTTGAGTATCACGCCACCAACGCGATAGGTAGTGGTAGGCACTTTGTCGCAGTCGAAGGCCGTGATGTACTTGTGCCCCTTGGGGCTGTAGTTGTTGCCCTGATACTTGTGGAGTCCCAAATTGAACTCAGCACCATGCTGAACGACTGTCACGTCGAGCGATGAGAGCAGCACATGGTTCTCATCGTCCATTTCGGGGATGGGCACCACGAGCAGTCCGTGATACTTGCGCGTGTTGCAGTCTACAATTGTGGAACAAGAATATGCTCCCGAGCGGTTGGTCCTCAACAACTCACGGGGCAGTGATTCCTCCAGGTTAGTCATCAGCGCTTTTTCTAATCGTAGATAACTCATAGTTGCTTTATTAAGGTATTAAAAAACGTATCAGATTTAAAAACGGGCTTCCGGCATCATCATTTCGAGTGCCTGCCCTATTTTTTTTCAAAGGTAGCAAATTTTGCCAACTATGCAAAATATTCCGCGGCTTTTTTATCCTTTTTCTTTTTTATAGGTCTTTTTTCATGCCTCTCCACCTCGTTTTTACTATAATTGCACTATCTTTGCATCATCATTCCCCTTTTCCTCCCCTTCACCACGGGTGAGAGCGCAACGAAACATAAAAGAAATGCCTTTCCGCAACAACGACATCGACAAGCAGACTGCCGCCTCCATGGTATGCAGCCTCTGGCCTTCACTGACAGAAGACCAGCGCGCGTTCATCAGCGACCAAGTCACTGTCAGCCGCTTTCAGCGCAACGACATCGTCTACCGCAAGACCGACACTCCATGTAGTATGTATGTGCTGCTGCACGGCAAGGTGAAGGTGGTGATAGACGGCGTGGGTGGCCGCAACCAGATTATCCGTGCCATCAAGCCCGTGGAGATGTTTGGCTACCGTGCTTATTTCGCCAATGCCAGCCACCGCTCCACAGCCACGGCGTTTGAGTCGAGTGTGGTGGCATCGGTTCCCATGGAGGCGATAGAGTCGGTGATGCGTGAGAATCCGCTCATGTCGCTTCAGGTGGTGCGCCATCTGTCGGTGCTCCTCGGACAGTCAGACGACCGCACGGTCAACCTCACCCAGAAACATATCCGTGGGCGTCTGGCGGAAGCCATCCTCTTTCTGAAAGACAACTATGGTGTGGAGGAGGACGGCCGCACGCTGAATATCTACCTGAGCCGTGAAGACCTTGCCAACCTGTCGAACATGACCACAAGCAATGCTATCCGCACCCTCTCCATGTTCTCATCGGAGAATCTCATTGCCATCGACGGCAAGAAAATCCGGATTTTAGAAGAGGCGCAGTTGCGGAAAGTGTCGAAGATGGGATAGCAAGGCCTTTCCGCTGGCTGTTCCGTCCGTCATCGTGGTCCTTGACTCAAGGAAAGATGCGACCGACTCAAGGAATGATGAAATTGATGACCTCTTGCTCCACGTCGACGACAAACGGCCCCACCGGTGTGTTCATCACCCTGCCATCGATGCCCACGAGGGCACGTTCGGCCTTCTCGATGATGACTTCACGTGTGCGGAAGGGGTGCACGCTGCGGTGGTTGAGTATCTTGCCGCTATAGAGCAGATAAAAGCCTTCGATGAGTTGGGCCACCTCGGGATGGTAGACCACAGAGACATCGAGCAGTCCGTTGTAGGGCACGGCGCTGGGGGTGAATCCGTATCCCTGCGCATTGCCGATGCACACTGTCATCACCTTGCGGTCGATGGTCTCAGTGTCGATGCGGAGCCGCATCTTGTATTCGAGCCGCTGGAAAATCATGAGGAGCGAGGAAGGGATGAAGGCCAGTTTGCGCCATCCCATCGAACCGTTGGCCCGCCGGCGCTGCTTGATGACGGAAGCCACCAGTCCGATGCAAAGGCAGTTGAGGAAATAGCGGTGGCACTTCTCGTTCTTGCTGTTGGTGTAACGGATACATCCGAGGTCCACCTTTCTCACTCTTCGCCGTGCGATGATGTCCACCCACTCTTCCACCTCTCTGTCGTTGAGTCCCCAGAAATGGGCGAAGTCATTCATCAGACCATTGGGGATGACGCCCAAAGCGATGGTGTCTCTCACCACCTTCGGGGTCTGCATCAGGCAGTTGACACTCTCGTTGAGGGCGGAGTCACCGCCCACGATGACAATGGTCTTATAACCATTGCTGATCATCATTTTCACCAGACGGTCCACGCTGCTTGAATTCTCACTCTGCACATAGTCGTAGTCGATGCCCTTCGCACGCAGGCATTTCTCCACTTTCTCCCATTTGCTGTGTGGGCGGAAAGCACCGCTTTTCGGGCAGAATACGATTCCCCATTTTTTCTTGTCGGTCATAGAACAGGTTTTTATAGGATGGACACCGGCGGTTCAGAGGCCGTCGGATATCAGTGTTTTTATTTGAGCCAATTTCTCCTCAAGGGGGAGGAGCGCGTCAATCCAATGGATACGGAAGCCCCGACGCTCCATCCCTCTGAACCAAGTCATCTGTCGCTTGGCAAACTGATGGATGGCAATCTCGAGTTGGCGGAACATCTCTTCGTAGCTGAGCTGCCCCACCACATACTCGGTGACGTAACGGTATTCCAGACCATAATAGATAAGGTCGGAGGCTGCGATACCGCTGTCGAGCAGCGACCGCACCTCGTCGGCCATCCCCTCGTCGAGACGCTGCCGCAAACGGCGCGTGATGCGGCGGCGGCGCTCTTCGCGGTCGATGGCCACACCCACCACCAGTGAGTCGACGGGCGGCACATAGCGGTCGGCCACGGGCGTATGGAGATTGTACTCCTCTATCTCTATCGCACGGATGGCTCGCTGGGCAGAGTCCACGTCGGTGCGGTTGTGCAGGCAAGAGTGGTTTTTCTCCTTCAGGTCGGCGAGAATCGCCGCCAACTCATCGAGCGACTTTCCCTCCAGCCGCGCCCTCAGTTCGGCATTCTGGGGCACCGGCGAGAGCTGGTAGCCGCTGAGCACCGCCTCGATATAGAGTCCTGTCCCTCCGCAGAGCACCGGAGTCACACCACGGGCTACAAGGTCCTCATAGACCCGGTGGAAGTCGCGCTGATATTCAAAGAGGTTATAGCGTGTGCCGGGCTCGCAGATATCGACCAGATGCACGGGGACGGTCTGGCCCTCCACGACATAGTCGGCGAGGTCTTTGCCCGTGCCGATGTCCATCCGGCGGTAGACCTGCCGGCTGTCGGCACTGATGACTTCGCCGCAGATGTCCGCGGCAAGTGTAGCGGCCAGTTTTGTCTTGCCGCTGGCCGTAGGCCCCAGGATCGTGATCATTCGACTCATATCGTTGGCAAAGATAGTGCAAACCGAGAGAAAAGCCAAATTTATTTGAGCTTTTCCGAGGTGCAGTCTATCTTCGCGTTAGCAAAGATAGTGCAAAATTCCGATTAAGCGAGGAAAAAACCAATTTATTTGTTTTTTCGAGCGAAAGGAATTTATATCAACCGAGAGAAAAGCCAAGCAAATAACGAAGTTTTTGCTTTCATTCTAGAAAAACTAGGAATACTAGGAAAACTAGGAAAACTAGATTAAAAAAGCCGCCCGGAGTCCGGGCGGCCATTAGCGATATTCTTGCCAAAAGGTATTATTTCAGTTCAGCAAGGCACTTGATAGTGCGCACCATCTGAGAGGTGTAGGAGTTCTCGTTGTCATACCATGACACAACCTGCACCTGATAGGTGTCGTCGTCGATCTTGGAGACCATGGTCTGAGTGGCGTCGAAGAGTGAGCCGAACTTCATACCGATGATATCGGAAGAAACGATCTGATCCTCATTGTAGCCGAACGACTCGTTAGCGGCAGCCTTCATAGCGGCGTTGATGCCTTCAACGGTGATGTCCTTGCCCTTGACCACAGCGATAAGGATGGTGGTGGAGCCAGTGGGAGTGGGCACGCGCTGAGCGGAACCGATGAGTTTGCCATTGAGCTCGGGGATAACGAGGCCGATAGCCTTGGCAGCGCCAGTCGAGTTGGGCACGATGTTCTGAGCACCGGCACGTGAACGGCGGAGGTCACCCTTGCGTTGAGGACCGTCGAGGATCATCTGGTCGCCAGTGTAGGCGTGGATGGTCGACATGATACCCGAAGCGATGGGAGCATAGTTGTTGAGGGCTGCTGCCATGGGAGCCAGACAGTTGGTGGTGCAAGAAGCAGCAGAGATGATGGTATCCTCAGGAGTCAGAGTGTTGTGGTTGACATTGTAGACGATGGTGGGCAGGTCTTTGCCAGCGGGGGCAGAGATAACGACCTTCTTGGCACCAGCCTGAATGTGAGCGGAAGCCTTCTCCTTTGATGTGTAGAAACCGGTGCACTCGAGCACGACGTCGACACCCAGCTCACCCCAAGGAAGCTCAGCAGCATTGGGCTTAGCATAAATGGTGATCTCATTACCATCGACGATGATAGAGTTGTCGGTAGCCTCCACAGTGTGCTTGCCCTCGCCGAACTTGCCAGCGAAGCCACCCTGTGCGGTGTCATACTTGAGCAGGTGAGCCAACATCTTGGGGCTTGTCAAATCGTTGATAGCAACTACCTCATAGCCATCAGCCTCGAACATCTGGCGGAAAGCAAGGCGGCCGATACGGCCGAAACCATTAATAGCAATTTTAATCATTTGTTAATATAACTTTTTAAGGGTTGAAAAAAAATCTTTTAATTCTCCACACAAAAGCCCCGGTGACGCTCAAACATTCAAAAATTTTACCTCTGGGGGCATTTTTTTCTTAATTTGCGTGCAAAGTTACATTTTTTTTTCTAATTTTGCATCAGAAACAAGTATTAATAATTGTAAATTAGGGATTGAAAATCGAAAAAACGTAAAATCCCCTCTTGGAAATGTAAGATTGCAAAATGCAGATAGCAAAACATGCACTGAGGACAAAATAGAAGACTCACATTTTTTTTATTCACTTAAATACATCGATTATGGGATTTATTAAAGAATTCAAAGAGTTTGCCATGAAAGGCAACGTGATGGACATGGCTGTCGGTGTGATCATCGGCGGTGCGTTCGGAAAAATCGTGACCTCACTCGTCGACGACGTGCTGATGCCTCTGATTGGCATGGCCACAGGTGGAATCAACCTCTCAGGTCTGGAGTACAAAGTCATGTTGCCCGCATTGGAAGAAGGTGGCGAGCCTATCGCCGGAGCCGTCCTCAAATATGGCGCCTTCATCCAGAATGTCATCGACTTCCTCATCATTGCCTTCTGTATTTTCTGCATGATCAAGGCGATGAACAAGCTGACTGCCAAGAAAGAGGAAGAGCCCGCACCCGCTCCCGAGCCATCTGCTGAAGAGAAACTGCTGGGCGAGATTCGCGACCTGCTGAAGAAGAAGTAAGCATTCTGACGGGCCCCTATCGTCAGAAGAGACACTATTGGGGCGGGCTCAACGGCCCGCCCTTTTCTTAGTTTCTCTCTTACGACGGGGCAAGCGAAGCAATACGCAACATATTTTGATATCACATGAAGATCTTAGTGACTGGAGCCGCAGGGTTCATCGGTTCGAAAATAGCATTCCTGCTGGCCGGCAGAGGCGACGAGGTGGTGGGAATCGACAACATCAACGACTACTATGACGTCAGGCTGAAGGCCGGCCGTCTTCGCGAACTGGGCTTCGATGTCGACGATGCCGAGAAGGTGGCATGGCACACGCCTTTGCAGAGTGCCATATTCAGCGGCCTGCGATTCATCCGCATGGGCATCGAGGACAAGGAGTCGCTCGACGCGCTCTTCGACGCCGAGCGCTTCGACAAGGTGGTCAACCTGGCCGCTCAGGCCGGTGTCCGCTATTCCATCACCAACCCTTACGCCTACCTGACGAGCAATCTGGTGGGCTTTCTCAACATCTTGGAATGCTGCCGGCACCACCCTGTGAGCCATCTGCTCTACGCCTCGTCGAGTTCGGTCTACGGCATGAACAGCAAGGCGCCTTTCTCTGAGGATGACAAGGTGGACTGCCCTGTGAGCCTCTATGCCGCCAGCAAGAAGTCGAACGAGTTGATGGCCCACAGCTACAGCAAGCTCTATGGCATCCCTGCCACCGGCCTGCGCTATTTCACGGTCTATGGCCCGTGGGGACGTCCCGACATGGCCCCCATGCTCTTCGCCAATGCCATCTCGAAGGGTGAGCCTATCAACGTGTTCAACCACGGCGACATGATACGCGACTTCACCTTCATCGACGACATCGCCGAAGGCACCATCCAGTGCCTTGACCAGCCGCCCGTGGCGGAGCAGTGCCCCAACGGCGTGCCCGCACGCGTCTACAACATCGGATGCTCTCACCCCGTGAAACTGCTCGATTTCATCCATGAGATAGAGACGGCACTGGGCAAGGAGGCCAAGATGGTGATGAAACCCATGCAGCCGGGAGATGTCTATATGACCAACGCCGACACCACACGCCTGGAGACGGAGATTGGCTATAAGCCTCACGTGCGCCTGCATGAGGGTATCGGAAAGTTCATCGAATGGTATCAGTCGGAGAAAAATCCTCTGTGCTGACACTCCTTTCTCTGCTATCAGCGCAGACCTTCTTCTAACAACGGTCTGCGCCATCAACATTCAGCCCTGCCACTGTCGGCCGACAGTGGCAGGGCTGATGCTTTTTCTCTTCACGGGGCACATCCGTATGGCGTGTCCCGCATCGTGCCTCCTACTCTATCACCACGTTTTTGACGACACAGTTTTCTATAAAGGAAGGATCGAAAGCCTTCTTCTGGTCGCGCACGTTGATATCCTCAAAAGTGAAGTCCTTGAGCGCATATTTCTCGGAGGGTCCCACGTCGAAGAAATTCTTGCAGTCCATGCGGATGCCGCGCATCACGATGTTGTTGCATGTGGACAGCGGCATATCCTCACGGTCCTCAGGCTTGAAGAACTGTGTCCAGGGGCGGACGACCAGGAAACTGGAGCAGTTGCCCTCGATGTTCTCCACCGTCACATATTCATAATGCTGGGGAGTGTCGGGGCGCATCTTGAGCCACAGCACACGGCTGGCATCCGTCACCTTGCAGCGGCGCAACACAATGTTACGGTCGTGGAGCGACTCGCTGCCAAGGGTCAGACAGCCATGCACACGCCCGTAGGTGCAGTCCTCTATCACGATGTTGTAGTTGGGGCCGTTGTTGGGGTCCTTGTCTGCCCAGGTGCCTTTGCCGCCCTTCAGCACCACGGCATCGTCGTTCACACTCATATAGCAGCCGTGCACAAGCACGTCGTGGCACACATCCAGGTCGATGGCGTCGCTGCTCGGAGCCTTCATTCCCGACGTGGGCGAGAAGATGTAGCAGTCGAGGAAGCGCACATGGTCGCTGCGGTAGACGTGGTTGGTCCAGAACGGACTGTTGATGAGATGCACATCCTGCACGGTGACATTCGTGCAGTTGGAGATATAGGTGAGCCGTGGGCGCATGGCCTCAAGGTTGGTGCACTGGCGGTTGTACTCACGGCGGATCCAGAACTCCTCCCAATAGTTATAGCCGTTGCCGTCGATCACGCCGGGGCCGGAGATGGTGAACCCGTCGATGCCGTCGGCATTCACCAGGGCGGCGAAATACTTGAGCGACTGACCTTCCATGCGGGTGTCGAGGATCTTGAAGTCACGGATGCGGTCGCTGCCCTTCAGCCTGCCGCCCTCAGCCACATGCAGATGGGTTCCCTTCTTGAAGAAGAGCGAGCCACTGAGGAAGGTGCCTTGAGGGATGACCACGACACCGCCGCCCTCTTGGGCCGCACGGTCGATGACCGCCTGCAGCGCCTCTGTCTGCACCACCGTGCTGTCGGTGCTCACGCCATAGTCGGTCACCTTATACATCTTGCCGAGGGTGGCCACGTCCACCTTCGACACATCGCTGAACCATTGGGGGATAGGTGTCCCGTCGGGGAACACCACGGTCTTCACTTTCTTCTTGGCGCCAGCGGAGACAACCATGGCGCACATCACTAACAAAAGAATCAGTTTTCTCATTTTTCTATATAAAGGTATTTTCGATTTTTCATCCTGTTTCTACAATGGGTGGCATCCCATAAGATTTGTTGCGTACGGCCTGCTCTTATTTCCAAGAATAAGCGGAGCCCACCTTAAGCGGTTTGTTTCTGCAAAAATAATGAAAGACGGGCAAAAAGCAAAACAAAAAGCGTTTTTATTTTCATTTCCCCGCCACATCCCTTCGCCGGAAAAGAAAAATATTCCAAATCATGAAGATTATGTTACAAAAAGCCGAATAAATTGCATGCGGGTGCATCTTTTGTCGAGTTTTTTATGTATTTTTGCAGAGCATTTACCACCCACGGGCGCGGCGGCATCATCCTGCCGCCGCAAAGTCATGTGCATACAAGAGACTGTCAAGGTTCTCGCTTTCACCGAAACCAGCAGAATTAATCACATACAACAAAGCAATCAACTATGAAAGAATTTTTCAAAATGGCATTTGCCACAGTCGTAGGCATCATCCTGTTTATGCTTATCGCAGGATTCTTCGGCATGATGTGCCTCATGGGCATGGTGGCATCAGGTAGCAGCGTGAAGTCGGTCGACGACAACAGCGTGATGGTACTCAACCTCTCGGGCACACTCACAGAACGCTCTGAAGACAATATCATGCAGCGCGTCATGGGCGGCAACACCAGTTCAATAGGACTCGACAACGTCCTCGACGCCATCAAGAAAGCCAAAGGCAACAGCGACATCAAGGGCATCTATATCGAGGCAGGCATGTTCTCGCCCGACACCTATGCCTCCATGCAAGCCATCCGCCGCGCCCTCTCTGATTTCAAGAAGAGCGGCAAATGGATCATCGCCTACGCCGACAACTATAGCCAGGGCACCTATTACCTGGCCTCTGTGGCCGACAAGATATATATGAACCCCGAAGGCATGGTCGATTGGCACGGCATCGGCTCCAACCCCATGTTCTTCAAGGACATGATGCAGAAATTCGGCGTGAAAATACAACTGTCGAAAGTGGGCACCTACAAAAGTGCGCCTGAGATGTTCACCGCCGACCACATGAGCGACGCCAACCGCGAGCAAGTGTCGGTCTACATCAACGGCATCTGGGACAACGTGCTCAAAGAGGTGTCGGAGAGCCGCAAGATCTCCATCGACTCTCTCAACGCCTACGCCGACAACCTGATCACATTCAGCGACTCAAAGACGCTCATCGACAAGAAACTCATCGACGGCGTCCTCTATACAGATGAAGTGAAGGACTTGGTGAAGAAACAGCTCAAGATAGACGCTGACGACGATATCCACCAACTCACCCTCGCCGACATGGCCAACGTGAAGAGCGACGACGACGAAGGCGAGCAGATAGCCGTCTACTATGCCTTTGGCGACATCGTCGACGGCAGCGGCAACGGACTGCCCAGCAACGGCACCGAAATCGACTCGAAGAAGGTGTGCAAGGACCTGGCAAAACTGGCCGACGACGACGACGTGAAAGCCGTGGTGCTGCGCGTCAACAGCGGCGGCGGCAGTGCCTATGCCTCCGAGCAGATATGGCGCTCCATAGAACTGCTCAAGAAGAAAAAACCTGTCGTGGTGTCGATGGGCGGCATGGCTGCCTCCGGCGGCTACTACATCAGCTGCGGCAGCCAGTGGATTGTGGCCGAGCCCACCACCCTCACCGGCAGCATCGGCATCTTCGGCATGTTCCCCGACGTCAGCGGTCTGCTGAAAGACAAGCTGGGCGTGAAGTTCGACGAGGTGAAGACCAACAAGCACAGTACGTTCGGCACCAACGCCCGCCCGTTCAACGAAGAGGAGATGAACTACCTCAACACGTATGTTGACAGAGGCTACAAACTGTTCCGCAAACGCGTGGCCGACGGGCGCAAGCTCTCCGTCGACGCCGTGGAGCAAGTGGCACAGGGACGTGTGTGGCTGGGCCAGGATGCCATCAAGCATCATCTGGTAGACGAACTGGGCGGTCTCGACGCAGCTGTGGCGAAGGCTGCCAAACTCGCCAAACTCGACACCTACCACACCACTGCCTATCCCGACCAGCCCGACCTCCTCGACCAGCTGCTCTCCAGCGCCGAGAACGCCAACGGCAACTATCTCGACGCTCAACTGCGCACATCCCTCGGCGAGCTCTATGCTCCGCTGATGCTCATGCGCGACATCAACCGTCAGAGCGCCATCCAGGCACGCATCCCCTTCGTGCTCAACTTGAAATAAGCTGACACGCAGCGGGCGCACCCGACCAGAGACGACAGAAAGATGAGAACACACAGGTGGCTGCTGCCAGTCAGCTGGCTCTACAGAATTGGTGTGGAGACGCGCAACCTGCTCTTCGACAGGGGTGTCCTCCGCAGCCGTTCCTTCGACCTGCCCGTGGTGTCCGTGGGCAACCTCGCAGTAGGAGGAACGGGGAAGACACCTCATGTGGAATATCTCATCCGGTTGCTCGGCGACCACTGCCGCGTGGCCGTCCTCAGCAGAGGGTACAAGCGGCGCACACACGGGTTCGTGCTCGCCGGCGACGGCTCCACCGCCGACGACATCGGCGATGAGCCCATGCAGATCAAAAGCAAGTTCGGAGACATACACGTCGCCGTAGACGCCGACCGGTGCGAGGGCATCGAGCGCCTCATCGCCGACCCGGCCACCGCCGACACCGACGTGGTGCTCCTCGACGACGCCTTCCAGCACAGGTATGTGAAACCGGGACTGAGCATCCTGCTCATCGAGCACGAGCGTGCCGGCGGCGACTGCCTGTTGCCCGCGGGGCGGCTGCGCGAGCCGATGAGCTCGCTCCGCCGTGCCGACATCGTGGTGGTGACCAAATGCCCCGGCGACATGACACCCGAAGAGGCCGCCGCCATACGGAGACGGCTGAGGCACCTCCAAGGGAAGCCGCTCTTCTTCACCACGATGGCCTACGGAGAACTGGCGCCGGTCTTCGGCGGCGAGAGACAGGTGCCCTGCACCCTCACCCCCGACAGCCATGTGCTGCTCATCACCGGCATCGCCAACCCCGCTCCGCTCCTCAAAGAGACAGGACGGCACACCCGGCATGTGACGCATCTCGCCTATGGCGACCACCATGCCTTCACTGTCGCGGATATCCGTGCCATCAACGATGCCTTTGCCGCTCTGCCGCCGCACTCGCTGGCCATCACCACGGAGAAAGACGCTGCCCGCCTGTCGGCTGTCGACGGACTGAGCGACAAGGTGAGAGACAGCCTCTGCCAATGGCCCATCCGCGTCAGCTTCCTCCACGGTGGCGCAGATGCCTTCGACCAGTTAGTCAACGACTACGTCGGCCGCGCCAAGCGCCGGCCGGCACAATAACAGATATCATAAAAGCCTCAAATCCACATGACTATGTATAAGAAAATCCAAGAAACGGCATCCTGGCTCAAGGAGCGGATGACCACCCACCCCACCACTTGTATCGTACTCGGCACCGGACTCGGACAACTGGCAGCCGAAATCACCGACAGCACGGAGTTCCCCTACTCCGAAATCCCCAACTTCCCCGTGTCGACCGTTGAGGGGCACGCCGGCAAACTCATCTTCGGAAAACTCGGAGGCGTCGACATCATGGCCATGCAGGGACGTTTCCATTACTACGAGGGCTACTCGATGAAGGAAGTGACTTTCCCCGTGCGCATCATGTATGAGCTGGGCATCAAGACCCTCTTCGTCTCCAACGCGGCAGGAGGAATGAACCCCAAGTTCAAAATCGGCGACGTAATGATCATCACCGACCATATCAACTTCTTCCCTGAGCACCCGCTCAACGGACCCAACTTCCCCACCGGACCGCGCTTCCCCGACATGCACGAGCCCTACGACCTGAGCCTCGTGGCTGAGGCCGACGCCATCGCCCGTGAGCGGGGCATCCACCTGCAGCACGGTGTCTACGTGGGTGTGCAAGGTCCCACCTTCGAGACTCCCGCCGAATACCGCATGTATCACATCCTCGGCGGCGATGCCGTGGGCATGAGCACCGTGCCCGAAGTGATCGTGGCCCACCATTGCGGCATCAGGACCTTCGGAGTGAGCATCATCACCGACCTCGGCGGTTTCGACGAGGCTGTGGAGGTGAGCCACGAGGAGGTGCAACAGGCAGCCAACATGGCTCAGCCCATCATGACTGAGTTGATGAAAGAAATGATTAAAAGAGCAGAAAAGAGCTAAAAATGGATATATCTGAACTGGGTGAGTTCGGACTCATCAGTCACCTCACCAGCGGCCTTCCCACACACAACGACTCCACCCGCAAAGGGGTGGGCGACGACTGTGCCGTGATGCACTATCCCGACAAGGAGGTGCTCGTCACCACAGACATGCTCATGGAAGGCATACACTTCGACCTCACCTATATCGACTTGCAGCACCTGGGCTACAAGTCGGCCATGGTCAACATCAGCGACATCTTCGCCATGAACGGCACCCCACGCCAGATGGTGGTGAGCATCGCCCTCAGCAAACGGTTCAAGGTGGAAGACCTCGAACTCTTCTACGACGGACTGCGGAAGGCATGCGACAAATGGGGAGTCGACATCGTGGGAGGCGACACCACCACCTCACTCACCGGACTCGCCATCAGTATCACCTGCATCGGAGAGGCGGCTGCCGAAGACATCGTCTACCGCAAAGGAGCACGCGACACCGACCTCATCTGCGTGAGTGGCGACCTGGGCGCCGCCTACATGGGCCTGCAACTGCTGGAGCGCGAGAAGAGCGTCTACTTCCAGCAGGTGAAGGAAGCCCGCAGCGCCGGCAACCAGGCTGCCCTGGAGCAACTGGCCCACTTCCAGCCCGACTTTGCAGGGAAGGAATACCTCATCCAACGGCAGATTATGCCTGAGGCACGCGGCGACATCATCGCCAGGCTCCGCGAAGCCGGCATACGCCCCACGTCGATGATGGACATCAGCGACGGCCTGAGCAGCGAGCTCATCCACATCTGCGAGCAGAGCGGCTGCGGCTGCCGCGTGTTTGAGAAGAACATCCCCATCGACTACCAGACAGCCATTATGGCCGAGGAGCTCAACATGAACGTGACGACCTGTGCCCTCAACGGCGGCGAAGACTACGAGCTGCTCTTCACCGTGAGCATCGGCGACTATGAGCGAATCGAGCAAATGGAGGGGGTGAGGCTCATCGGACATATCACCGACGCTTCGCTGGGGCGCATGCTGGTGACACGCGACAGCAGCGAACTGCCTCTGAAAGCACAAGGCTGGAATCCCATCAAGAAAGAGAGCTGACCCTGCCTACTCGCCGACCCTATGGAGCGACAGGTCGTCGGTCTCCATGGTATCGCTGCTCATCAGCCGGCAGACAAGGCGGGTGGCGTCCACGGCAAGTGTCACGGACGTCATATGGCGGTCGGCGAAAAGAAGATGAAGACGGCCTTCGGCATCCACATGCCAGTCGAACGACATCATGAAGACTTGCTTGCCGTCGATATAGTCGGTCTCCTTGCCCTTGCCGCCCGACGCGCCGTCGGCCGAGAGCGACATGCGCAAGTCTGTGGTACATGTGTTTTGATGGGTCACACCGAAATCATCGATAAATTCTGTCAACAAGTCGCCCTGCCAATGGCCCGCCAGCAGCAGGGCGACTTGCTGACTGTTGCCCGCCGTCTGCCCGGGACCGGAAGGCCCGTCGACGACGGTGTCGGAAGGGACCGTGGGCGGACGGTCCCCACCCTCTATCTCACGCAAATCCCCACGTTCACAGCCGAGGGCCGCAAACGTGAGGATTATCATGAGGGTGAAGGTCATACACTGTCTCATGCCATTGCAAGAAGTGCTGACGAGTTCTTATTCTCTTTCGCGGAAGATACGCTTGGGTTTCTCCACAGACGGTGCCTTGGCCTTGGCTTTCTCCATGCCCAGATGGTTGCCGTTGCTGTAATAGTAGTCGTCGTAGCCCCAATAGTAGCTGCCCCAGTTGGGTGAGCTGACATGGCGCAGGCGGAACTGCTTTCTCACACCGTCATAGGTGCGGATATAGCCCGTGAAGTAGCTGTCGTCGAGCGCATAGTCGTAGATGTCCACCGACTCGCCGTCCTCCACGAAGTGGATGGTGATGGTGCCGAAATTCACAGTCCAGTTGATGTGGTTGGCAATATAGTTGTAACCTCCCCAGGGAGAATAGCTGTAGTGGTCTACCCAATAGCCCGTACCGGAAGAATAGCGATAGGGATCGCGCAGGAAGCACACCTCGGTGTAAGAGGCATCGTAGTAGCTGTCGTGCCAGTAGGCTGACGCATACATATCTCCGCTCCAAGTGCCTTCGAGAGTCCTTGCGATTTCATCGTCATCGTCGCAGCTGGTGAGCGAGACAGCGAAGAGAGCCAAGAGGGCCCAAGTCAGTGTGGTGTAAATCTTTTTCATTTTCTTATGGTTTTTGGTTGTTGATATGATTGCTGTTATGTGGTTTTTACAATTGCAAAGATAGTGGATAGTTGCCATACCCGCAAGAGGAAAGTCCATATTTCATCGGGGGATTTCCCTATTTTGTCGAAGGATCGGCACGATTCATCCTTATTTTCCGAGCAAAAGGTTGCAGATACTCATCACGTCTGTCACGTTCACCTGCCCGTTGGCATCCATATCGGCATTATAAGGATAGTAGGCAGGCACAGGCTGATGGAGGATTACTTTCACCAGCGTCATGATGTCGGTCACGTCCACACTGCCGTCGTGGTTGGCATCGCCAAGGGCGCAGTAGCCGAGACGATGTGCCTGGAAATCGTTGATGAAGCGGAGGCTCACCACGCCGTCGTGCTCTACGATTTGCTCGAAACCCTTGTTGAACGCGGAACCCGTATAGACGCGGTAGTTGACAAGATCCAGGGTATCGTTGATTTCGGTGACGCCCGAGGTGCCGGGGAAGGGATCGCCAGCCAACTGGTCGTAGAAATCGGCATTGGTCACCTTGACACCATTGATGACCCTGCCCACATTATATTGGGCGAAGAGCAGACCGTCGGCGGGCACCACCGTCATACGCGGCTTTCCTTTTACGTTGTTGGCCTTGTTGTTGGCGAAAATCTTGGCGTCATACCAGACATGATACGCCAGCAGCCCGTGGCCTTTCTGCCTCATGTTGGGACCTACGTTCTGTATGTTCTCCACGATGAAATACTCCTTGCCCGAGGGGTCGTTGTCGTTGAGGATACGATAGGCCGTGCCGCCGTCGTCGAGAGCCTTGATGTCGAGGTCGCAGGCCTCTTTGAGCGTGGGGATAGTGATCCATCCGAAGGCCTCACGCTCCCAGGCATTGAGCGCCACAGGGCAATAGCCGTTGATCAGATAGTTGCCGCTGTCCATCAGGCTCCAGAACTCCATCGCCTGATTGTTGCCCTTCACCGAACTCACCGTGGGGTAGAAATCGGGCAAGCCCATGGTGTGGCAGAACTCATGGCTGAGAGTGCCGGTGCCGTTGATGCGCTGGTAGGGCGGCGCTTCCCAACAGTCGGGGAATCCGTTGAGCTCTGCACTCACGGCATAGCGCGCCACGCTCTTGCCGTCATAAGTGCCGGCCGATGTGATCCCCGACTTGGGCCAGATGCAGTCGGTGGTGTTGCCGCCCATCGCCTGCGAATAGCCGGCATAGATGATGATGACCAAGTCGACACTGCCATCGTTATTGGAATCATATCGCGAGAAATCCACCTCAGAGTCGAGCTTCGTGCACGCATTCTTGAAAAGTGAGAGCATATCCTCATCCTTGCCGTCACTGCGAGTGCCGCCGTAGGATTTCAGCGAGTCGGGCATTGTCACAGGGCCGTAGACATCGAACTGGGGCTGGAACTGTCCGAAACTGACGTCAGAGAAATACTTGCGGACACTCGACGCGTTTGACGACTCTCCGGCGCCGAGGTCTTCAAGGCTCTTCATGCTGTTGAAATACTGGTCGAACGATTTGACGGGGTTCCTCAAGGAGAAGTGCACGTCGGCGAATTCTACAAGCAGCACCACTGCCTTCGGACTGCCCGTATGGGGGAAAAAGGGCGTGCCGCTGGTGGAGACAGGCTCGCGCATCACCCTCCTCAAAGCGCCCTCTTCACGACCCTGCACGAGAAACGCCTCAACATCTTGCGACTGGACGAGCGCACGCTCCGCCCACGACCTGCCGACGGCATCGTGAGCCAGCTGGGCCGTGGCACGCAGACGGCCTGCGGCATCGGTGGCAGCCACATAGTAGCCATCGGGCTGCTGCACCAGCAACACTCCGTCGGCCGTCGTATAATAATGAAAGTCCTCGTCGCCATGGAGCACGACGGTGAGCATAGTGCCATCGGGCTGGTGCACTTCCACAGGGAAGGGGTAGGCTTTCACCGCATGCGCTTGATAAGCGGTGAGCAGGCTTATAAGCAGGACCAGAATGTATCTCATCTATGTTTCGCTCTGTTTTAGGTGTTCAAGTATCGTTTCCTGTCTTCTTCAAATCCAAATTCCCCGTCAATTGAGGAAAATATGTTTGCAACTTGCAAATTTACATAAAAAACGCAACATTTAAGTCTACAGAGATGAAAAAAGAGATAATTTGCCACGAATCAGTTCAAATCATCGGACCATGCGCCCTCAAAACCGAGGAGAAAAATGGCAAAAAAAGGCTCCAACAAAAAACAAAAGAAAGCGGTTACTTTTTCTGCTATTTTGGTAATAAATAAATGCCAAGGTCTTAATGAAAGTTTTTTTATTGTCAATTTTATATCTGCTTTATTCATGAGAATACCTATTGTTAAAGAAAAAAACACTGAATCTGAATTGCTCAACAAGCAAATCCGCCATCTGCTCTTTATCAACCCTCACTTAGAATTTTCCTATATCAAGCGCCAACTCGCCCTGATTCCCCAACAAATGAGAAATGACAAATTAGAAGTCATACGCTTTCTCATGAAGGAGCGCGAGACATTCATCCAAAACAACGATCTCTACACATATTCATCAGTCATCAGTAAGCACGTCCAAATGTGGTCCGAAGAAATCGGCCCAGTCACCATGAATGATGTCATAGATCTGTTGGAGGGAACAGACCTGTCCATCATCGAGATTGCGCCGCAAGTGATTACGCCCCAAGGGCTGGAGCAATGGCTGGGCCAGCATCTCGTAGGCCAGCCTGAATATGCCAGGAGACTCGCATTATGCTTCTATCTGCATAAACTCAGACATGAGAGGAGCAACCTGTCCATTCCCTGTCCCAACCTTCTTGTCTATGGCCCCTCTGGAGTTGGAAAGACCTTTGGTCCGCAGATTCTCTCCGAAATGTTTAATCTTCCTTTTGCTGTGGTAAACTGCAACGACCTTGTGCAAGAAGGTATCGTGGGCAATTCTCTCTCTGATTATTTCACCAGACTGTATACGAAGCATAAAGAAAAGACATCGTCCGCCATCATCATTTTCGACGAATTTGACAAGTTGTTTGAAAAGGGTGAGTTCAATGAGCGCATCCTCAATGAGCTGCTCAACATCATCGATGACAACAATACTTTGTCCTTCAACAAATCCGACGAGTCTTATCATCATGAGAAGATATCGATGAAAACCAACAAAATGCTGTTTATCTTCACCGGAGTGTTCCGTGGTATCGAGGATATCGTCAGAAAACGCCTGGGTGAACATGGCATCGGTTTCACAAGCGGCACCGGAACCAATATGGAGGGCGACTACCATCAGTATGCCAATGAAGATGATTTTGCCAAGTTTTTCCACCGTGGTGAACTGATGGGCAGAATACAGCAGTTCGCCTATGCCAGAGAGTTGAAGGAAGACGACTTGGTCTACATCCTGCTCCATTCGAAAGAGTCGCCTCTTGACAAGTTTGTCAGTTACTTCAAGGCCAACGAGATTGAGCTCTCACTCACTGAAGACGGGGCACGAGCCATCGCCGCTGCCGCCATCCGGCGACATTTAGGTGTGAGAGGAGTCAAGTCGATTTTATTCAAGATCCTGGACAAAGAAATGTTTCTCCTCGACAAGCAGGCAATCATCATCGACAAGGATTTTGTGGAGAAGAAGATTGCATAAACATAATGCCCCCCCGGAGACTACATTTCAAGTTTCCGGGGGCAAATCAGTTCCTCAACACAAAAATGCCTTCAGGCTGATTACTTTTCAGTCTTTTTCGGTATTAACAATAAGAAAGAGAGCATCACTCGCTTCGATACCGTGTCATTTATATATGTTT
>CADBLU010000130.1 GCA_902795605.1 uncultured Prevotellaceae bacterium | reverse complement strand
GCTGACCCAGTCGAAGATGGGCAGCAGGTCGAGTGGCGGACGATAGGAGGCGGAGAAGGTCTGGCCGTAGTCGAGAGGCTCGCCGAAATTGCGGATCGACTGCCACACAGAGTCTTTCCATGCCGTGTACTGGTCGGGATAGAGGTCTTTGTTGATAGGCGTATAGGGCTCTTCTATCTCGGCGTGCGTGCCGCTCTGGAAATTCATGTGCAGGTTTTTGGTGAAGTCCCACCTGAGTGTGAAGTCCCTGTTCCAGAGGAACTGCTCGCTGAAGGTGACGGGCAGCTGCGAGCCCTCGAGGTTCTCCATGTCGCGCTCCTGCAGCTCATAGTAGACACGCTTGATGTCGGTATTGAACGTGATGTTCTGCGGCATGTAGTTGAGGCCGAAGCGCTTGGCAATCTCCAGCCATTTCGACTTCGACTTGATTTTCTTGAACGGCTCCCATGGCTTGTAGACCGGTGTCCACGAATAGGCCATCGACCCGTTCCAGTTGTCCTCGTTCTCGTAGATGGTCGTCTCGCCGGTGGTGCGGCTGTGGGAGTGGCTGTAGGAGAAGGAGAAGTTGGCGGGGTCGTAGGGCATGGGATGGCCCTTGGTGGCGATGCCCACCCTGACGTTGGAGAGGGAGAAGTTGGTGTTGGTCACCTTGGTGACGGTGATCGACTCCACGGAGTCGCGCTCCTGGGCACTCATCGCCTCGAAGGCGTCGTCGAGTTCCATATCGGTGTCGAGGGGGTTGTACTTCGGCTTCTTCGTCTCCTTGCTCACCGAATAGTAGAGCGGCGCCGACACCTTGGCCTTGTCGGGGAAGAACTTGCCGAGTTCGAGGTTGGCGGTGACGGAGTAGTTCTCGAAATCATCCTGCGAACGCGCGGCCACACCGTCCTCCAGGCCGCCGAAGCCCTCGCTGCGGTAGCTTCCGGTCATGTTGACGGTGCCGAAGTCGGAGAGTTGCACATTAAGATTGCCTTGTGCAGCCCAACCGCCCTCGTTGTTGTATTCCTTGAGTCGCAGCTCGTTGACCCACACCTCGCCCGACTTGGCCTCGCCCGAGAGGTTGCGCACGCCGATGATCATGGTCTTCACCTCGCCAAGAGACGGGTTGCCAATGATGCTGATCCTGTTCGCCGGCTTGTCCTCGTCGTAGGCACTGAAGATCTGGTTGTAGGAGGCCGTCCCCTCAACCTTGGCCTTGTTGCGCTCTTTCTTCAGGTTGGTGAAGAGGCTGAGCGGGATGTCGAGCATGTTGTCCTCGGGCCACACCGTGCGCTTGTCGCTGGCCGAATATTTGTCGTAGTGGCCGGCGGGGGTGAGCTTGAGGGGAATCTCATACTCGTAGTAGTTGCTCTTGTAGTCGCTGCCGAGCCTGACGAAGACCGCCAACTGGTTGTCGGCCAGGTTGGTGGTGTTCTCGTTCATGGTGTTGGCATGCACGAACATCTGGATGCGGCGATACTGGCGCAGGTCGAGTGTGGTGTTCTTGTAGACACATTTCGACTCGCCGGTGCCAAGGTCGGTCACCATGATGTCGAGGGCCTGCTCGTTGCTCTCCACGAGCTGCGGCTGCGTGGGGTCTTGCACGCGCGAGATGCCCGGCGGGAGGATATAGTTGACGGGGGTCTTGTCGTTGTTCTCCTCGATATTGACGGCACTCACCGACATATAGCCCGAGTTGACGGCACTGTTGGTGAGGTTCTGCGTATAGACGCGCCACTCGCCCCTGACCAGGTCGAGGCTGCCGAAGCGCAGGACGACGGGCTTGCTGAAATTGGTGAGGAACATACGCATGAAGCGCACGGAGGTGAAGTCGTTGATGGCACCCACCTTCTGCTCATATCTGTCGAGGGGGATGCGGAACTGATACCAGGTCACGTCGTAGCGCTCGCCGTTGCGCAGCGTACCGCTGCCCTGGCGGCTGTCGACGATGAAGTTGCGGCCCACGACGAGGTCCTCGGGACGGATGGAGACGTGATACTGGTAGTATTTCTCATACTCGTTGAGGGTGTAGTCCTGATTGATGTCCTCCACGTCGGGAGTGGTCTTGTAGGACGTGTCGTAACTCTCATTGCGCATGTCGGAGTCGGGGGAGTTGCCCTGGGGGTTGTTGATGCGCTTGTAGCGCTGCAGCACCGACGCCTGACGCTCGTCGTAGTCTCTGCCACGGAAATAGTGGTAGTCGTCGTTGGCGGGGTCGGCGAAGATACTGTCGAAGACCTCGGGCGACACCTTGCCCTGAATGCCCGTGAGGAAGTCCTGGTAGGAACTGAAGGTCTGCTCCTCCTCGTTGGTGAGGCCGTTGAATCCCACATCCTGACGGGCCCTCGAACCGGAGGTGGTGGTGAAGGCGTAGACAGAGGTGGAGGTGGAGGCAGGCACCTTGCCCCACTGTGTGGTGGCGTAGTTGGAGGAACCGTCTATCGACATTCCGCTCTCGAAGAATTTCTTGCCGTCGTGCAAGATATCTTCGCTCACCTCTCCGAGGTTGATGTAGAAGTCGCCTCCATAGTCGGCGGCGTCGGCCTGCTGACTGGTATAGATGAAGGGGTCGAGGAGCCAGAACTCGATATACTCGATATTGGCCGTCTCGAAGTCGTTGGTGTCGAGTTTGCGCATCATGCCGCCCCACTTTGAGGCGGGGTTGTCGAAGCGGCCGCTGGCATTGAGGTCGGTGGAGAAGTTGTAGGGACCGCGCTCAGAGGGATAGTAGGCCAGGTTGAGGATGGGCAGCGTGGAGGTGGAACCGCTGTAGGAGCTCTGGTCGCGGTTGGGATAGAGCTCGCGCACGTAGACCTCTCTCACATAGTGGTTGGAGAGCTGGTCGAGGTCGCTCTTGATGTGGCTCGGCGTGAGCGACGAGCTGCGGCGTGTGAAGAGCGGGTCGATGTTGTACCAGGCCAGCAGACTCCTGTTGAATCCGCCCGTGAGGCCCGTCTTGTCCTTGTACTCGGGGAACATGGTGGGCACACTCGAGATAATCCACGAGGTGGGGGTGGAGACATCGATGGCGTTTTTCGTGTTCTCGAAGTCGTCGAGATATGACGCGTTGTCCTGAGTGCCGTGGGCCTGCCCGGCGATGAGGTGGGCGAACTCGGCCGAGAGGGAGATGTTGGAGGGCTGCGTGACGTGAAGCAGCGGTATCTTGTTGAGCATGTTGGTGAGCCACTGGCTCTCCTTCTTCCAGTTGAGGTTGAGGCCCCAAAGGGTGTTGTTGAGAGGCTCGGAGCCCATCGCCACCTTGGTGGTGAGCGCCTGCTCCGACACATGGCGGAGCGTGCCGCTCATCTGGAAGTTCTTGCTGAAGTCGTATTCCCAGTTGACGCCGAACATCGTCTTGCGCGACTGCCCGTAGTCGGTATTGCTCTCATACGACGCCTTCACCTCGGTGCCGGCATCGAGGATGCTCTGGTTGATGATGGTTACCTCGCCGGCAGAATAGTCGACAGTGTAGTCGGAGCCCTCGTTGAGCGTCACGCCGCCGGCGGTGACCACCACCGAGCCCTGAGGCACGTTGTAGGCACCGAGGGAGATGACGTTGGCCGATGAGCCGCGGAACTGTCCGGTGAGGATATACTTGTCTTTCTCGGCTATCTGCCTGGCCACGGTCTTCGTGGAGTCATAAAGCTCGGTATAGCTGTATTTCATCGCCGTCGTGGGGTTCACGCCCTTGCTTACAAGGAACTTGTACATATACTCGCCGAAGGGCTCCGTCTTGGGCAGGAAGACGCGGCCGTTGGTCACGGTGTAGCCGCTGACATAGTCGAAATAGCCGTTGGGGTGCACCTTCATGTTGTTGTCGAGGCGGTCGGCATCGATGTCCTTGATGATGGTCTGGTCCTTCACCTGAGGCTCAGGGATATAAGAGATGTAGACACCTGCGGTGTCGCTCTGGAACTTGATGTCGAGGCGGAACTTGTCTTTCTCCACCGACGAGGCGAGGTAGTAGACGTTTTTCATCATCAGGTCCCAGTTGCTCTGCGAGGGGTTGTTGCTCGTGTTCTTAAGCGACTTCACGAAGAGGGCCTTGGTGACGTCGGTGATGTCGCTGGCAAACTCGCCCACCTGGTAGGTGACGCCGCCGTAGGTGTACTCATAGGCCACGGCCAGCACCTGGTCGGTCTGCAGCTGCGTCTTGAGCGAGACATAGCCCAGGGCGTTGTTGATGGTATACTCCGACGAGGTGAGCAGGCGCGCGCTCTCAAGTTTCTCATAGTCGGTGCCGCCCACGAACTGCGCGTCGAGGACGGTGGACGTCTGCTCGATGTTGCGGGCATCCACAAAGGTGCTCACCATCTCCGAGTAGAGCGGACTGGCGGAGTTGGCCGGCGGCGTGGACTCAGCGCCCTCACCCAGATCGGGCAGGGCGATGATGTTGCGGGTGTTGTTGGTGTTGCCGCTCTTGTTGGTCACCCAGATCTCCACACGGTTGATGGTCACGCCGGTGGTTAGGTTGGGCAACGTCTTCATCGCCTCATCATACTTATTGCGGAAATATTTCGCAAGGAAGAAGTGACGGTTCTCCTCGTAGTCGGCCACGTCGATCTCAAACGGAGTGAGCTGCACGCCGCCTTTCGACGAGACGCTCGACGACGACGACTTCTTCTGAGAGATGACGGTCTGCAATTTGAGTTTGCCAAACTGCATGTCGGTACGCAGGCCGAAGAGGGCGCTGGCTCCCGTCACGAGCGAAGAGTTGCCGGGGAACGACACGTTGCCGCCTTCCACGAGTTTGATAATCTCGTCTTCCTTGCCCTCATACTTGAGCTTCATCGTCTGGGCATCAAACTCGAAGGTGGCGTCGGTGTTGTAGTTGAGGTTCATGTTCACCTTGTCGCCCACCTTGCCGTTCACACTCAGGTTGATCTTCTCGTCGAAGTCCATCGTCGTGGTCTTGCGGTTGCGGATGGGCAGCGACGGGTTGTCGATGTTCTTGAGGGTGGCGCCGAACTTCAGCTCCGCGGTGCCCTGCGTCTTGATGCGCACACCGCCGGGACCGAAGATCTTCTCTGCCGGACCGAGGTCGAAATGCATGTCGGTGAAGTCGAACTTCTCCTTGCCATGGGTCTTCAGCGCCTCCTCGTTCTTCGACTGGAAGAACTGGTAGAAGGCACGGCGCTCACTCCACTTGAAATACTCGTCGTAGGTCATCATCGTGGGAGCCCACACATAGGTGCCCGCCACCTTGTTGCCGAAGATGTAGCGGTCGATGGTGTCGTTGTATTCCACCGTCTGGCGCATGTTCTCGGGGCGCTCAAGGTCGGCAGAGCCCTGGGTGAGGTCGTCGTCGGTGATGGGCTGCGTGCGCTGGATGCGCCAGCGGGGGTTGAGCAGCGAGTCGGGGATGAATTCCTCGTCATCCAACTCAGGCTGGGCGGTGATGTCGGCGTTTTTCTTCTTGTCGTCAGGCTTCCCGGAATTACCGCCATTACCCGTATTCCCGGCATTCCTTGTATTGCCGGCATTACCGTTTCTGGTATTCTGACGCTTCTTGTTATCGTCATCGTCGTCCTTGGACTTAGACTTGGAGACAACCGTCGGACGGGCGCGGTTGCGGGTGCGGTCATCCTGAGGCACGGAGAGGGCTCTGCCCGTCATCACACTGATAACGCACAGGATGAGGATGAAACCCATTATCCGTTGTCTGACCTTCATATTTCTTACTGTCTGTACTGCTGGCGGTGACTGTCGCGACAGCATCGCCGGCACCTGCTATTTGATTTGCTTCAAGGCAAGTTTCACCACCTGCTCCACGGGCAGGTCGGGTTGGGCCTTGAGAATCTCATTCACCACTTTTGAGGAGGGGGCGGGCGAGAAACCCAACATGGTGAGGGCTCCGATGGCCTCGGAGCGCACCTCCTGATTGACGGGCTCAGCCACGGGGGCAGTGCCTGCGGGCAACTGCTGCGCCAGGTCGCTGTTGGCTATCTTGTCTTTCAAATCGACAATGATGCGCTGCGCCGTGCGCTGCCCGATGCCCTTCACGCCCTTCAGCGTGCGCTCGTCGCCGGTGGCTATCACCGTGCAGAGCTCAGAGGGTGAGAGCGACGAGAGGATCATGCGCGCCGTATTGGCGCCCACGCCCGACACGGTGATCAACTGACGGTAGAGTTCCCGCTCCGACTTCGTGCTGAAGCCATAGAGCGTGAACGAGTCGTCGCGGCCGCCTGTCACTATCGACTCATGCACATAGAGCCGCACCTCTTTCTTGGCCTGAATGGCCGTATAAGTATTCAGCGAAATGTTAAGCGCATATCCCACCCCAGCCGCTTCTACAACGGCCATTGCCGGGGTGAGGTCTGTCAATTCGCCCCTGATGTATTCTATCATCGAATGTCGTTAATTTTGTATATATACGATAAAATAACGAGCCGCACGGCCGTTTATTGCATCACAAGGGATGAAAATGCCATTTCCATAGGAGCGACACATATTTTATTATAAGTTTCTCGGGATTTTTTTCTAGTTTTCCCTAGATGCTCTAGGATTTCTAGTTTTCCTAGAATTTCTAGTTTTCCTAGGATTCCTAGAATTCCTAGTTTTCCTAGGATTCCTAGGGCTACTAGGCCATCCTCTATCTTTTTAGGTCTTCCTTGGCCCTCGCCGCCGCTGACGAAAATCACATTTTTCTTAAAAAAAGTTGTCGAAATGATAGTTTTTCAAACAAAAAGATATAATTTTGCAACCGAAATAGAAATTTCAATTAACGAAAACATTTTTGATGAACATGAAAAAGATCAGAGCAGCCGTTGTAGGCTACGGCAACATCGGCAAATTCGCCCTTCAGGCGCTGGAAGCAGCAGAAGACTTTGAGGTAGCAGGCATCGTGCGCCGCAACGGCGCCGCCGATAAGCCGGCCGAACTGGCTCCCTATGAGGTGGTGAGCGACATCGCCCAACTCAAAGACGTCAATGTGGCCATCCTCGCCACGCCCACCCGCAGCTGTGAGGAATACGCCAAGAAAATCCTCCCGCTCGGCATCAACACCGTCGACAGTTTCGATATCCACACCAGCATTCTCGACTACCGCAACTCACTGATGCCGCTCAACAAGGAGACAGGCACCGTCTCGGTGATTGCCGCCGGATGGGACCCGGGCAGCGACAGCATCGTGCGCACGCTGATGCAGAGCCTCGCGCCCAAAGGCCTGTCCTACACCAACTTCGGCCCCGGTATGTCGATGGGCCACTCGGTGTGTGTGAGGTCGAAGGCTGGCGTGAAAGACGCGCTGTCGATGACCATTCCTAAGGGTGAGGGCATCCACCGCCGCATGGTGTACGTGGAACTCGAGCAGGGCGCCAGCCTCGAAGAGGTGACCGCCGCCATCAAAGCCGACCCCTATTTCTCCAACGACGAGACACACGTCTTCGCCGTGGAGTCGGTGGATGAAGTGAAGGACATGGGTCACGGCGTGCACCTGGTGCGCAAAGGCGTGAGCGGACAGACACAAAACCAGCGCATGGAGTTCACCATGAGCATCAACAACCCCGCT
>CADBLU010000129.1 GCA_902795605.1 uncultured Prevotellaceae bacterium | reverse complement strand
GCGAAAAGTGGATACTCAACACCGACGCGCAATATGATGAGAAATTCGGCTACTACCTGCCTATCATCATCGACGGATTCGACAAGTTCCAGAAGAACTTCGACCATATCGAGTTCCAGTACAAGGAAAGCGCCCGCGGCGATGAGTTCTGGACCAACCAATGCTCATACTACGCCAGCGACTCTCTCTTCGCACTGGCCAACGGCGTCAAGGAAATGATCCCAGAGAACGGACATATCACCGCACAGTTCTTCGGCGAAGGAGTCATCATGGAGAAGGCGTACGACCTGAGAGCCGTGCTCTTCTGCCGCAACGGCAACGGATTCCTCACCTCCACGTCGAAAGTGCTCAGCGGTGTCAAGGACACACGCAGGCCTACCCTCTTCGGTACACCTAAGCCCACCGACGGCGTCATCGACATCGGCGACGACATCATCTTCGACTTCTCCGAGGACATCGAGTACAACTACCTCAACAGGTTCAACTTCGAGGTCAGGGGCGAGGTCAACAACAAGAACATCTCTGAGGATGTGTCGGTGCTCTTCGACAAAAAGTCCAGCCTTGAGACAGAGGCAAGGCGCAACTTCAACGCCAAGGATATCACCGTCGAGGTGATGATCAAGCCCGAGAAGGTCAACCAAGACATGCCCATCTTCTCGCATGGAACAAACGGCAAGAAACTGCAGCTGTGGTTCACCAAGGAACAACGGCTCAGAGTCGTGATCGACGACAATTCTTTCACCTCCACAAGAGAACTGACAACCGAGACATTCACACCGGTGGCCTTGAGACTCAAGCATCTGACAGACACTTACGACGGCCCATGCAAGGTGGACCTCTTCAACGGTGGAGACCAGATTGGAGACTTTAAGATTGACCACCCGTACACCGGCACCGGTACAATCATCTTCGGACGCACCAACGAGACCGACCGCCTCTCGAGCACCTTCTTCAAAGGGCGCATGATGGAAGCCAGACTCTGGTACCGCGCCCTCACTGCCGATGAACTTGCCAACCAGTACGGCAACAAGCGCCTCACTGGATATGAGCTGGGCCTGGCAGGCTACTACCCGATGAACGACGGCAACGGTGACTATGCCACCGACAAAGCTCAAGGAGCACACGCCAAGCTCATCGAGGCCTCATGGGCTGTGCCGCATGGCATGTCGCTCCATATCGACTGGGACGACCATGGCATACCTCTCGACCCGCACGTGCTCGACAGAGCCAACTATCAGGACTATACCCTGACATTCTGGTTCAAGACCGACCCCGATGGCCGTGGAACACTCATCGCCAACGGAACGGGTGAAGCCATCGACGAAGGAGCTGAAAGCCAGTTCTACATCGGATTTGACTCAGAGAAACTCAATTTCAAGTCGAATGGAATGACGGTCAACGTGCCTGGAGACTACAGCGACAACAAGTGGCACCACTACGCCATGACGGTGAACAGAAGCCTCAACCTGGGACAAATCTTCATCGACAACAAGACACGGGCCACATTCCCCGTCGACTCGCTGGGAGGCATCTCCGGCGGACACCCGATGCTCGGAACCGCGAAATTCTCGCGTACTGATGAGAACGGAGTCGTCGTCGCAGACAGCAGAAACTACTTCAGAGGCAACATCGACGAGATATGCTTCTTCGAGCAGGCTCTGCCAAGCTCTCTCATCAAGACCTACAGCACCAACACTCCACACGGAGATGAGACCGGACTGATCTTCTACCTCAGCTTCAGCCGCCAGGAATTGCAGTCCAACAACCAGATGGAGACGGTGCCTTATCCCTACAGTTCAAAGATCCACAAGGACCAGAACGGTAATATCATCTACGAGGTAGACCCTGTCACCAGACAGTCGACGGGCTTACCGCAACGCGACTACCCGTTCGACTTGAAACTCATCTCGCCAGAGGAACTCATCTCACATATCGACAGAAACATTGCTGCCCCGGTGAAGCCTTACGAGGAACTGACCAACATCAGCTACAGCTATGTGGGCAAGGGCAACCAAATCTACTTCAACATCAACGAGGATGACGAGCGCATCAACAGGCGCAACATCTACGTCACGGTGAAGGATATCCCCGACAAGAACGGCAACACCATGGCTTCTCCCGCCACGGCCTACTACTTCGTCGACAGCAATCCGCTGAGATGGGTGGAGGACAATATCAGAGACGAAGTCTTCAGCGGCTCCGGATCTTCCATCTGGATTGAGATCGCCAACAACAGCGCGGTGCGTCACACCTACCATATCGAGAACTGCCCGAGATGGCTGAAATTCGAGAAAGAGACGGATGTCATCGGACCGAGACAGACAGAAGAACTCGTTGCCACCATCAACCCCAACCTCAATGTGGGCACCTACGACGAGATCATCTACCTCGTCGATGAGGACGGCCTGAGCGACCCGCTTGGTATCTCCATCACAATCATCGGTGAAGAGCCGAAATGGGCCGTCGAAAGCTCACTCATGCAATACACCATGAACATCATCGGACAGGTCAAGATCAATGATGAGCTGGATGTCGACGAGCGCGACATCATCGGTGTCTTCGACGACAAGAACAACTGTCACGGCGTGGCCAATATCGGCAACGGAGAGGACCAGCACCTCTTCTACCTCACCGTGTATGATGACAAACTCAGCGGCAGAGAACTGTACTTCAAGCTTTGGCGCTACGACACTGGCAAGGAGCTGCTGCTCAAGCCCAGCGAGACAATCACGTTCGGCTCTTCCGAGCTGATAGGCAGCGTGGGCGCACCTGTCATCTTCAGCGGTGGAAGCCAGTATGCACAGACCATCGAACTCGTCCAAGGCTGGAACTGGGTTTCGTTCAATGTCTATGGAGAGCAGTTCTTCGACATCAACAGACTGCTCGCATCCTTCCCGTGGAATGACAATGACATCATCACCGACAACAACACTGACGTGACATTTGTCTACAACAACGGTGGATGGAACGCTTCTGACGATGTGAAGAAGTTCAAACTGACACCACAGAGGTCTTACGCCATCAGGGTGGCCGAGCCTCTCAGCCTCATCATCGGAGGAACCATCATCCGACAACAGGACGACCGCACCATCACCGTACGGGACGGCTGGAACGGCATCGGCTACACACCAATGATGAACCTCACCGTAACGACGGCACTCCAAGACTACGAGCAATACGCGGAAGACGGTGACATCATCAAGAGCCACGACGAATTTGCCGTGTTTACCAGGCCCACCAACAAGGACAAAGGCGTGTGGAAAGGCAGCTTGCAGTATATGAAACCGGGCGAGGGATACATGCTCTATCACAAGAGGCAGGGAAGGTCTTCTTTCATCTACCCGTTCTATGAACCGGGAAGCACATTCCTCGACGAGATCACCAAAGCCCCGGCAAGACCTGCCGCAGCAGGAAAGGCCATGACCATGTCGATGTCGGCCATTACAAATGGTGTGGAACTGATGCCCGGCGACCGCCTGCTGGCATTTGCCGACGGCGAACTGCGGGGAGCGGTGGAAGCTGCCGCAGACAGCATCTTCTACCTCAGCATCGAAGGCGACGTGCAGCAGCCGCTCTGGTTTGCCATCGAGCGCGAGGGTGACGTGATCGCATCCACGAATGAGATCCTCACCTTCCAGGCCAACTCCATCGTCGGCATGCCCGACAACCCGACCAAGATCGACTTCACCCTGCGCGACATCCCGAAGTTCGGATGGTATACGCTGGAAGGCTACAAACTGAATAAGCGTCCGACCAAGAAAGGCGTCTACATCTACAACGGTAAGAAAATCGTAATTGAATAATCAAAATGAAAAGTATATTTTTCAAATCAGCAATGATGCTTGCAGCCCTCACTCTCATGTGGGGCTGCAGCTCATCATCTGATAAGGATGATGAGGAAGGAGAGATTATCGATCCACCATTCACAGCGACAAGCCCGTGGCACACTGTGAATGTGCCACCTATGTGGCAAATCGACTGGACGGGCAACGACCAACGGCCCAATTGGGAAGAACCCGTGCCCAGCAAGTATGAGAGTTGGATGATTGTTCAGGTGCAATTGCCAAATCTGATTGCCACGGACGTTTCTGACGACGACCTGATGGCCATTTTCATCGACGATGAAATCAGGGGACTGTCTTCGAAAGCCACCTCTGTGACAGGAGGTGACGAAGAAAAGACTTATTTCATCCTCAAGACGTTCGGAAATCCCAAGACAGACAGCAATAAGAATATTTCCATCAAGTATTATTCCAGTAAACTGCATCACCTCTTTACTGTCAACAATGGAGATACTTTTTTCACCTCTGAAGGAGATGTCGGTGTGACACATGATTTCATCCCGCCTTTCCTGCTGGGAGCCTCCAAATACCCGGTGGTGATGTACGACCTGATCAGTTTCACGATCGACCCGGAAAGCACCGAGGGATTCGTTCCCCATGCCAATGATATCGTGGCCGCATTCGTGGGCGATGAGTGCAGGGGATATACTACTGTAGGTGAGAGCCTGTACAATGCACGCGTGACAGTGACGGTCTACTCCAAGGCAGAGGGAGAGCAAGTCAAGATACGCTACTACAGCGTCAACAAAAATGCGGTTAGAGAGTTCGACACCACTGTGGAAACCAGACCCGGTACCCGGATGTCACAAATATCCATTTAATACAAACTAAAATGAGAACAAGAATTATCATTGTTGCTTTGTCGCTGTTCGCATTGAATGCCAACGCGCAGAGAAACAGATACGACGTAAACAACGACGGAGAAGTCACTGTCACCGATGCGATGATGATCATCAATGCCATTCTAGGCCACGATAATCCTCAGATTGTTTTTCCCATGAGCGTAGGTGTGGCGGAGAACCCCATGGTCGACACCGACCAAAAGGCTTCGGCATCAGGCAAGAGAAAGTCGCCTGTCACCAACAAGACGACTCTGGCCACAGACACCAAAGTTTTTTATGTGGACTATTCCTATTTTTCCAGAGACGATTGGCCTGATTACGATGGAACAGGTAATTACACATGGGGCAATCCTGAATATAAGACCGATTGGGTGGCCGAAGAAGGCAAATGGGCCATCGGCACCGTCGATGATTCTGGAGAAGGACACTGGCCAAGTGACGCCTTCGTGGATTTGGACGAAGACTTAGTGAACTTTTATGCCTATGCCAACTACCAGCCCGGACATTTCCAGTTCGAAGATTTCGCCCAATCCAGCGATCCCGTCGTCGTGAGCAAGCCCTGCCTGCGTTTTCAGGTAGAAGAAAACAGCGGTGAGCAAAAAGACCTCTTAGTGGCTAAGACAGCCGACTCTTACAGACGCCAAGGGAAAACCGACGGTTTCCTCTATTTCAAGTTCGACCATGCTTGCACCGCCGTGCAGTTCTTTATCACAAAGACCGAAACGCTGAGCAATGCCTCCATCAAGGTGAAAGGTGTCCGCCTGCACAATGTCTATAATGACGGCTTCTACTATTTCAACGCCAACGGCGGTGAGACAGGAGACCAGTCATGGGCTAAATTAGGCTACATCGACGACACACCCTCCGTATACACGATAGTCGACAATGAGACAGAAATCGAGGTGACAGAAACTTACACCGACAATCTCTTGTCGACAGAGACGGATAAGAAAGACAAGTATTTCTTCATGATTCCCCAGACCACCACTCCATGGTATACCGACAAGAACAATGTCGGCAGTATCGCTGAGACGACCGGAGCCTATATTGAACTGCAGGACTGTGAGATCACCACAAACAGCAAGCACTATAAAGGCAGCGCATACATACCCTTTGGCGTGACATGGAATAAAGGGAACAAACAAAAGGCAGTGATCACCATCGGCACAGGATTGCGTAATGCAAATGGTGAGCGCATTTTTGACAGCGCAGGAAATCTCATCATTCAATAAATTCAACAACAGGACAGAATAATGAAAAAGTATATCCAACCCGACACTGAGATCATTGCCGCAACGACTTCCCAACGTCTGCTCCTTGACGGCAGCCATGGTGTCAATGATTTAACGGAGAAAGAACAACCTGACATTGTTGGAGGCGACGAAGCGAATACCTTCAAGCGAGGTCTCTGGGACGAAAATGAATAGACTTTATCTACGCATATAGGCGCAGAGTAATCTGCAGACATATCACAATCCAAGAGAAAGCAAATGAGGGCGTGCCTTGTGCACGCCCTCATTTGTTTCTGTTTGTTCTCTCTTGACCGATGGCAGGTTACTTCACCACCACCTTCTGTCCGTCGACCACATAGACACCCGGTTTCAACTGTGAGAGGTTGGCTTTCGAAGCCACCTTCACACCCGAGAGGTTGTAGACGTCGGCACGCTTGCTCGAATTGACAATGCCGTTGATGGCGGTCGCCTCGCCGGCTGCCAGGTGGTTGGTGGAGAGCGACACGGTGTTGCCCGAACCCACTTTCACATAGCAACGGGTGGCATAGAAGCCGCCGCTGTTCTCGGGCACTGCGGTGAAGAGCGCCTCGGCATTGTCCTTGGCCAGGATGCCATAGAAGCCAGCTCCGTCGAGATGCTTCTGGGCACCCACCATGGAGACGGTCTCACCTGTGCCGTCGACCACGAAGGTCAGCTGTGCCGGAGCGTCGGTGATCAATGCCTGCTTCGAGATCTTCTTGTTGGAGTTCTCGCCGGTGAAATAGAGGATATAGGGCACGTTGGCATCAACACCCTCAGCCTTGCAGTCCTGGAAATTGAGCACCAGACCTCTGCCGTTGCTCTCTACGCCCACGAGTCTCTCGAGTCGGCAGTCGGCACCGAAGATCTCGTTGAGCTCATTCTCGGTGAGGGCGAAAGGCAGTGACAGGGTGTTCCATCCGTGGAAGACATACCTGTTGGCGGTCACCTGGCATTCCGTGCCATTGAACTTCTCAAGCTTTGTCCCATTGTAAGTGCTGAGCTGAAGTGTCTGCTGAGCGCTCACGGCCAGTGACATCACGGCCATCATTGCGATAAGGTAAATTTTCTTCATAATCTATAAGGTTTAATGTAAACAATTTCATAAGATTTCTATCGGTGAGAGCATGAAGGATATCATGACTCTCGACGAAGGCAAAGTTACAAAATAAAGGAATATGTTCCAAACATTTTGCGATTTTTTAGATAAATCCGTTTTCTGATGTTTAAAAGAAACTTCCTCTTGCTGTCAGTCTCATCATTCTTCTGCCCCTTGACTCTTTGCGCCCGCGTTGCTATGCCATAAAAAAATCTGGGCAGCCATCGAGGTGGCTGCCCAGAAAAGATCGAGAGTGTAGATGATCTCACATCACAATAGCCTCACATTAATAGCCATTGTTCTGAGTCCATTTCGGGTTGAGGTCGAGCATGCTCTTGTTGATGGGGAACACACGGCGGGTCTTGTCGAAGTTGGCCGTCGGGAAGTCCTTGTAGTGGGGGAAATACTCATCCTCGAAATGACCGAAGCGGATCATGTCGGCACGACGCATGTTCTCGTCGAAGAACTCACGTCCGCGCTCCTCGTAGATGTCGTTGAGCGAGGGAGCATGGTCAAGCAGTTCGGCATGCACATAGGCACGGATCTGGTTGACAAGGGCGGTAGCCTCGGATGCCTTGCCCTGGCGCACGAGAGCCTCGGCCTTCATCAGCAGCACGTCGGCAAAGCGCAGCAGGGGGATATCGTTCGACTGGTTGCGGCCGTTGGCGTAATCGGTCCTGGTGACGTGCCATTTCACGTTGCGGCAGCCCTGGCGCCATCCGGTGAGGTTGTCGCCCACGTTGATGGTGAAGTCTTTCTCCACAAGGTTGATGTTGCGGCTGATCTTAAGGGGATTGCCCTCTTTGTCGTTGCACACCTCCGTGGTGGGCAGCAGGGTGGCGGGATCGTAGACATAGACGGTGTTCTCGTCGCTGCCGGTATCATAGCGGTAGTCGTCGAGATTCTCCGAGAGGCCGATGATGAGTTTGTTGCGCTCGTCGCCCTTGAGGTTGAAGAGACGTACAAACTCAGGAGTCATCGTCACATAGCCACCGCCGGAGTTGGTGAGTGCCTCGCCGTAGTAGCTCGGCTTGAGATTCTTGACGTCCTTGTAGGAGTGCGAGCGGCCATACTGCATGCCAGTGGCCTGTGTGGTGTGGTAGGGCATGGCATAGATGAAGTCCTTGATGGTGCCGTTCTCCACGCGCTCAGAGTTGTCGGAGGCGAACTTGAAGCGGTAGGGATCGGGACCGAGCTCAAACTTGCCCGACTTGATAATCTCGTCGCAGACGGCGATGCAGTCGGCCAGTTTCTCATTGGAATAGGCGTTGGCGTCATAGGCCTCGGGAGAGGCAGCGGTATAGACAGGCCAGTTGATATACAGTTTGGCCAGCAGGGCCTGAGCCATATACTTGTTGGGCTTGCCATAGTTCTCGCCCTTGGTCTCGGTGGTCAGCTGCGGGATAATCTCCTTCAGCTCGCTCTCTATCCAGCGGGCCACGTCGGCGCGGGGCTGGCGCTTCTCGAGGTCGATCTCACTAGCCAGTTTGGAGTCGTTGATGGCCACATCGCCCCAGCAGTCCATCATGATGAAAGTGAAAAAGGCACGCATGGCACGGGCAGGAGCTTTGTAGACGTCGTCGGCATCGCTGTCGATCACCTCATTGGCCTTCACCACGCCCGAGGCAAGCACGGTCATCCAGTCGATGGAGGCATCCTCATAGGTGAAACTGTGGAGGCTGGGGTGCGCATAGGCGCCGTTGTCATACCAGTTGCCGCCATACGACACAGCGGTGTATTCATCGCTCGACAGGGCCAGTCCCTCCATGTAGCGCCGTCCGAAGCAATCTCGCATTTGGAAATAGATGCCCGAGAGCTGTGCCTCGAGAGCCGCCTCGCTGTTGGGGTAGGAGGTATACTGCGACTCTACAGGAACATCCAGATCGGTACAGCCGGCGGCCAGTGCCGTAAGGGCTGCTGCACAAAAAATCTTGATATTTGTTTTCATAATTGCTATTCCGTTTTAAAATTAGAAATTAACCCTTACGCCGGCCATGAACGTGCGTGTGTGAGGATAGTTGCTCCAGCGGAAGTCGACGCCCGGCTGGATGCCGCCCATGTTGACCTCGGGATCAAGTCCCTTGTAACCGGTGATGGTGAAGACGTTGTTGCAAGTGGCATATACCTGCAGGCTTTGCAGCCAGCCGTCGAGTTTGTCGAAGGTATAGCCTATAGAGAATGTCTGCAGACGCAGATAGTCGCCTTTCTCGAGGAAGCGGTCGGAGGGGATGTTGCTCAGGTTGTCGGCCACGGGACGGTCGGTGAGGAATTCCTTGAGCACATTCTTTCCGCCTGCGAAGAAGTCGGGAGCCGTGTAGTGGGCACGCGAGCCGTTGTAGATCTTGTTGCCCAGCACGCCGGTGAAGAAGAGGGTGGCATTCCAGTTCTTGTACGACAGTGTGTTGTTCCAGCCGAAGTTGAGCGTCGGCTGTGCGTTGCCGGCGATATAGCGGTCCTTGAACTCAGGGGCGCTGGTGGTCTTGCCGGTCTTGTTGCCGTTGTCGTCACGCTCATAGTAGGTGGCCTTGCCGTCGTCGCCGTAGCCGGCAAACTCATAGAGGAAGAAGGTGCCGAGAGGCTCGCCCTCCATCACACGCTGCGTATAGCCGTTGGCCGAGACGCCGGCCACCATCGGGTCGCCCTGTGTGAAGGTTGAAGTCTGGAACTTCTCGTTGGAGAGCTTGTTCACCTTGTTGGAGTTGTGTGCCAGGTTGAGGGTGGTCATCCAGTTGAAGTCCTTGGTGCGGATGGCGTCGATATTGACGGTGAACTCCACACCGTTGTTGGTGATCTCGCCCACGTTGGCGGCGATGTTGTCGAAGGGATAGATGACGGTTGAGACGGGATAGTTCCAGATCAGGTCGGTCGTCTTCTTGTTGTAGAACTCGATGCTACCGTTGATGCGTCCGCCGGCGAAGGCATAGTCGAGGCCGATGTTGAACATGCCGGTCGACTCCCACTTCAGGTCGGGGTTGGCGAGCTTGGTGGCGCCGAGAATGGCCCACTGGTTGCCGCCATAGGTGAAGGTGGAGCCGGTGGCGCCGTAGGTGGCCACGGCCGAGTAGGCACCGAAGCCGAGGGCATTGCCGCTGACGCCGTAGCCCATGCGCAGCTTCAGGTTGCTGAACACGTTCTGCGACTTCATGAACTCTTCCTCAGTGATGTTCCATGCCACGGAGACAGAGGGGAAGGTGCCCCATCTGTTGTCCTTGCCGAAGACGGAGGAGCCGTCGCGGCGGATGGTGGCCTGCAGCATATAGCGTGAGTTGTAGCTGTAGCTGGCACGTCCGTAGAAGGAGATGTTGCGCACAGTCTCTTTCGTGCCGCTGTTGACGGCAGGCATGCCGTCGATCTGTCCTGCGTAGGTCAGCTGGTTCCATTTCAGATAGTCGTCGAAGAAGTTGTGCACCTCAAGACCGAAACCGTCGTTGGAGTTGCGCTCTTCCCATGAGTAACCAGCCATGAGGGCCAGTTTGTGCACCTTGTTGAAGGTTGCGTCATAGTTGAGATAGGTCTCGAAGGTGTGGTCGTCGCCGAAATAGGTATTGCGGTTGGCCGTGCCGTTGTAGGCATTGTAGGGCACCAGTTGTGTGAAGTGCGAATGATAGGAACTGTAGGTGCTCTGACGGTTGTTGTAGGAATAGTTGGAGTTCCAGTTCAGGCCCTCGATAATCTTGAGGGTGGCCTTGGCCACAATCTGGTTGCGTTTCCACATCGTCTCCGAGGTGTCCTCGTTGATGAGCGAGACGGGGTTGTAGTTGGCAGAGCCTTCGCCCATCACCCACGAGCCGTCGGGATTCTTGATGCCGTTGGTCGGGTTGAAGTAGTTCATGGCGTCGAGCACAGAGGCGCCGGTGTCGCCCATGGGCACACCCACGTGCTTGCCGTACATGGCATTGAGTCCCACGGAGAGCTCCAGACGGTCCTTGAGCACCTTCGACGAGATGAGCGAGCGCACGTTGAGGCGGTTCATGTGCGAGCCGTCGATGACACCCTCACGGTTCATGTAGTTGATGCTGGCCATGTATTTGGTCTTGGCCGAGCCGCCGTTGATCGACACGTTGTGGTTGTGGCTGATGCCGGTGCGGAGCACCTCGTCCTGCCAGTCGGTATTGCCACCCTTGTCGTAAGCGTAGTCGATATTGTTTTTCGACACATAGCTGCGGATGTCGTCGGCAGATGCGATATCGAGCGTCTTGGCGATCTTGTCGAATGCCACATAGCCGTTGTAGCTGACGTTGGTGCGCTCGGTCTTGCCACCCGACTTGGTGGTGATGATGATCACGCCGTTGGCGGCCTTCGAGCCATAGATGGCGGTGGCGGTGGCATCGCGGAGCACGTCGATCGACTCAATGTCGTCGGGGGCCACCATAGAGATGTCGACACCGGGGATGCCGTCGATGACATAGTAGGGCTGCATGGCTGCTCCCTCACGAAGTGAGGAGGCACCGCGCAGGGTGATGGAGGGTGTGCCGTTGGGGTCGCCCGAGGAGGTGACTACCAGACCGGCCACCTTGCCTTGCAGCATGGAGGCGGGGTCGGCGAAGACACCCTTGTTGAGGTCCTTGGCCTGCACCGTGGTGATGGAGCTGGTGACGTCTTTGCGCCGCATCGTACCGTAGCCCACGACGACCACCTCGTTGAGGGTGGTGTTGTCCTCGGTGAGTTGCACACTCTGTCCGGCGGTGATGGTCACCGGCTCATAGCCGATATAGCTGACGTTGAGTTTGGCACCAGGCTTCACGTTAAGTCTGTAGCGGCCGTCGACGTCGGTGACGGCACCGTTCTGAGTGCCTGCTTCCATGACAGTGACGCCAATCAGCGGTTCACCCTTATCGTCCGTGACGACACCAGTGACTTCGTTTTGGGCGAAAGCCACTGTACCCCACGCCAGGAGAGCCACTGAGAGCAATGCTTTCGTGAGTCTCCTCGAATTGAAAAATCGTAACTTTAGCATAAATGATGTTGGTTAGGTTAAATGATATAAATATATATGTGTGTTCTGTGATGTGTCGTTTTATATGCGTTTGGCGACAAGTCTTCTAAAAGTATCACAGCCCCGCACGCTTCAGCGCCGGAGGTCGCCGCCGTAGTCGAGGCCCTCATGCGCCACGCTGAGGCCGTTCACCTGCACGTTGTCGGCCTGCTCCACATAGACGCCATAGACCTTGCCGCGCACGAAGCCCTCGCCGCGGCAGGGGCGTTTGTCGTAGACGCCGCCGGGATAGGCCGTGGTCTTGCGCAGCCGCAGGTTCACCTGGTTGAGGTAGATGTCGCGCACCTTGTCGGGTGTGTCACCGCCGATGAAGCATCCGTTCTCCGAGGTGGCCTGGATATTGTTGAACCAGATGCGCGCCACCTGGCCACACCGCCCTTCTATCTGCCCTTTGGGGAAGCGCCAGTTGGCATCCTTGTGGTTGCCGTTGGCACGCGGATAGGAGGTGACGTAGATGGGCTCTGCCTTTCCCCACCACACATCCGACCACAGACGGCAGTCGAGCATGATGTTGGAGAAGACGACGTCGGTGACGGTGCCCTCGTCGCGGTTCTGGATGCCGAGGCCGCGGTTGGAGGCGGTGATGATGCAGTTGTCGAAGAGCACGTTGTAGATGGAGTCCATGTTCTCGCTGCCTATCTTGATGGCGCAGGAGCGGCTGGTCATCACGCAGTTGGTCACCACGATGTCGTGGCACGAACCGTATTTCTCTGTCTCGCGGCGGTTTTTCAGGCAGATGCAGTCGTCGCCGCTGGTGATGTGGCAGTTGGAGATG
>CADBLU010000128.1 GCA_902795605.1 uncultured Prevotellaceae bacterium | reverse complement strand
CCGCGACGGTCAGGACCTGGTGTACGTCGACCAGGTGGGCACCTTCCTCAATCAGGGCCGCAACCTCGAGACCGTGATGAACCCCCGCTGGGGAGAGACCAACTCGGGTGTGCGCCTTGTGAAATACCCGCTCTACCCGAATGACGATAACGGCGGTTTCAAATCGATCGATGATGTGCAGTTCCGTCTCGCTGAGGCCTATTACAACGTGGCAGAGTGCGAGATGCGCAAGGGCAACAGCGCCGAGGCCAAGAAATATGTGGACCAGGTGCGCCAGCGCTACTTCAAGACCGGCGACCGCAACAACGCCTTGAGCGTGCCCGGTCCTGGCTTCACCGGCTTCGACATGGACTGGATGCTCTCAGAGTGGGGCAAGGAGTATCTGGGCGAGGGCAACCGCCGCCGCACCGACCTGCGCCGCTTCGACAAGTTCACGCAAGGACAATGGTGGTTCTGGGGACGTGCCTCAGAAGATGGTGTGAACCTGCCTGCCAAGCGCGACCGCAAATATGAGTGGTATCCGCTGCCTCAGAGTGCCCTCTCCGTCAACCCCGGGCTCATACAGAATCCTAACTATTAATCCATAAATATACCGTTATCATGAACAAGAAATTATATAGTCTGATGCTCTCGTTGCTTGCCCTCGCGGGGTTCGTAAGCAGCTGCTCAGACACCGAGGATATCGTTTTCGACCATGAGCGTCAGCAGTTTGAGACGCGTGCCGACCGCATCCTGTTGGAGTTCATCGCTCCCTTCGGTACCACAGCCGATGAGGAAATCTATATCGTGGGTGCCTTCAATGGCGACAGCACAGCCATCGGACAGGAGCAATACCTGCTCACCAAGGCTCCCCAGAGCGATGTGAAATGGGGCATCTACCTTGACCCCAATACCTTCGTGGGAGGAAAGACCCTCTCCGACGGCTACCGGTTCTACTCTGCCACGCAGGGTATGGAATTCACCATCAACGGTGTGGCGGCCAACCATACAGAGAATCCCGGTCTTGGTGCTTTCTCCAATGTGTGGGGACAGCGCTGGGAAGCCTACTACTGGGCCGGCGGCGAGGCACCTGAGCCTGAGCATAACGGATTCTGTGTCTATGTCGACGACCAGACGGGTTGGGACGTTCTCACACTCTATATGTGGGGCGATGTCAACAACCTGAATGGCGACTGGCCCGGAATGGCCGTGACAGGCACTTGGAAACATGACGGCGTGACCTGGAAGTATTTCGACATGGGCGCCGAGAATACCGGCCTGGTGGAGCACCTCATCTTCAACAACGGCGGCAATGGCGTGCAACTGCCCGACTTCGACTTCACGATCGACCGCAACGTCTTCCTGCGAATCACCGCCGACGGAGTGGAGGAAGTAGGACTCGAACCCTCGGTGAAGCACGACGGATATGCGCTGTTCGTACTCAATGAGTCGAGTCAGACAGACCTTGCTCTCTATGCCTGGGGCGACGCCGAGGCGTTCGGCGGATGGCCGGGAATGGCTCCCACCGGCACTCAGACCATCAACGGCAATGAATATACCTACTTCGATATGGGCGAGGGCAATACGGGCCTTCAGCTCCATCTCATCCCCAACAACAATAACGGAGGCGTGCAGTGGGAGGGCGACGACCTGTTCTTCACCATCGACCACGATATCTACGTGCGCATCTTCGACGGAGGCTATGAGGTGATCGACGCCAACTACCAAGGTGGCGGAGGCGGTGGCGACACGCCCGGTCCCGTCCAGACAGGCGGAAAGTACAGCCTCTATGTGAACAACATGACGGGGTGGGACGGTATCGCTGTCTATGCCTGGGGCGAAGGACTGCCTGAGCTCTTCGGTGAATGGCCGGGCAACAATGCGCCCACGACCGCTGCCGTTGCCGGCACCGACTACCTGGCTTTTGACTATGAGTCGGAGGGACAGGAGTATCACCTTATCTTCAACAACAATGGCGGAGGCACACAGTTTGACGGGCCTGTCATCACCACGGGCAACGACTTCTACTACAACGTGACCGCCACGGAGTGCAAGGACATCACGCATAAGATCTACGTCGACGACCAGACGGGATGGGATGCGGCAGCCATCTATGCCTGGGGCGACGGTATCGCAGAGCTCTATGGCGGCTGGCCCGGCAAGAACGTCTTTGGTGCAGAGACCATCGGCGGCGTGACATATAAGGTGTTCACCTTCCCTGCTACGGGACAGGTCTACCATCCCATCTATAACAACAATGGCGGTGGCTCGCAGTGCGACGGACCGGCCATTACGCTCGACAAGGATTACTTCTTCACTATTACAGCCTCGGGCTGGACTGCGAAATGAGAAAACGGCTTTCAACCACAATCACCCTCGCCATCACGCTGCTCCTGGCAGCGTGTGGCGGAGGTTCGCCAAGCGCTTACAACGTCGACAACACCGAACCGGTAGGACCGGAGAACCGTGTCATCTATCAGATGAATATCGGTGCTTTCACGCCTGAGGGCACGTTCAAGGCCGCGCAAGGACAGTTGGCTCGTCTCGATACCTTGGGCGTCGACATCCTCTGGCTCATGCCCATCTATCCGAGAGGAGCCACCATGAACAGCCCCTATGCGGTGATGGATTACAAGGCGGTCAATCCCTCATACGGTACGGTGGCCGACTTGAAGGAGTTTGTCGGTGCGGCCCATGGCCTTGGCATGAAGGTGTGGCTCGACTGGGTGCCCAATCACGCGGCGGTGGAGAACCCGTGGGTGAAGGAACATCCCGAGTATTTCACCAAGGATGCGAAAGGCCAGATGATCCACCCCCACGGATGGGGAGATGTCTTCGAACTCAACTATCAGGAAAAGGGACTTGTGGACAACATGAATGAGGCGCTCCGTTTCTGGATCAGCGAGTGCGACGTGGATGGGTTCCGTTGCGACTATGTGAGCAGTCCCACCATTCCTGTGGAATATTGGCAGAATACGATAGCCGACCTGAAAAGCAAGGGTAAGATCATCGAGATGCTGAGCGAGACAGACATCAGCAATCCCTATAACATCCGAATCGACTCATGTGGATTCGACTACGATTATGCGTGGGACTACCAAGGAGATCTGGCTTCTCGCTTTGGCAGTGAGGGCACGGAGGCCGACTCGCTGAAGGCTATCTGCGAGAAATTCATGAAAGCCTCGCAGACCATCAAAAACCGGCGAATGGTCTACCTCACCAACCACGACCAGAACTTCAACGACGGTGGCCATACCCTGAAGGACTTCTATGGCGACAACCGTTATGCGCTCACGGTGTTGGAGTTCACTTTCATGGGTATACCTCTCATTTATCATGGTCAGGAAATCGGCGACCCCGACACGCTCAACTATTTCACCGATGCGAAAGTGAAGTGGGATAGGGTGGATGTCAAGATGAAGAACATGGTGCGTGTGCTGACCGCCCTGCATCACACTCAGCCCGCACTGGCAGCCGATGCCCCCGTAGAGTTCCTCGCCTCTGACAATGCCCATGTGCTGGCCTACCGGCGCGGTCCGGTGGTGGTGCTGCTGAACTTAGGCGCTGACGCAGGACAGGTGAAGGTGGCTGACATAGAGGAGGGTACCTATGCCAAATGGCTCGACAGCAAGACCATCCTTGACGGGCCGTTGGTGATCGCGACTCACCTCGACGCGGCATCGCCCATGAGCCTGGAGGCAAAAGGATATGAGATTTACGTCAAACAGTAAGATCCTGCTTCATCAACAAAGGCTTACTGGTTATTAGAGTTAAAATTTTAACCGTGGGCAGGCTGCTCTGTGAAGAACGGCCGCCCTTTCTAATCAAAACGATGATGAAAAAACTAATTATTTGCTTATTGGCCTTGATGCCCATTTCCTTGCTGGCCGGAGATTATGTCGACGACATCAATTCCTCGACGCTTGCCCGACCGTCAGGACAGCAAGTGATCTATGAGATGAATGTGGGTGCGTTCACCCCGCAAGGAACTTTTTCGGCAGCACAGCAGAAGTTGGACGACCTGAAGACCCTTGGTGTGGATATCGTGTGGCTGATGCCGGTCTATCCCCGCGGCACATCGGGCAGTCCGTATGCCGCCACCAATTTTCAGAAGACCAATCCCCGGTACGGCACCATCGATGATTTGAAAGCCTTCGTCTCACGTGCTCATGAACTCAGCATGGAGGTGTGGCTCGACTGGGTGCCCAACCATACAGCCACCAACGCCGACTGGGTGACCTCGCATCCGGAGTATTACGCCAAAAGCGGCGGCCAGATGATCCATCCCAACAACTACGGCGACGTGTGGCAGTTGGATTACAACAATGAAGGGTTGGTGAATGCGATGAACGATTGTCTGAAATTCTGGATTGACCAATGCGACATCGACGGCTATCGCTGCGACTATGTGAGCAGCACAAGGATTCCCGTCAGCTATTGGCAGCAAGCCATTCCTCTCATCAAGCAATACAAGGCTGGCAAAAAAATCACCTTCCTCGGTGAGGGCGACATCGCACAGGATGTCACCCGTCTGAAAACCGCCGGTTTCGACTATGACTTCGCCTGGCAGTTCCAGGGCAGTTTGGCCAACTACGGGGCAGCCGGCAATGCCAGCGCCCGTCTCAAGGCTTTTGCCAATACCTTGCTTGATGCCTCAAAGACCGTGGATTTCGGACGTATGCTTTATGTCACCAACCACGACCAGAACTTCAACGACGGTGGCAGGACCCTGACCAAGATGTATGGCGACAACCGCTATCCCCTCACTGTGCTTGCCTATACCCTCTATGGGATGCCGCTCATATACAACGGACAGGAGGTTGGCGGAAATCAGATATTGGACTACTTTGCCGACACCAAGATTGACTGGAACGCAAAAGACGCCAAGATGCACAACACCATCCGCACTCTTACGGCGCTCAAGCATGCCGAGCCTGCCCTTGATGACAGTACGCCGGTGGAGTGGGTCACGGTGACCAACAACAGCAGCGTGCTGGCCTTCACAAGAAAGTCTGGCGACAGTCAAGTGCTGGTCATCCTCAATATGGCCACTGCCTCAAGCAATGCCACACTCACCGGACTTGAGGCAGGAGACTGGAGCCTGTGGCTGAACAGTGAGACCGCCGCCCAAGGTGCGAGCCGCAAGCAACAGACGCTCGGTGCCACGCATCCGTTCACGATAGAGGCCAAAGGCTACCGGGTGTATGTGAAAGGCAAATACTCCGAAGAGGAGCCTCCAGCCCTCGAAGCCTATACTCCCGTGCTCGACAGCGCCGACGAGATCTGTGTTTTCTTCGAGACCCGTATCCCCACTTCATACGCTGCATGGGTATGGGGTGATCTTGGCGGAGGCGAGGCCTATTGCTTGAACACCTCATGGCCTGGCGACGCCATGTCGTTCATGGGGCAGACGCTGACAGGTGCATCTATATATAAGTATACCATCACAAAGGTCAGCGAGGCTCCGCAGTATCTGATTATCTCAAAAGACAACGGCAACTCCAAAATCTACGATGGGGTAGGTTTTGTCAACCATGGCTACTATGTGGAAGGCAATAGTACTCCAACGCAGGTCATCACTGCCACTAATGGTATCAGAGAAACGACACTGATACCGCATGCCACTTCCGATGACTGTATCTACACCGTCAGCGGACAGTTGGTGAAAAGCAGACAAACGCTCGCCCCAGGTGTCTACATTCAGAATGGCAGGAAGTTCATCATCAAATGAACGCGATACGCCTAAAAAAGACATAGCCCCTTCTTCTCACTCATACAGTGGAAGAAGGGGCTTAATCGCTAATTGCTGATTGTCAATAGTTTTCTTTTGCCATGGTCTTTAAAGTCTTTAAGGTCTTTAAGGATCTTAAGGACCTTAAAGATCTTAATATACTCATTCCCTTGACAGGTCTTGATGGTCTTTGTCCTCAGTCATTGTTTTTTGATTGTATATTCTTCTCCCATAATCCATAATGGTGGCGCTTGTCGGAGAACATGAGCAGAAGGGAAAGAATGATGGCAGCCACTCCAAACAGCACGAATACCACCATCGGAATTGTGTAATCTACATGGCCGGTGGTGTCGGTGTGGTTGTCGATGATGTTTCCCACTAGCATAGGCACAAGCATCAGTCCGATATTCTGCACATAATAGATAATGCTGTAGGCAGTGCCTAACTGCTTTAGTGGGACAATCTTTGGAACACTGGGCCACATCGCACTGGGCACCAACGAGAAGGATACCCCATAGAGCAACATGACGGCCATCACCATCCATGTGTGCTCTATCACCGGCAATGCCAGACATACGTGACAGAGCGTCACAATCACACAGCCAATCAGCATGAGCAGCGACCCACGTCCTAAGCGGTCGTAGAGCACTCCAAACAAAGGCGTGAGCACGATGGTGCCATAGGGAAGGATGGAGGTTACCCACCCGGCAGTCTCCTTGTCCATGCCGTAATTGTTGACAAGCACGTCGGTGGCGAATTTCAAGAATGGCCTCAGGCTGGAATAGAATGCCACGCAAAGCAGGGCAATCAACCAGAAGCCGGGATTGCGAAGCACAGTGAGGAAGTCGCGGAAGGTGAATTTGTCATCATCCTTGCTCACATCCTCCTTATGTCCTGTGCTGTCAGATGATGCCGGGTTTTCTGATGGTTTCACCGATGCACGCTGTTCCCGGTCGATGCGCTTGTCCATCAGGATATAGACGATGAATAAGACAAATCCCAACAGCAGCATGGCAGCACCAGCCAGAATGGGGGCGGAAAGGCCGTAGGCGTTGGCTATGACGGGACTCATGCTGATGGCACTGGCAGTGCCCAGGCGTGCCATGGCCACTTGTAGCCCCATGGCGGTGGCTAACTCACGGCCAGTGAACCATTTGGTGACAATCTTCGAGATGGTGATGCCCGTGATGTCGCAACCCACGCCAAACATGCCAAATCCCAAAGCGGCTATCAGCACTTGTACTTTGATGTGCGAGGGAATCAGCCCAAACAACGTGAAACTGAGATCGGCGTAGCTGTCGCAAGAGATGAGTGTCACGGCGAGGTAGTTGATGACAGCCCCTCCTAACATCATTCCTGTGGCCAACAATCCGGTAAAACGGATACCGCATTTGTCGAGAATGATGCCGCCAAAGAAAAGCATCAGCAGAAAGATGTTGAAGATGCTATAGCTGCCGGCATAAAAACCATATTCCGCTGCCGTCCAGCCCATGCCTCCCTCCTCTGGAGAGGCTTTCAACGTGGTTGACAGTGGAGAAACGATGTCCCAAAACACATACCCCATCATCATTACAGTAGCAGCAATGAGAAGCACGGTCCAGCGACGCAATGGGGTGTTAGTTGTTAGTTGATGAGTTGACAAAATATATTACTTTAGTTGTCGAGTAGACAATGTGACGAGTACTAATTAGTGCCATGAAAAGTCAAAAAACTTCAACAGGGTTGGCAAAGGTAGCACAAAATTATGATATAATCACCGCTTTCGGCAGAATATATTTCCTATTGGACAAATTTGACGCTCTTCACCGGTATTATCTCTTGTCTCTTCATCAACAGACAGAGGGTGTGTCACTACATTTTGACACACCCTCATGACGCTCATCTTGGTCTTCTTGCTTTTTGATGCTTTAAAAAACGATTTTGCTGCTGCTATTGTCTCCCGCCTCTGCCATAGGCACGTCATCCATCTCATCGCCTTTGGAAATGTGGCAGATTTCTTCAAGAGATTTGCGTGAGCGATGTATGGTCGGCGTGCTCTCCACAGCAAAGATGATGCCTTCATTGTCGAGGTCTTCCTGCTTGAAAATGTAGATATTGGGGCGGCGCTTTTCCGTGCTTGAAGCGGAATGGTCATAATAATGGTCACGGCGATTCTGCAAATTCCGGCGATGTTCTTCCTCGGCAGCCATACGTGCTGAGTCTACTTGCGTGTGTTTGTTCAGATGTCCGCTCATCATGTCGACATGCTCGATGCCGAAGCCGGTGGCAAGGATTGTCACTTTTACTTTCTTGCCCATCTCCGGATTGACGGCCAATCCCCATTTGATATTGTAGTCGTTGCAGAAGTTGCCCATGAATTCATGGATATCGTTCATCTCCTCCATCATCAGTCCCTCGTTATCCTTGCCCTCGGAGAAAGTGATGTTGAGCAGGATCTTCTTGGAGTTGAACACGTCGCTTTCGTTGAGTAGGGGAGAGTGGAGGGCATCCTGGATGGCTTTCTTCACACGTCCTTCGCCTTCACCGTAGCCCGTACTCATGATGGCGACGCCGCCGTCCTTGAGTACAGTGCGCACATCGTTGAAGTCGAGGTTGATGAGGCCATGGACAGTGATGATCTCGGTGATGCTGCGTACAGCGATGTTCAGGGTGTCGTCGGCCTTTGCGAAAGCGTTAAGCACAGAAAGGTCGTTGTAAATCTGACGGAGACGCTCGTTGTTGATGACAAGCAAAGCGTCCACATGCTTAGCCATCTCCTCGACGCCGTCGAGAGCCTGGTCAATCTTGACAGCTCCCTCAAACTGGAAAGGGATGGTGACGATGCCCACGGTGAGGATGCCGAGTTGTTTGGACACACGTGCGATGACGGGAGCCGCGCCGGTTCCCGTGCCGCCGCCCATACCAGCAGTGATAAACGACATCTTTGTGCCATCGGTAAGCAATTGGCGGATATTGTCCTCGCTCTCTTCGGCAGCCTTACGTGCGACTTCAGGTTTGCCGCCGGCTCCGAGTCCTTCGCCCAACTGCAGGTGGGTGGGCACGGGAGAGCCGCTGAGGGCTTGGCTGTCGGTGTTGCAGACAACGAACGTCACGTCACGGTTGTTTGTACGATACATGTGGCTCACGGCGTTGCCACCGCCGCCACCTACACCAATGACCTTGATGATGCAATCCTCTTTGGGAAGGTCTTCAAAATCGAGGATATCTTGTTTGTCGGAATAATTGTCGCTTGCCATATTTGTTTGATGATGATGTTTGATGAAATGTAAATATGTGATGGATTAGCGTTGGGTGTCGTCTTCGGGCTCTGCGGAGATGATTTTTGTGAAAAGTTCCACCAAAGAATTGTATCTGCGAGACCACCATCCACTATTGGGAGGAACAATCAGCTCCTTTTGAGTGGGTTTTTCTTCTGGTCTGTGTTTATCAACAGGGCATTGTGTTCCTTCCGGAGATTCAACCTGGCCTGTCTCGCCAGGTTTGCCGTCTTTAGTTCTTTGAGGGTCAGCCGCCGTATCGCCTGCGTGTCTTTCGGTGTCGAAGAGGTCTGCGGTGGGCTTGATGGTTGCGCCGGAGCAGTTCATATCGCCTTTGGCAAGCAGTCCCAGGGCGGTGCACATGGTGCCGTCTTTGGCGTTGATGACCTCGTCTGTGGAAGTCACTTTCTGACTGACTGTGCCGGCGATGCGGATTTTATATATGCCAGTGATGTCTGCGAATGCTTTCTTGATGCCCTTCATCTTCGAGCCACCTCCAGTGAGGATGATGCCGCCAATCAGCCTGTTGCTGTATTTCGACGGAACTTGGCCGAACCATACGTTATGGATGATCTCACTGACACGGGCCTCCACCAATTCGTTGAATACCTTCGCCGACACGGAGCGCTCATCATCGATGGGCAGAGTAGCATCAGGCTCCGTTTCTGTGGGGGCTGTGATAGCGGTGGCATACTTGATTTTCATCTCCTCTGCCTCGTTCTCATCCATGAGCAGGGTGGTGATATCCTTGGTGATGTTGTTGCCGCCAAGAGGAATCACTGCCAGGTGGCGGAGGATGTTCTTGTGGTAGACCGACACGGTAGTGGTGGAGGCTCCCAGGTCGACGAGCAGACAGCCGCTACGCATCTCTGCCTCTGTGAGTATGCTGTGTGCCAGGGCAATGGGGGAAAGATACATCTCTGCTATCGTGATGTTGGCTTTTTCAAAGCACTTGTAAAGGTTGCGGTAGAAGGTCTTGCGGCAGACGATGTTGAGGAAGTTGCCTTCAATTTTGTCACTCTGAATGCCCACAGGATCTGCCTGATAGAACGTATCCACCTTAAACTCTTGAGTGGCGACATCCAGAATCTCAAGGTCGGGGTACTCGGTGCAGCGGTTGTTGTCCATCAGTTCGTTGATGATATCTTGCGAGATGATGGTGTCTTCGGGAAGGTTTTTCACGCTACTGTTGCAGATGCAGCGGATGGACTGTCCACCGATACCCACATATACCATTGAAATTTCCGACCTCAGGAGTGTCTTCAGCTTCGTGATGATATCGGTCAGACAAACGCAGGTCTTGTCGATGTTGTAAACCACGCCCTTGTGAATGCATGAGGTGGCGTCTTCTCTCACGACGGCGAGCACCTGAAGGCTCCCGTCCGCACTCTTCCTGCCGGCGATGCCGGTGATTTTGGAAGAGCCAAGTTCTATTGCTACAATGAATTCTTTTGCTGCCATATTGGTTGTACGTTATTATATTTCAGATAGTTATTCTTTATTCAATTCTTAAATGATGGCTGCAGTTTCTTCCGCTGGTTTCATTTCCATCTCATCAATTTGTCAAAAAACTCACACATAACTGGATGATGCCAATTACAGATAGTGTGATTCCAATTATTTCTTCATATATATTGAGCGATTTTTTGCATCGTTTCTCTCGATGTTTCATTGTTTTTTTTCGTCCTTTACGGATAAAAACGGAATATTGAAGGTTGAAAATTAAAGATTGAAGGTTGAAAATTGAAGGTGCCACTCGGCATACTGAAAGCAATCATCCGTAAGATAATGGCTTGAAAAATATGAGGGTGTGTCAAAATGAAGATTATCACTACCGACATTTACAATTTGTAGTCATTATAGCGGCCTGAAGGGCCAATGAGCGGTTAGCCCAGGGCAACGCCCTGGGTCTTTATGTGTGGCAACAATTGTCGCCCTGCAAGGGCAAAAGAATTGATTATCAACGCTTTTGCCCTTACAGGGCGACTTTATTACTCTGCCTTATACCCAGGGCGATTGCCCTGGGCTAACAGATGTTGCCCCTTCGGGGCGTTCTCCTTCCTTACAATCTG
>CADBLU010000127.1 GCA_902795605.1 uncultured Prevotellaceae bacterium | reverse complement strand
GAAACAGCCCTTGCCGGTGGCCACGTCCTCGTTCTCCCACGGGAACTCCGTGCCGTCTTTGCCGCGGGCAGCATACTCCCATTCGGCCTCTGTGGGCAGGCGGTAGCGCTGCACATAGCGGGCCTCGGGGCCGAGTCCTTTGAGCAGGTAGTCGGTGCGCCATGCGCAGAAGGCGTTGGCCTGCTCCCACGACACGCCCACCACGGGATAGTCGTTGTAGGTGGGATTGCTGAAGTAGTTGCGCAGGTACATCTCGTTGTCGGAGTTGCGGAAGTCGTTCACCCAACAGGTGGTGTCGGGATAGACATTGATGATATAGGTGTTGAGGAAGTCCCACGGTCCGGAGAGGGGCCGGTTGATGGTTTCCCTGACGATGCGTCCCTCGTCGTCGATATAGGCCGTGTCTTTCGAGATCATCACCACCTCGTTGGGGTCCACCACCACATCGGTGTTGAGGTTGCGCTCCTCGGGGTTGAGACGGTTGCGGCGGAGGGCGGCAGTGGTGTAGTCGTAGACCTCATAGCGGTAGTTGAGTTGGCTGGCGTCGAGCGACTTCTCACCGGTGACGGGGTTGGTCACATAGAGGCTCTCGAAGGCGCGCTGCTCATCCTCGTTGGGCTTGCGCGGCAGCGACTTCTTCCAGTCGAGGTGCGGGGTGACGGGGTCGCCGTTCTTGTCCTCAGTGATCTTATACGACTCATCACCTCCATAGGCGGGGTCAGCAAGCCTTTCCCTGAGGATAGAGTCGCGCACCCAGAAGACGAACTGCTTATACTTGGAGTTGGTCACCTCGGTCTCATCCATCCAGAATCCGTCGACGGAGATTTCTTTCACAGGGGTCTGCTTGCCCCACAGTGTGTCTTGCTGGTCGATACCCATCTTCAGGAATCCTCGCTTGACCATGGTCATGCCGAAAGGTGCCGGCTCTTTGAAAGACTTTCCGCCTCCCACGCCCACCACCTCGCCACCTCTTCCCGAGGCGGAGGCAGAACCGCTGCTCATACATCCTGTGAGGACGGCGGCTGCGGTGACGATGACGGCGACAATGATAATTCTCCTGTTCATATTCCTCTTTATAATATTCTCACGCTTTTATGTTTATTCTTGCCTTTCTTGGCCAGGTTGATGTCGGTCTGATAGTTGACGAACAGCTCGTGGCTGCCGTTGCCGATGCTGATGCCCGAGGTGTAGATCTCGTAGCTGTAGCCCACATGGATGCCGTGGAGGCTGCCTCCGATATAGACGGTGAACGAGTTGTCGGGGCTGTAGCCGGCACCCAGGTACATGTGCTTGGAGTCGTGGTTGTACTCCAGGCGGGCGGTGACATCACCTCTGAGGGCCACACCGTCGTATCGCACCAAGGCGCTGGGGTGTATAGATAAGAACGGATTTCTCAGTCGGATATTGTATCCGCCTGTCAAATAATAAGTCCTGTCTATCTGCAGCAGGTTGGTCTCTCCAATCTCTACGAGGGGAGCCGTGAGATGCTGCGCCGAGACGCCCACATACCACGGGCCGCGGATGTAGTAGATGCCGGCGGCGAGGTCGAGGGCCTGCCCCTTGACGTCGGAGGTGCTGAAGGCGGGGTCGCCGGTCACGTCGAGGTCGAGGTCGCTGCCGTCCATGTTCTCCATGATCAGGCCGGCCTGCAGACCCACGCTGATAGTTCCCCCGAGCAGGCGGCGCTTATAGGCATACTGCGCCGAGAGCCGCTGGTGGGTGAAGAGGCCGAGTTGGTCGTTCATGAGCTGGAGTCCCGCGCCATGGTAGGTATTGGCGAAGAGGAAGGGCAGGTCGCCGCTGACATACATGGTCTTCGGATGGTTCTCGAAGCCCACGAAGTTCATCGCATAGGCGGCCACCACGTTGAGTTTCTGCTCCTTGCCTGCCGCAGCGGGGTTGAAATAGGTCTCCATGCCCCAATAGTGACTAAAGGGCACATCATATTGGGCCCATGCCCCAAGAGTGGCAAGCGCCCCTATCACGAGAGTGATGATTCTACGTCTAAACACGTGATAATAACGGCGTAATGAGTATTTTATTGTAGTCGGGCGGCAAAGAAATGCCTTTTCGGCGGCTCTTCCTGCCTCTTGACACTCTTTTTTCGGTCATTATCACCGACAGACGTGCCTATTGTCTCAAAATCTTTCTCATTTGTATGACTGGGGGAAAAACACGCCGCAGTCCTGCGCCATATTAGGCAAAATTGCTAACTTTGTCTCTGAAAAACCAATCTCACAATGATGAAGACCGACAAAAGACTGACAACGACAGCTGTCGCACTGCTGATGGGCTGCATGGCCATGACGGCACAGACAGGCAAGGAATGGGACGACCCGACAATCACAAGTGTCAACCGCGAGACCGCACATACCCTGGCCATCCCCATGGCCAGCGAGAGCGACGTGAGCGAGAACGCCCCGTCGGCCTCTCCCTATTACCAGTCGCTCGACGGCACATGGAAATTCTATTGGGTGAACACCCCGTCGAAGGCCAGTGCCGCCATGTGCGCCAAGGACTACGACGACACGGCGTGGACCGACATCGACGTGCCCTCGAGCTGGCAGGTGTGGGGACTGCGCCATGGCAAACAGTGGGACAAGCCTCTCTACTGCAACGTGGCCTATCCGTTCTCCTTCAATGAGTCGACCTACAGCGTCATGGCCGACCGCCCAGGGTGGTTCACCTACAACAACAGCATGCCCAACCCCGTGGGCACCTACCGCCGCACGTTCACCGTGCCCGCCGCATGGAGCGGCCGCGACATCTATGTGCGCTTCAACGGCGTGGGCCACGGCTACTATCTGTGGGTCAACGGCCAGCGCGTGGGCTACTCCGAGGACTCCTACCTGCCGTCGGAATTCAACATCACTCCTTATCTGACGGATGGTGAGAACAGCATCGCCCTGCAGGTCTACCGCTTCACCAGCGGCTCCTTCCTGGAGTGTCAGGACTACTGGCGGCTGACAGGCATCCAGCGCCACTGCTTCCTCTGGGCGGCGCCGAAGAGTCAGATACGCGACTATTTCTTCACCACCGACCTCGACAACACCTACACCGACGCGAAAGCCAACGTGAAAGTGACGCTGACAGGCACCGACGCCGTAGGCGGAGGCTCCGTGGAGGCGCGCATCTGCGACGGCGCCACCGTCATCGCCGAGGCGAAGGCCGCCGTGCAGGAGCAGATGAGCCTCGACATCGACGTGAAAGGGCCGCGCCTGTGGAGTGCCGAGACGCCCAACCTCTACGACCTGGTGCTGGTGCTCAAGGATGCCGAAGGCAAGACCATCGACATCCGTGGCGGCAAGGTGGGCTTCCGCGAGGTGGCCATCCGCTCCGACGGCGCCCTGACCATCAACGGCCGCCGTATGGTGTTTCACGGTGTCAACCGCCACGACTTCTCGCCCGTCGACGGTCGTGCCATCAGCGATGCCGAGATAGAGGAGGACATCAAGACGATGAAACGGCTGAACATCAATGCCGTGCGCACCTCTCACTATCCCAACGACCCGGTGTTCTACGACCTCTGCGACAAATATGGCCTCTATGTGTTGGCCGAGGCCAATGTGGAGTGCCATGCCAACCAGCGGTTGTCGTCGGTAGAGAAATTCCGCCACGCCATGGTGGAGCGCTCGCAGAACCACGTGCTGTGGATGCGCAACCATCCCTGCATCTTCATCTGGTCGTTCGGTAACGAGTCGGGCAACGGCGACAACTTCCGCTACGTCGCACAGGCCATCAAGCAACTCGACAAAACCCGGCTCACCCACTATGAGGGCAACAGCGACTTCGCCGACGTGTCGTCGACGATGTACGGCAGCTACGAGACCATCGAGTGGATAGGCTCCTCGCGCCAGGGCAAGAGCGGACAGAAGCCCCACATCCAGTGCGAGAACTCCCACTCCATGGGCAACTCCATGGGCAACGTGCGCGATATGTTCAACCTCTATGAGAAATATACCTGCCTCACCGGTGAGTTCATCTGGGACTTCAAAGACCAGGGCCTGCTCACCCGCAGCGCCAACGGCAAGGACTACTGGGCCTACGGCGGTGATTTCGGCGACAATCCCAACGACGGCAACTTCTGCATCAACGGACTGGTGCGCCCCGACCACTCGCTGACAGCCAAGTCCTACAACACCAAGAAAATCTACCAGCCGCTGGAGTTCCGTGCCATCAGCGGCAGACTCTCGCAGTTCCGTGTGAAAAACAAGATGGCGTTCCTCAGCAGCGCCGTCTACGACGTGAGGTATGCCGTGGAGGACGAGGAGGGCCATGTGCTGGCCAGCGGCGTCATCGACCGTGAGGTGGCCGCCGGCGACAGTGCCGCCGTCAACATCGACATGTCGGCCCTGGAGAAGGTCGGCGAGGCTCAAGAGGCTTTCATCCATTTCACCGCCACACTCCGCGAGGCCCGGCCCTGGGCAGATGCGGGTTATGTCGTGGCAGAGGAGAAGTTGCCGGTGAAGACCGCCAGCCTCCCGATGTACGACCCGGAACAGCGGGCGGCGGGCACCACGGTGACCGTCGAGGAGAGCGACGTGGCCATCACCGTCACCGGTGAGCATTTCAAGGCGGCCTTCAGCAAGAGTCAGGGCACCCTCAGCGGTTATCTCTACGACGGTGTGCTGATGCTTAGCAAACCGCTGCTGCTCAACGTGTTCCGTCTTCCAACCGACAACGACGGGCGCCAGACGGCCAGTTGGGACGCCATGGGACTGCGCTCACTGACAGTGAAATGCAAGTCGGCGGAGGCCAAGACAAGCAGCGACGGCAAGACTGCCAACGTCAGGTGCTCGAGCACCTATACAGGAAAGAACGGCACCTCCTTCGATGTCGACCTCTCTTTCATCGTCTGCGCCGACGGAGCCATCATGGTCAACTCGATGATACGCCCGTCAAACAGCGGGGCCATCCTGCCGAAAATGGGCTTCCGCCTGGAGATGCCGGCAGCCATGGAGCAACTCGAATGGTTCGGACGCGGACCGTGGGACAGCTACCGCGACCGCAAGGAGGCTTGCCTGCCGGCCATCTACAAGAGTACGGTGACCGACCAGCAGGAAGACTATATCCTGCCGCAGGAGCATGGCACGAAGCAGGAGGTGCGCTGGCTCGCCCTATCCGACCAGGAGGGCCGCGGCCTGCTCTTCACCGCCCCCGACAAGATGGCTGCCTCGGCTGTCCACTTCCGCCCCGAGGACAATTACACCGACCGCAACAACCGCTCACGCCACACCTACCAGTTCAAGACCTGCGCCACCGCCGTCGTCTCGCTCGATGCCGTCACACGCGGACTGGGCAATGCCTCGTGCGGACCCGACGTGCGTGACCAGTATGAGCTGAAGGCGGCCAACACGGCCTTCCGGTTCATCATCATCCCCTTAGCAGCAGGCATCAGGGCGGCCGACGCGGCACGCGCCGACATGCCCGTCTGCCAACCCGTCAGTTGCGAGCGGCAGACCAACGGCCGCATCAAGATGAGCACCCCCACCAAGGGGGCTGCCATCTACTACAGCATCGACGACGGCGACTACCAGAAATACACCGGCACCGTACAGCACAACGATGCCTGCACCGTGAAGGCCTACTGCAGCCTCGACGGCATGATAGACAGTCCGGTGATGTCGTACAGCTTCGAAATGTTCATCAGCAAGAGCAACTGGAAACTCATCAGCGCCGACAGCCAGCATGGCGGCAATGAGGCACGACTGGCCTTCGACGGCAACACCGGCACCTTCTGGCACACCGAATACCAGGGCAGCGAACCGACATGCCCACACACCCTCATCGTCGACATGGGCACCTCCTACCGCGTGACGGCCTTCACCTACCTCGCACGGCAGGACGGCAACCAGAACGGTATGGTGAAAGGCTATGAGGTCTACCTGAGCGACGACGGCAAGACGTGGGGCTCGGCAGTGGCGTCGGGAGAGTTCAAGAACACGACAGCGCTGCAGGTGGCTCCCCTGAAGAAGACGACGGAAGGACGCTACCTGAAGTTCGTGGCCAAGTCGGAAATCAACGGCAGGGCATGGACATCGGCAGCCGAGATAGGCATCCAGGCCGAAGGCGTGGCCACCGCCATCGCCACATCTGCCGTCAGACCGCTGTCCTCCACGGGGGTCTACGACCTGCAAGGACACCGTCTCAACTCTATCGGCCACAGACGGGGCATCTTCATCCAAAACGGGAAGAAGGTGCTGCACTGAGGCTCTCCATCAAAATGAGGCTCTCCATCAAAAACAATATTAAAACCAATATCCATCACCAAAACATTTTCTACCATGAAAAGAATGATCGTATGGGCCATGACGGCCCTCCTCGCACTCTCTGCCAGTGCACAGAACCACATGCCCTCGGCCGAGGAGACACCCCAACTGGAGTTTGCCCTGCAACTGAGGGTGACACTCGACGCTGCCTACTCCGTGGGTGAGACGCAGCACGGCCGCCGAACGGTAATCCCCATCACCGGAGGTACCTTCGAAGGGCCAGGACTAAAAGGTACCATCATCAACGGCGGCGCCGACTATCAACTGGCCAATGCCGCTGGACGCACGGAGATAGAGGCCATCTATAGCATCCGCACCGACGACGGCGTCTATATTCATGTGCGCAACCGAGGCATCATCTGCTCGGGAAAAGACGACAGCGGACGACCGTCGTTCTACTTCAGGGCCGCACCGCAGTTTGAGGCTCCCGCCGACAGTCGCTATGCCTGGCTCAACAATGCCCTCTTCGTCTGCCAACCGGCTTTCGACCCGAATTTCAAGGGCATCGTGCTCAACGTCTGGAAAGTGAAATGACTCAAAATCTGCATTGATTTGATTTTGTGGAGTTCAGAAGTTCAGAAGTTTAGGAGTTTAGAAGTTTAGGAGATTGGGAGTAGTTGAGGAGTTTGGACATTACTCCTGAAAGTCATAGCCTATACTGACAATGAATCATCTGTTGTAACATGAAAACAAGCATCACACCGCAGCAGGCGCTCGAACAATTGAGAAGCGGGCATCTCAGCCAACTGAAAGGACTGGACGCACATGCTTTCACTCATGCCCTCTATGACGCAAAAGAGGTCATCCTGTTGACCTATTACCAGAACAGCCAGGCCACCCCTGCGGCCGTCATCGAGGAGAATGAGTCAGAAATCCTCAAATGCGCAAATAACGCCAAAGGAGCCATGCTCCAACTTGTCTGCGGCGAGGACCACGACCTGCTGATGGATGACATGAGCATCATCAGTGCTGTCGAGAACCTATTCCCAGAAGGCACTGACTTCACATGGGATGTGGAGCACACTCAATCCACAGACTTCAAGTTGCGCATCGACCTCTACATCGTCGCCCAATAATCCCCAAACCTGTGCCGCCGCGACACGTCGCTCATAGTGAGAAAAGTTGAGCGTGCTGATAGACCCGGAAGGAAAGGTGGTGGAATGGACAATAGGAGAGCACGAGAGCATCAAAGAGCGCTTTTAGGACGATATGAGCCCAGAGAAAGTTGAGTAAAAAATCGTCTCGACATAATTAATTGAACCTACCTTAATAGAAGCGTGAAGAGATATCGCAGAAAATTTTATCGAACGCGTCGTAGTATTGTGTGGCGGCTTCTTTCATGTTCTCATCTTCCACCGATAGTCCGGGTTCACTGAGGTCACATTGGATGAGTTTCTCGTTGTTCCAGTAATAGCGTTCCTCTTTTACATTGCCTTCACGCACCTCGCGACTATAGGCATATATCAGCGGATCATCGCACAACTCATCAGATTTGTTCATCTCAAACAGGAATTCCTGACGCAGGTTGTATCCTTCGTATGAGAACTCACGCAGAATAAAGTAAGGCTTGTTGTTGACCTGCAGCGCTCCATCCTCAGCCGAGGTATGGTCCTCATAATAGTAGATGTGTATCACATCGGTAAGTTTCCTCCCGGCATAGCCACCTTCATCGTGGATTGTGATGTCTACGCATTTGCGTTGGTGCTCTCCTTTCCCATCATTCGCGACTCTTTCCTGTGCGAATGCATATGCATCCTTGATGGTTTGCAGTTTCTGTGCCTTGGTCTGAGCCTGTGCCGAACACAGTGCAGTCAGCCATATAAATACTGTCAATAAAACTCTCATGGTGTTTTCTGATTGAAATTAGACTTTTTGTGAATGATTGCATTTTTCAGTGAATGGCCCTATCTCTGCTTAATCGCAGCCTTCACTTGAGCCATGTTGCTGCGCGAGACGGGGAGTGACTCGTGGCAGTGCTTGATGAGCAGCTTTGTGGAGCCAGACTGCGAGACAATCTGCTCGACCTGACCGAGATTGACCAGAAAAGCCCGATGGCAGCGGACAATCATCGGATAGTCATACATTGTTTCCTCCATCTGTTTCATCGTGGCGCGAAGCATGTCCGTACGCACCTGTCCGTCGCGCAGATGACTGACCTTGACATAGTTGCCGACGGCCTCAATATATAATAGGTTGGCAATTTGAAGTGTCACGCACTCATTGGTCGTGCCGGTGAGTGTGAGTTCCTGCGGAAGGGGATTCTCGCCCGGCTTTTCCTCTTCGTCCGGAAACGAATCCTCCGGCTCTTGGCTGCCTGCCTTGACATCCAGCACAACCGGTGGAGCTGCGAGAGCAGATTGTTTCTTTTGCATCTCCTTCAACTCCTCATTCAGCAGCCTCGTCTCCTCCAGCTCCATCGCCAAATACTTGCTGCGGAATTTGAAGCGCCAATAGAGTCCGATGGCAAAGGAGCAGAAGGCGATGATAACGAGGGTCTCAAGGAAATTGACGACAGAGAACTGATTACCCTCTACACGGCCGCTCAGCACGAAATGGCGATAGAGGCAGATGCCAAATGCGACAAGCGGCGTGTTGATCAGCTGGAACCAGAGGTTGCGGCGGATGATATATTCGGCGCCTTTCTTAAACGACCTCGGCATCTTGACGACATACTTCAGGATGAAGTCCGTCATCATGCAGACAGAGAAACCAATCACCCCCAAAGCCATCAGATGCACACAGCCCTGCCAATGCCACGCATCCAATCCGAAGGGCTTAAATACAGCCAGCGCCACCACAATAAACGTGGTACTGATGATCCTCGTCGTGATTGTCTCTATACGTCCTTTTTTCATACTGGGTACAAAAATAGTTTTTTTCCCTTAAACAGTCAAACCATTCTTCATATTTCTGCCATTTATCACATTGGCGTGCTGTTTATCCCAGAAATTTGGTGGGATTAACATAACGCCGTATTTTCGCAGTGCGATTTTGCAAAGAAACAACAAGAAGAAATATGATGATGAAACCAAGAACGATTATCGGTATTAT
>CADBLU010000126.1 GCA_902795605.1 uncultured Prevotellaceae bacterium | reverse complement strand
CGACATACAGTCTGCCATCAGGCAATATCTTGAGAAACACGGCTTTGGGAGATTCACTCCCAAAGCCGTGCTCTTCGACATGGACGGTGTGCTCTACGACTCCATGCCACGACACGCCATCGCCTGGCACGACACCATGGAGGGAGAGGGCATCACCATGAGCAAGACCGACGCCTACCTCTATGAGGGCATGAGAGGCGTGGAGACCATCAGCCTGCTCTTCAAGCAGCAGAAAGGCATCGACATCTCTCCCGAAAGGGCACAGCACATCTACAACCTGAAGTCGAAAGCCTACGGAGCCCAGGGGAAAGCGCCCAAGATGGACGGCGTGGAGGACCTGATGCGCCAGATGCATGCCGACGGACTCAAGATCTGCGTGGTGACAGGAAGCGGTCAGCACAATCTGCTCGACCACCTGGTAGAAGACTTCCCCGGCCTGCTCAGCGAACAACTGCGAGTGACAAGCTACGACGTGAAAAGAGGGAAACCCGCACCCGACCCCTATATCATGGGACTGGCCAAATGCGGCGTGCAGCCGTGGGAGGCCATCGTGGTGGAGAACGCCCCGAGAGGTGTGGAGGCCGGCGTGGCCGCCCAAATCTTCACCGTGGCCGTGAACACAGGACCGCTGCCCGACAGTCTGCTGTGGGAGAAAGGGGCCAACCTGGTGTTCAAGAGCATGCGCGAGTTCCTACAGCATTACCCACTGCTCAACAACCAATGACCACACACATGACAGAGCACCTGAAAGACAAGAGAATAGCACTGCTGCTCTCCGGCGGCGTCGACAGCGCCGTCGCCCTGCACGAACTGTGCACACAGGGACTGCACCCCGACTGCTTCTACATCAAAATCGGTCCCGAGGAAGAAGAGGAGTGGGACTGCACATCGGAGGAGGACATGGAGATGGCTACCGCCGTGGCCGCACGCTATGGCTGCCGACTCGAGGTCGTCGACTGCCATCGTGAATACTGGGACAAGGTGACCCGCTATACCATGGAAAAGGTGCGGGCCGGACTGACGCCCAACCCCGACGTGATGTGCAACAGACTCATCAAGTTCGGCGCCTTCGACGAGAAGGCGGGCCACGACTACGACCTCATCGCCACAGGCCACTATGCCCAGACGGAAATCATCGACGGCAAGAAATGGCTCACCACCAGTCCCGACCCTGTGAAGGACCAGACGGATTTCCTGGCACAGATAGAAGACTGGCAACTGCGGAAGGCGCTCTTTCCCATCGGCCACTACATGAAAGACGAGGTGAGGCGCATCGCCGAAGAGCAGCACCTGGTCAACGCACGGCGAAAAGACTCTCAGGGCATCTGTTTCCTCGGCAAAATCAACTACAACGAATATATCCGCCGATATCTCGGCGACAACCCCGGCGACGTCATAGAGCAAGAGACGGGAAAACTCATCGGACAGCACCGCGGACTGTGGTACCACACCATCGGACAGCGCCACGGCCTCGGCTTCGGCGGCGGACCTTGGTTCGTGGTGCGAAAGGACATCGCGCACAATACGCTCTATGTGAGCAAAGGCTACGAGCCCACACTTGCCTACAAAGACGTGTTCCCCATCCATGCCTTCCATTTCCTCACCGAGGTGGTGGACATGCATGAGGTGACCTTCAAAATACGCCACACACCGGAATTCCACCCTGCCACCATGCAGCAGACAGCCGACGGGGCCTATACCGTCTGTTCACGCGACAAAATCCACGGGGTGGCACCCGGACAGTTCTGCGTGGTCTACGACAAAGACCATCACCGCTGCTTCGGGTCGGCAGAGATTGCCTTCATCGACTGACAACCCTCACACCTTTAGGGATTTCCCCCCCGACAAATAGGGATAATGCCCATTGCCAAAGCCTCTTTTCATCCTATTTTTGCAACAGAAAAAGAGATGAGAAGCTTTGGCAAATTTTTTATTCACCCTATAATGACTACGATTATGAAAAAAATGATGACCCTACTGGCCACGATGCTCTGCCTCTTCGCCACACTGCCCGTCGGCGCACAGCCGCGCTCACACAGAGGCTATACCCCACCGCCCCCACGCTACGGCGGAAGACCCTCATCAGCGTATTCCAACAGATACAGCTACGCACCCAACGTCTACTACGGCCTGCGCTTCGGACTCTCGGCATCGCACGTCAGCAGCGACGCACCCGACCTGAACGGAAGCAGCAGCAAGAGCGGACTCAACGTAGGAGCTGTGGTGGGCGTACAGATGGCACCCCAGACACCGCTCTTCTTCGAAACCGGACTCTCCTACATCGAAAAGGGAGGCAAGGGAAAACTCGGCGGCGACAAGTTCTCCATCGGACTCAACTACCTCGAAGTGCCCCTCGTGCTCAAATACTCTGCCTATGTGGCACCAGCCACGGCCGTGGAGCCCTTCATCGGCGGCTATGTGGCTGCAGGAGTGAGCGGCAAGGTGAAAGACTACAACTACAGGGAGGCTTACAGCTCGTTCGACGACGGCTACGGCGCTAACTTCAAACGCTTCGACGGCGGCATCCGCGTGGGCTGCGGACTGGCCTACGAGATGCTCTACGCCGAAATGGGCTACGACTTCGGTCTGTCGAACATCGGCGACAACGACTTCGACGACACTCACAACGGAGCCTTCTTCCTCAATATCGGACTTAATTTCTGACCTTTCATAAATTGAAGATTAAACTTCGCTTGAATGTCAGCTGCACCTCAGCAATTGAAGCGAACCCTGTCTATTCATACGGCCTGTGGAGACAAAAGTTTCTCCGCAGGCCTTTTTAAAATTTGACCTCCGGTCGAATATAGGATGCGGCTCGGAAAAGCCGAAACAAAAACTCCGTTTTGTTTTGCTTTTCACTCGCCTTTCACTATATTTGCAGATGATTTCCGCGCATCCGTCTAACCTAAAATATCTATTATGGAAAAAATCTCAAACGAATACCTCAGTCTGGAGATGAGCGCCCTCGGCGCCGAACTTCAAAGCATCCGCGACTCTCAGGGACATGAATATCTGTGGCAGGCCGACAAGCGCTGCTGGCCGCGCCACTCCCCTATCCTCTTCCCCATCGTCTGCGGCCTCTGGGAAGGCAAATACCGCATCGACGGCAAAGAGTATGCCATGGAAAGGCATGGCTTCGCCCGCGACATGACTTTCAGACTGGTGAAACACACCGACACGAAAGTGACCTATGTCTTGGAGAGCGACGAGCAGACCCTTCAGGCCTACCCCTACAAGTTCATCCTCTTTGTCACCTATCGCCTCGAGGACAACCGCATACATGTGGTGTGGCATGTGCTCAACACCGATAATCAGGAAATCCACTTCCAGATAGGCGGACATCCGGCATTCTTCGTGCCCGGCCTCGCCGAGGGCGCACCCCTCAGCGGCACGATGCGCTTCGACCGCGAGGAGGGAGTGGAGCGTATCTATGGCAACGTGGGCGGCTGCATACGCCCTGAGCGCTTCGACGTGGGCTGCCACGCCGGACTGTGGAAATTCGACGAAGAGAGTTTCAAGGACGATGCCGTCATCATCGACCAATGCCAGATTCATCAGGTGAGCCTGCTCGACCAAGCGCAGAAGCCGGTGGTGACAGTTGATTTCAGCGCTCCTGCCGTGGGCCTATGGAGTCCCTATGGCAAGAACGCCCCGTTTGTGTGTATCGAACCGTGGTATGGCGTCCACGACTATGTGGGATATCAGGGAGAATTCCGCGACAGGTATCTCATGAACCACCTGCTGCCCGGAGCATCGTTCATGAGCGAATATATCATCACCATCCACGCTTAGGCGTTGGCCTTCCGCCTGAAGAAAAAATAGGCGGCAGCAGCCAACACCAGTGCTCCGCCGGCGGCGGCTGGCAATTGCCAGCCGGCATTTCCGCCATCGTGCTGCGGCACGGTGGCGGAATTCTCTTCGTTCTGCGCGGTCGCGGAACCTTCGTCAGAACCGTTAATCGTATTGAGCACGGCAGCCCCGTCGGTGTTCTTGAGCACCGGCTCAGGCTCGTCATAGTCCACCTGGTAGATATTCACGGCATTGCCGCCCTGGTTGCTTCTGCCCTGCGAGGTGACGATGACGAAGCGGCCGTCGTTGGAGATATCAAGGCCCACAGGATAGGAGTCGACCTCGATAGAGCCCGCCACGGTCATCGTGCGGGAGTCTACCACATAGAGGCGGCTGGCCAGATTGCAGGCGGCAAAGATGAAATGGCCGCTGGGCGACAGTTCGATGGTGCGGGCGCCGTCGCCCACCTTGCAGTTCTCCCAACCGCTTACGGTGACGGTCTTGCCACTAATGTTCTTCACAGCGTTCATCACCTTCTCGAGGCGGATGCGCTGCACATATCCCGACTTGTTGACACTCAGGTAGAGATAGCCGTCGCGGATGACGAGATGCCTCACATTGGCCATCATGCCCAGCACACGGCCCAGATATTCCTGTGTCTCCATGTCGATGACGGCGATGCCGCCGTTGCCACCCATGCACCCCACAAGCAGATACTTGTCGTCGGGCGTGAAAACGGTGCCACGGAGACAGTAGCCGCTCTTGTTGTCACGGTCCACCTGTTGGGTGAGGCTGAAGTTGAGCGGAAGCACGTAGTCCACCACAAGCAACTTCTCATGATACCACTCGTCGGGATTGAGGCTCGCCACATTGACGATGCCCACGGTGTTGTTGCCCCAATGGGTGATGGCCACATGGCGCCCGTCGTGTGAGCAGGCCACCATCTTGGGCAGCGGTCCGGTCTCCATGAGTTTCACAATCTCATCGGTGCGGGTGTCGATGACGGCCACTGCCGACGGATCCTGCGCGTTGAGGTCGTAGGTGCGCCTGTAGAAGGGAATCCACAGGTATCTGCCCCCGTGAGAGAAAGTGCTCTCCACAGGTTTCCCCATGAAGGTGTTGAGACGCTCGGTGTAGTGAGTGAAAGGATAGAACTTGCTCGGTTTGCTCCACAGGGCGGCGTCTTTCTCGTCCTCGAAACGATAGTTGATGACTTTCAGCCGCTTATGGGTCTTCATGTCGTAGACCACGGTGGCACATCCCTCCAGGGAGTTGACATAGTATTTGGTGCCATCGGGATGGATATTCGCCGACTTAGGCGAATTGATATACTGGTCGCAGTATTCTCCGGTGCTCCCATGATAGTTGATATGCTTGTTGACTATCGTGAGGCTGAGGCCCTCGCCCTTGACAGTAGTGCCTACTGACGGGTGGATGGCCGACTGAGCCTCGGCCGTGGCCACACCGAAAGCGACCATGACAGCGAGGATGGAAAAGATTCTTCTCATAAAAAATGGGGATTGTAAATGGTTCAATGCTGATAAGTGGATAGATGCGAATGGATGGACAGGCCGGCAACGACGGCAGAGGGAGGACACGCGTCAGTAGGCCTCACGATATTTTGACTCGTCCTTGTCGCTGAGCATACTGACATAGGAGTTGTATCGGCTCTCCGCGATATAGTGGTCCTCCAAGGCCTTCAGCACGGCACAGCCAGGCTCGTGGGTGTGAGTGCAGTTGCCGTAGCGGCAGTCGCGTGAGAAGGCGAAAATCTCGCGGAAATAGCCGCAGATCTCACCCGGCTCCATGTCGAACGCCCCGAAGCCTTTCACCCCCGGGGTGTCGATGGCCCACCCTCCTCCGGGCAGCGGCAGCATCTCGCTGAAAGTGGTGGTGTGGGTGCCTGTGTTGTGGGCGGCGGAGATTTCCGCCGTGCGCAACTGCACCCCCGGGATAAGGATGTTGAGCAAAGTCGACTTCCCCACCCCGCTGTTGCCGCTGAAGACAGACACCTTGCCTTGAAGGAGGCGGTTGAGGTCGCCGATACCCTGACCGGTGGCCGCCGACACCTGCAGGCAAGTGTATCCGATATGCTCATAGAGGTCTGCCATCATCTGCTGAAGCCTCAGGTCGTCGTCGTCGAGCAGGTCGGTCTTATTGAAGACGAGCACCACGGGCACCCTATAGGCCTCGGCAGACGCGAGGAAGCGGTCGATGAAGGTGGTGGAGGTGACAGGGTAGTTGACGGTGACGATGAGCACCGCCTGGTCCACATTGGCTGCGATAATATGGCTCTGTTTCGAGAGATTCGACGAGCGGCGGACGATATAGTTGCGACGGTCTTCAATCTCATTGATGAAGGCCGTCCCCTCCTGGTTGCGCACAAGGCTCACCCTGTCGCCCACAGCCACCGGATTGGTGCTGCGGATACCCCTCAGTCTGAAATTGCCTTTGATCTTGCTCTCCACCGTCTCACCCTCATCGGTGAGAACGGTATACCAACTGCCGGTGTTTCTGATGACCAGTCCCTTCACCCGCCTACACTGTCATGATTTCCTTGTTCTTCGCAGCAAGGATGTCATCGATTTTCTTGATATACTTGTCGTGAATCTTCTGGAGTTCGAGCTCGGCGTCTTTCTCGTTGTCTTCGGAGAGTCCGTCCTTGATGGCTTTCTTGAGCCTGTCTTTGATGTCGCTTCTCACGTTACGCACTTCCACCTTCGTCTTCTCGGCAATCTTGTTGCACTGCTTGGTGAGGTCGCGGCGACGCTCCTCTGTGGGCTGCGGGATATTAAGGCGGATAATCTCGCCGTTGTTCTCGGGGGTGATGCCGACATCAGAGTCCATAATGGCTTTCTCGATGGCACGTATCATCTTCTTGTCCCAAGGTCTGATGGCGATGGTGCGCGGGTCGGGAGTAGAGACATTAGCCACCTGGTTGAGCGGCACCATACTTCCATACGACTCCACTCTCACGCCGCTCACGATAGCGGTGTTGGCACGTCCGGCTCTTATTTTGGCCAAGGCTTCTTCCAGGAACATGGCGGCCATCTCCATCCGTTCCTCTGCCTCGCTTAATGTTGCTTTTACGTCTATCATATGAATATTTATATAACTAATTGGAAATCAAACCCAAAAACCACCACCATCACTAAACGGGCATCAGAATAGCGCCAATACCGACTTCTTACGCCTCCTGCGGTGGAGTTTATTCTGCAAATTTAATCATTTCTTTTTATTGGACAAAAACATTTATAAAAAAATGTTTTTATGATTGAAGATTGAAAATTGAAAATTGAAGATTGAAGATTGATAATTATTCAAGATTGAAGATTATTCAAGATTGAAGATCAAGCCTCTCTTGAATGACGGCCTTCTTTCTCAGTAGGCGACGGTTCTGCCGTCGCACATCTCTTACGAGGATGGTGCCCGCTCATCATCCCGCCTTTCTCACTGCCTCTTATCCAATTCTTCCCCCACCCTGTTGGTCAGTTCCACAAACTGCGGGATAGAGAGCTGTTCCGGCCGGCAGGTCATCATCTCACCCTCGAAAAAGCCGTCGGAGGCCGCCCCCTGGGGGAACAGCTGCCTCAGACTCACACGGAGCATCTTGCGACGCTGGTTGAAGACTGTCTTCACCACACGGCGGAACAGCTGCTCGTCGCATCCAAGGTCGCCCACATCGTTGCGGGTCATGCGTATCACCGCACTCTTCACCTTGGGCGGCGGGTTGAACACATGCTCATCGACGGTGAATAGATATTCCACCTGATACCAGGCCTGGATGAGCACACTCAGGATGCCATACGACTTGTTGCCGGGCGCAGAGGCGATGCGCTGTGCCACCTCGCGCTGTATCATACCCGTGCAGCAAGGGATAAGGTCTTTGTTGTCGAGCATCTTAAAAAATATCTGCGTGGAGATATCATAAGGATAATTGCCGGTGAGCACAAAGGGGCGCCCCTCAAACAACTGTTCAAGGTCCATACGCAGAAAATCGCCACTGACCACCTTGTCCTGAAGTTGAGGGTAATGCTCATGCAGGTAGGCCACTGACTCCCGGTCGATCTCCACCACGCGCAACTCCCGCGGCTTCTCCACAAGGTACTGGGTGAGTACACCCATCCCTGGCCCCACCTCGAGCACGGGTATACCGGGACAGGCATCCACCGTATCGGCAATGGCCTTGGCCACACTCAGGTCGGTCAAGAAATGTTGGCCGAGATTCTTTTTAGGTCTTACATTTTTAATCATAAGTCTTTACATATCATATGCAGCGAAGACAAGCAACTGCAAAAATAGCGATTTTATCATAGAAAACAAAGAGGAAGGGAAGAAAAAAGCACAATCGCTGACGAAGAGCGAAAGAAAGGGGGTGTTTGAAATCAAATTCGTACTTTTTTTATAGATTACATTACTATTCATCACTCTCTTTGTCAAGGAATCAAACAGGCCTTGTGTTTCCACCAAAATTTGTTCGAAATAGACCAATATTCGTAGATATAAGCATAAAAGCATCTTAAAAACAGAGATTTTATATAAAAAATCTACATAAAGTGGACATATTAGATACAATCGTTTAATTCCGAAACAAACAAATTCATATATCTTTGCAAACAAATTCTGTGAGTTTGCAAAGTATTGTATTTAGTAAAAAAAATAATCAAAATTATGAATGTGGGACTTAGGATAAGACAAGTATTGAAGGCACAAGGAAGAACAGCAAGATGGCTGGCAGAACAGATTCCTTGTGAGCGGACGAACGTCTACAAAATTTTCAAGAGAAAAGACTTAGACACCAAACTGCTGCAGCGCCTTTGCGTGTTGTTGGACTACGACTTTTTCAAAGAACTATCCAAAGAGACTTTCGGAGAAAAAGCTACTGCAAAATAGCGAGCGCCTCTGCGCTTCGGATACTTTTCTCTTATTTTCTATCTTAAGCCACCCACATTTACACCCCTACTCCTCCACATACTCTCCACGGTCGTCTGGGAGCATCCACTTAGCCACAGGCACATTCCTGCCTGAGGGATAAGGAGGGTGGAAGCCTTCTGCGCAAGGCTGACCATGGGCATCGAGAAACTTATCACCGCCAGATTACTCACCGCCATCTCACAGACAGCAGGCAGACTATCGGAGAACCGAAGTTCTGTGTCTCGCTGCTGTCGACGAACATCAGCCACGGAAAAAGTGTCAAATACTTTATGAAATGTTGCGAAAGAGCACAAATGCCCTCCGACACGGGGAAGAGCTCTTTCGCGTTCTGCTTTTTTTTCTTAAATTTGTCTCGCAATCTACGTTCAAGAGAGAACCAATATCAACAAATATGAGAAAAACCTTTCTGACACTGCTCACATTTCTCGCAGCAGCCACGATGATGGCCCAAGAGAAATACCCCTATCAAAACCCCGACCTCCCTGTGGAGCAACGCGTGGAAAACCTGCTCAGTCTGCTCACCCCCGAAGAGAAGGTGGGACTGATGATGAACAAGTCGATCAGCATCGACCGCCTCGGCATCCCGTCATACAACTGGTGGAGCGAGGCATGCCACGGTGTGAGACAAGACGGGTATACCGTATATCCGCAACCCATCGGCATGGCGGCATCATTCAACGCGCAACTCTTCTACGACGTCTTCTCACAGGTGTCCGACGAGGCGAGAGCCAACTGGAACCGCTCCGACCACAATGTCTTCAACGTGCCGATGGGAGCCACCTACTACCCCGGCAATCCCGAACTGACCTTCTGGTGCCCCAATGTCAACATCTTCCGCGACCCGCGATGGGGAAGAGGACAGGAGACCTGCGGCGAAGATCCCTACATGAATGCCATCTTAGGCGTGCAGACAGTGCTCGGCATGCAAGGCAACGACAGCAAATATTTCAAGACACACGCCTGCGCCAAGCACTATGCCGTGCACAGCGGACCTGAGCCGCTGCGCCACTCCATGAACGTGGATCCCACCAGCCGCGACCTGTGGGAGACCT
>CADBLU010000125.1 GCA_902795605.1 uncultured Prevotellaceae bacterium | reverse complement strand
CGATGGTACTGCAATGCAATGCGGGAGAGTAGGTCGCCGCCTCCTTTTGAGTCCTCTCCGGAGCCTGTGCTCTGGGGAGGCTTTTTTATGCCCTTATATAGGATCTCAAGCTTATTTTGGTGGCTCACCGGCTCGTTTATGTGCCTTGTATTTCATTGTATTTTCAACGTGTAAAATCGCTGTGTGGGCACACAGTTTTCTAAAAATAGTCTAAAAATCCCCTTTTAAATCTTAAAATTGGTCAATACTTCCTATATTTGCCTCTATATTACGAAAAAAATGCCTATCTTTGCATCGTGATTAGTAAATGAACATCTCGCTTTTATTTTTGCGGTGTTCAAAGTAATAACAGGAGCCTTTGCTCAGCCACTTCGGTTGTAGCGTTAATAATCAAGGAATATCTTTTCGGCTCCATAAAAAGAATAATAATGAAGACAGCATTGAAGTATGTATTTGCAGTGATTGCATTTCTTTCTGTGTCAACATCTTCTTCAGCTCAAAGTTCCAGTTTTGATTGGTCACCTGTTGTCGACGCAATCATGATGGTTGAGAGCAGAGGAAATGTGAATGCCCGTAACGGAATCTATTGTGGTCCCCTTCAGATCTCACCCGTCTGCGTGTCAGAGGTGAACAACATCCTCAAGAGGCGCAACATCTCTAAGAGGTATACCCTCAACGACCGTTTCAACATGCAGAAATCGAAAGAGATGTTTGAGATTATCCAGTCGCAGTATAATCCGAAGAACAATGTGGAGCGTGCCATCCGCATGTGGCAGGGTGGAATCAACTACAAGGTGAGCCGCACGCAGCGTTATTTCGAGAAAGTGATGAGTTATCTCAACTAATCAGCAGAAAGAGACTTTAGAAAAAGCTAAATACGAAGAAGAGACTTGCGTCGGCAAGTCTCTTCTTCGTATTTTTTGCCTTCATTTTTTGCCTTCACTTTTGGCTTCTAAATTTTGGCTTCGCCTTTTTATGTCGAAATACTGCTTGGGGCGTGATTTATTTCCAGTTGCTGTCTTTGAGTTTCCATTTAGAGGTAGTGATGGTCTCTGTCGCCATCTGACTCACTTTTAGCTCAGATTCTGAATTGAGCAGCCACCCTTTTTGATTGAATCCGAAAGAGCATTGTTTTGAAAGGTCTATTTTCAGCAGTCCGCTTCCTTTCAGCATGTCGATGTTCTGCTTGATCATGTCGGCCTGTTCGGGCATCATTTTTTCCACCTGTTTGATGATCAGGTTGGCTATTTCATCTTCGTTCATATTACCCACAGCCGATGACTTGATATTGTAGGCACCTTTGTCTTGGGGGGTGGTGACGATGTAGGTGGTCTTGAATTTCATTTCGTTGAGTTCCTCGTCTTCCATGGTCCCGTTGGCCAATGTCTTGCCGTAGAGTGAGAGGTGGTTGGCGGCTTGGCGGATGATTTCCAGGGTGGCCTCTTCTGTAAGCTGCTTGCCGAGTCTTTCCTTGATGGTATTTATTACCATAGGTTCTTGCTCATTATCGCCCTTGGCAATCTCATTGAACAATTTGTCGATGAAAACATTGGATTTCTCCTTTACCTCTTCATAGTTCTCCAAATGCAAGAGTTTCCCGTCGTTGTCTGTCCTGACAATGAGTTGTATGCCCGTCAGCATCTTATAGTTGATAGAGGCGATGGTGCTGGTCAAGTCATTACTGTCACCGTCGGTATTATCCCATTTCTGCACGTTGATAGCCAATGTATATCCGTCGTTTTGCACACCGATGACATCAAATTTCACTTGCCCTGTGAAGTTGGTCTTCTGGCTGAGTCCGGCTGTCTGCGACGTGGTCTCGATTTGTTGCTCCACGTCATATACAGCGAAGTCGCCCTTGGCATATTTGGCCGACACTTTCACCTGGCTTTGTGCGACGGCAGCGATGCTTATCAGCACCGCTGCCGTCAAAGATAGGATTCTATTCATATTTCGTATGAATGAATGGGAATCAATAGCTTCTTGCGATGATGACACGGGCTTTGGAGGGCTTGCCGCTCACCATATCCACACCCGGTGTCTGCTCGACGCCGAAAGGTACGCAGCGGATGGTGGCCTGTGTCTCTTCCTTGATGCGTGCCTCGGTCTCAGCAGTTCCGTCCCAATGGCAGAGGAAGAAGCCGCCGTCTTTCACGCGCTCTTTGAACTCCTCATAGTCATCGCACTCGTAGATGCGCTCGTCGCGCCATTTGCGTGCCTTGGCCAGCAGGTTTTGCTGGATGTCTTCGAGGAGTTGCTTCACGTGCTCCACGATGCCGTCGATGCTGTAAGTCTCTTTCTCCAGCGTGTCGCGGCGCATCACCTCGATGGTGCCGTTTTCCAGGTCTCGTCCGCCCATCACGAGTCTGACGGGGATACCCTTGAGCTCGTAGTCTGCGAATTTGAAACCCGGGCGTTTGTTCTCCGAGTCGTCGTATTTCACGGTGATGCCGGCGTCCCTGAGCCCTTGGATGACAGGCTGCAGTCTCTCGGTGATGGCTGCCAGTTGCTCACTGCCCTTGGTGATGGGAACAATCACCACCTGGATGGGAGCAAGTTTCGGAGGAAGCACGAGTCCGTTGTCGTCGGAGTGAGTCATGATGAGTGCGCCGATGAGTCGGGTGGAGACACCCCATGAGGTGGCCCACACATACTCGGGTTTGTTCTCTTTGTTGAGATAGGTCACCTCGAAAGCCTTTGCGAAATTCTGTCCGAGGAAATGCGACGTGCCGCTCTGCAGGGCTTTGCCGTCCTGCATCATCGCCTCGATGGTATAGGTGTCGAGTGCCCCGGCGAAGCGCTCTGTCTCACTCTTCACTCCCTGCACCACGGGCAAGGCCATCCATTCCTCTGCAAAAGTAGCATAGACATGGAGCATTTGCTTGGCTTCTTGCTCAGCCTCCTCTTTGGTGGCATGAGCCGTGTGTCCCTCTTGCCAGAGGAACTCCGATGTGCGAAGGAAGGGTCGTGTGCGCATTTCCCAGCGCATCACGTTGCACCATTGGTTGCACATCAGTGGCAGGTCTCTCCATGAGTGGATCCAGTTTTTATAGGTGTTCCAGATGATGGTTTCAGAAGTGGGTCTTACGATCAGCTCCTCTTCGAGTTTGGCTGCCGGGTCAACTTCAACTCCGCTCTTGTCCTCTTTTGCACGCAGTCTGTAGTGGGTCACCACGGCGCACTCTTTTGCGAAGCCTTCCACATGCTCTGCCTCTCTTGAAAGGAAAGACTTAGGGATGAGAAGTGGGAAATAGGCATTCTGTGCTCCGGTCTCTTTGAACATTTTGTCGAGTTGCTGCTGCATCTTTTCCCAGATGGCGTATCCATAGGGTTTGATGACCATGCACCCTCTCACGGCTGATTGCTCAGCGAGGTCGGCTTTCACCACCAAGTCGTTGTACCATTGGCTGTAATTGTCAGCCCTCTTGGTCAAATCTTTAAGTTCTTTTGCCATTATAAATCAATCTGTTTGGAATTATTCTGCAAAATTACCTAAAATAATTCAAAGTCATTCATTTCTTTGTCTTTTTTCATTTCCTCAGTATTTGAAAACGAAGTCTTCGAGCGTGCACAGCGACTTCTCTTTTGTCTCAGAAGCGAAGGTGAAGAAGATGGCGTGCTTACCCGTGAGGGCTGACAGGGTGGGGAGGTCTGCGGTCAGTTCGGTGGAAGATTTGGGCATGTCGGCACGCAGTTGGATAGTGCCCAGCAACTGTCCTCCCTTTGAGGTCCACGGGCTGTCGGCCATGATGCTGATGGTGGCGTCGATCCCTTCGGGTATCAGCCTGAGCAGCAACTGAAGGTTGTCTTTCCCTTTCGTCGCGTCGAAGTTGAAGTATTTGTAGCCCACGATGGAACCGTCGGTATTGTTGACCACATGATTGGTGTTGTTGCGGAGGTCATAGGGAGCGTCCATCTTGTCGTCGGTGCCGTAGGATGCCTCCACATAGGAGCCGTAGAAAATGTTGTCGGGCCATTTATGCTCCGCCACTTTAGGACCGGTATACCAGCAGGCAATGCCGGCAGAATGGCGCTCCAGAGGGTTGAGGCCGTTGAGCGCGAAGCCCTCCGAGTTATATTCTCCCTCCGAGATGGTCACCTTGCCACCCTCACCTTTCTCCACGGTCACGTTGATGGGTGCCACCATCGCCTGCCGTGCAAACTCATTGGTGCCTGTCTGCCGATGATAGAAAACATACCATTGGTCGCCAATCTGGCAGATACTGCCGTGTGTGTTGCCTGAGACAGTCGCCGATGCGATGGTATCGCCTTTCTCGTTGACTTCCCTGCCACGTCCGTCGATGATTGTGCCCCCATAGGTCCATGGTCCGAGCGGATGGTCGCTGTAGGCGTAGGCCAGCGTGTAGTTGGTGTCGGGCAGTCCGAACTCCCCGTCTTGTGTCCATCGGCTGTAGATGAAGACATATTTCCCTTCGATTTTCCGGATGGAGGAGGCTTCGAAGAACCTGAACACGCCGGGCTGGTTCTTCGATGATATCATATCTTCCACGACAGAGGTGCCGGGCTTCACGGTAGCCATCGTGGCAGGGTCAAGTTCTGCACCGTATGACTTCTCGAATCCCCAGTAGCCATAGACCCTCCCGTCGTCGTCGACAAACACTGCGGGGTCGAACTGCAGTACACCTTCTGTCTGGTTGGGGTTGATGGAGTCCCAGTTGCATACCTCAAAAGGTCCATCAGGACGGCTGCTCTTGGCAATCAAGGAGTTGCGCCCTCCTACCTGGTCGTTGGGGTAGAGGTAATAGGTCTTTTCACCATTGGGTTTTGTCACAAGTGCCACATCGGGTGCGAAAAGCACATCGGCGGTGGATGCGGAGTCAAAAGGCTCTCCCTTGGCATTCTTGTCTACCTTGAGTATTTCACCGTCGTAGCGCCAGTGAGCCAGGTCGTCGGTCGAAGCCGACCACACCACCAGTTCACGTCCACAGTAGTCTGTGAGTCTGGAGTCGTGTGAGCCATAGATATACACCCGTTGCTTGCCAGGCTGGTCGGGGTCCTCAAACACATAGGGTTCTCCGTCGGGGATATGCTCCCACATGGGCAGGAAGGGATTTCCCACTGTCGTCATTTCATTGTTGGCCGCATCGTTTGTCGGAGTGCAGGCGGCGGCAATCATGGCGCTGCCGATGACGGCGGGGGCGATTTTCAATGTCCAGTTTTTCATTTGATAGTCATTTGTAGGGTTGAATATGCAATAATAGCCACAAAGATATCTCATTTCTTTTAAATGCCGAAATAAAGAGAGGAAAAACGTCTTTTTTCGTCTTCGATTCTGTTTCCCAATCATTTGTGAGAGGGTGAGACAAATGGGTAAAAGGGATAATATGACTACAAAGGTAAAAAAAATCAAAAAAAATGTGTTTTCTTTTGCAGTCACATCAAAAATATGTTATCTTTGCAACATTGAAAGCAATTGTTTTGCTCGCATTCATGCCCAAGGCATATAATGATTTTTTAAACAATAAACCAGAGAAAAATGAAAAAGACAAATTTCGTAGCATACATTATGTGTGCATTGATGGTAGTCGGTTGCAGCACTCAGGCTGGTACCGGTAGTTTGCTTGGTGGCGGTGCAGGCGCTGCCCTCGGTGGAGTCATTGGCCAGTTGATTGGCAAAAACACCAAGAGCACTGTGATCGGTGCTGCTGTAGGTACAGCCGTTGGTACGACCGCTGGTGCCCTGATTGGCAAGCACATGGATAAGGTGAGGGCAAAGGCCGCTGCCGTGGAGAATGCCCAGGTGTCTGAGATTACCGACCAGAACGGCCTCACAGCCGTGAAGGTGGCCTTCGACGGCGGTATCCTCTTCGATCATGCCAAGGCTACTCTCCGTTCCAATACCAAGACCGCTCTTTCCAAGTTCGCCAATGTGCTGAAATCAGAGCCCGACCTCTTCATCGACATCCAGGGCCACACCGACAGCACTGGTAGCGACCGTGTCAACGATCCGCTTTCAGAGCAGCGTGCTCAGGCTGTTGCCAACTATCTGGTCAACTGCGGTGTTCCTTCAAGACAGTTCCAGAATGTCTCTGGCTTCGGCTCACGCCAGCCGGTAGCTTCCAACGAGACAGCTGAGGGCCGTGCCCAGAACCGCCGTGTGGAGGTTTACATGTATGCCAGCCAGGCAATGATCAATGCTGCCAACAACGGTACTCTCCAGTAATCTTAGCAGTATAGATTATAAATATGTAGAGGGCGGATTTTTTAATCCGCCCTTTTTAACCATTTAAAGATTTGCCATGCTGAAGTGGGTTTTAAAGATACTGAAGTGGTTTGTCTGCCTGTTTTTTGCTTCCAGCATCCTTGCGGTGGTGGCCTATCGCTTCATTCCCGTTCCTTTCACGCCTCTGATGTTCCTGCGTAGTGTGGAGCAGGTGAGGGCGGGCAAGTCTATCACCTGGCATCACGATTGGGTCTCGCTCGATAAGATGTCGAAACACATGCCTGTGGCTGTCATGGCTTCCGAGGACCAGTTGTTTCTCAAACATCACGGTTTCGATTGGGAACAGATTTGCAAAGCGTGGGAAGATAACAAGACTCACAAGCGCAAGCGCGGGGGAAGCGGGATTTCCCAGCAGACGGCCAAGAATGTTTTTCTCTGGCCTGACCGAACAATGCTCCGCAAAGGTTTGGAGACTTATTTCACGATACTCATCGAATTGTTTTGGAGCAAGCAGCGCATCATGGAGGTCTATCTCAACAGCATTGAGATGGGCGACGGCATCTATGGCGTGGAGGCAGTAGCACAGCATCACTTCCATAAACCGGCTTCTGCCCTCACGCGCTCAGAGTGTGCCTTGATAGCGGCCACTTTGCCTAATCCCCTCTTACGCAATTCTGCTCATCCTGATGCCAGGACGCTCAGGATAAAGCGACATATAGAAGGACAAATGAAATTCATGCCAACTTTTCCTGCAAAGGGTGAGGACTATGATCCCAACACCTCGTCGGGTGGCATCTATCACAAGAAGAAGTAATGCCGGAAGACAACGATTTTCTCGACCAGCTTAATTCCAGCCAGCGTGCGGCGGTGGAATACTGCGACGGCGCCTCTCTCGTCATTGCCGGTGCTGGTTCGGGCAAGACGCGTGTGCTGACTTATAAAGTGGCCTATCTTCTCAAGTTGGGTTATCAACCCTGGTCGGTGCTTGCACTCACTTTCACCAACAAGGCGGCAGGAGAGATGAAGCAGCGCATCGCCCGTTTGGTGGGAGAAGAGCGTGCCGCCTATCTCAATATGGGCACCTTCCATAGCATTTTCGCCCGCATCTTAAGGGTGGAGGCAGAGTGCGTGGGCTATCAGTCCAACTATACGATTTACGATGAAAGCGACTCTCGGACGCTGATCAAGTCCATCATCAAGGAACTTGGTCTTGACGACTCTAAATACAAGCCCGCCGTGGTGCACCAGACTATCTCACTGGCCAAGAACCGGCTCATCACGGCCGATATGTATGAGAACGACGGCGATGCCCTGGAGCGCGACAGGCAAGCCAACCTTCCCTTGATACATCAGGTATATACTATCTACACACAGCGCTGCCGTCAGGCCAACGCCATGGATTTCGACGACCTGTTGCTCTACACCTATCTGCTCTTCCGCGACCATGAAGATGTGCGTAAGAAATATGCCGACCGTTTTGAGTATGTGCTGGTGGATGAGTATCAGGACACCAACTATGCGCAGCAGCAGATTGTCTACCAGCTCACCGCCGTCCATCAGCATGTGTGTGTGGTGGGCGATGATGCCCAGAGTATCTATGCTTTCCGGGGCGCCAATATCGACAACATACTCGGATTCCAACAGCTCTATCATGATACGCGCCTGTTTAAGTTGGAGCGCAACTATCGGTCGACACAGCGCATCGTGGAGGCTGCCAACAGCCTGATACGCCACAACGAGCGGCAAATCCGCAAGGATGTGTATAGCCGCAACGAAGAGGGCGAGCCGCTCGTCTATCTCTCGCTCTACAGCGACAAGGAGGAGGTGGTGATGGTGAGCCGTCGCATCCGCGATATCATGGCCAAGGAGCATTGCTCGTACAGTGATTTCGCCATCCTCTACCGTACCAACGCCCAAAGCCGTGCGTTTGAGGAGCAGTTGCGCAAAGAGGGCATTCCCTACCGCATCTTCGGTGGCCTCAGTTTCTATCAGCGCAAGGAAATCAAAGACGTGGTGGCCTATTTGAGGGTGGTGGCCAATCCCGATGATGAGGAAGCCTTCCGCCGCATCATCAACTATCCTTCCCGCGGTATAGGCAACGTGACGATTGGCAAAATTGCCGATGTCGCCCATCAGCATGGCATCAATATGTGGAGGGCAGTCACCGCTCCCTCGCAGGTGGGCCTGTCGCTCTCTCGCGCCGCTCAGACCAAGGTGGCGGAATTCATGCAGCTCATCGAAGGCTACATCTCCCGCAGAGACAGCGAGGATGTGTTCACGCTCGGCGTCGATATTATCCAGTCGTCGGGCATCGCCCGTGATTTGTCGGGTGACACCACTCCCGAGGGCATCTCACGAATGGAGAATATCGAGGAGTTGGTGAGTCACATGAAAGACTTTGTGGAAAGTCAGCGGGAGGAAGGGCATCCGGAGTCGGTCTACCTCACCGATTTCCTTCAGGAAATCTCATTGTTGACAGACCTCGACAGCGAAGAGGAAGAGTCTGCCGAAGGACGTGTGTCGCTCATGACTGTGCACGGAGCCAAAGGCTTGGAGTTTCCCACGGTTTTCATCGTAGGAATGGAGGAGAATATCTTTCCCAGCCAGTTGGCTGCCGGCTCACGTCGCGAGCTTGAAGAGGAGCGGAGGTTGCTCTATGTGGCCATCACTCGTGCTGAGAAGCATTGCTTCCTGACCAGTGCGCAGAATCGCCTGCGATATGGGCGGATGGAGTTCAATCCGCGCAGCCGTTTTATCAACGACATCGACCGCAATTATATGAGTATCGACGGTGCCGCTCCTTCCCGGAGTCCGATGGCCACCCGAAGCCGTCCTAAAACCAACATCTGGGACCGGGTATCAGGCAATGGCCAATCCGCTCCAAAGGCGAGAGTCTCTCCCTTGTCGGGCGGTACGCCGGGCGGGCAACGTGAGAGGAGCCGCCAAGAGACTGCCTTGCCCGACAGCAACCCCTCTTCGGGTGCTGGCTCCGATTTGCATGAAGGCAGTGTCATCGAGCATCAGCGGTTCGGCATAGGCACTGTGGTGAGGCTCGAGGGCCGTGGTGAGAATCTCAAGGCCACCGTGGTGTTCCGCAACGCAGGCCAGAAGCAGTTGCTGGTGAAATTCGCAAGATTTAAAATTGTCAGATAAGTTATCGTTATGAATCAAAGACTGTCATCCCTACTATGGTTACTGTTGGTGCCTGTCGCTATGATGGCGCAGTCAGTGGCACGCCAATTCACTGTGACGTTTCCACACGCGACCGACACCGCCTATCTCCATGTCTTCCTTCCCGATGCTTCAGTGGCCACGGGAAGGGCCATTGTCGACTGTCCCGGAGGAGGCTATGGTCATCTGTCGATGCAAAATGAGGGCACCGACTGGGCCGACTTTTTCTGTAGCCGGGGTATTACGCTCGCTGTCTTGCAGTATAGGATGCCTCATGGCGACCGCCAGATTCCTGTCTCCGATGCGGAGGATGCCATCCGGCTTCTTCGCGACAGTGCCGCCATCTGGCATCTCAATCCTCGTGATGTCGGCATTATGGGGTTCTCTGCCGGAGGTCATCTTGCCTCTGTGGTCTCCACGCATGCCGAGTGGGCTGTGCGTCCCGATTTCACCATCCTGTTCTATCCTGTCATCACGATGGGCAAGAAGGGGCAGCATGAGGGTTCCTGCCGCAATTTCCTGGGTGCTCAGCGCGACGACGAACAGGTGATACGTCAATATAGCAGTCATCAGAACGTGAGGCGGCATCTCACACCTCCTGCTCTCATACTCCTGGCGAACGACGACACCGGAGTGCCGCCGGTGAGCAACGGCATCGCCTATTATGAGGCCATGCGTAATTCCGGCAACGACTGCTCCCTCTATGTTTATCCCCGGGGTGGACATGGCTTTGGCTACCGCACGTCTTTCCCTTATCACGAGGCGATGCTGTCGGATTTGTCGTCATGGCTCTCTCTGCGTACGCCTCCCCGTACCGATGCCATCCGCGTGGCATGTATCGGCAACAGCATCACCGACGGGTCGGGTATCGATATGGCCGATGCTGCAGGTTATCCTGCCCAGTTGCAGAGAATCCTTGGCAGTGGCTATGAGGTGCGCAACTTCGGTGTGGGAGCCCGTACGCTGTTGAATAAGGGCGACCGTCCCTACATGAAGGAGTTGGCTTGGCGTGACGCCCTTGCTTTCCAACCTCATGTGGTCGTCATCAAGTTGGGCACCAATGACAGCAAGACAGACAACTGGAAACATAAAGAGGATTTCGAGAGCGACTATCAGAGTATGATCGACCAATTGAACGCTCTGCCGTCGCATCCCCGCATCATCCTTGCCCATCCCATCAAGGCTTTCAAAGACCAGTGGACCATCACCGACAGCGTGCTGACCACAGAGGTGTCGCCTGCCATCGACCGTGTGGCGAAAAAGAATGGCCTTGAGGTGCTCGATTTGTATCCTGTCATTGATGACGCTTCGCTGATGATTTCGGACGGGATTCATCCTAATGCAAAGGGTGCTGGAAAGATGGCTGAGGCCGTGGCCCGCGTCATTCAGACAGAACGTCCGGCAGCGGCAAAACGAACCAAGAAAAAGAAATAATAACATGTCTGAACAAATTCTCAAGAAAACCATTACACTGCTCTCTGCTCGTTCTGAAGAAGAGCGGATGGTAGACCCGTGCGCTTGCCGTGAATTGCCCTCGGTGGCAGTCCTGCAGTCTATCGTCGCACTTGTGCGCGACGTTGTCTTTCCGGCCTATTTTGACGAACGGCAAGACGACCTGCGCTACCGTGAATACCACATCGGAGTGAATGTGGAGCGCTTGAGTCAACTGCTGAGAGAACAAATCGCACTGGCCCTACGCTTTGAGCGTGACTGTGACGAGGAGGCCGATGAACAGGCAAAGCAGATTATGCTCAAGTTTATTGATGCGCTGCCCGAGATCAAGCGTCTGCTCTTCACCGACGTGATGGCTATCTACGACAACGACCCCGCAGTGCACAACTATAGCGAGGTGATTTTCTGCTATCCCGTCGTACAGACGATGCTGCACTACCGTATTGCCCACCAACTCCATGTGACAGGTGTGCCCATCTTGCCGCGTATCCTCACCGAACTGGCCCATTCAGCCACAGGTATCGACATCCACCCCGGAGCGCAGATAGGGGAGTATTTCTCCATCGACCATGGTACGGGCGTGGTGATTGGCGAGACTTGCGTGATTGGCGACCACGTCATGCTCTATCAGGGTGTCACTCTTGGCGCGAAGAATTTCCAGGTAGATGATCATGGACGCCCTGTCAATGTGCCGCGTCACCCCATCATCGGCGACCGTGTCACCATTTATGCCAACTCTACCATCCTCGGACGCATCACCATCGGCCATGACACTGTGATCGGTGGTAATATCTGGTTGACGCATAGTGTGCCTCCAGAATCGAGAATTCTCCAAAGCAAGGCTCTCAACGTGTCTTTCACCGGTGGCCTTGGTATCTGAAATCAGATTCATATATAATAATAAGGTATAATTTTACGTTTTATGATTACAATCAGTTATATCGTAGTAGGAATCATTGCAGGCTTTGTGGCCAGCAAAATCACTTCGGGCAAAGGAAAGGGATGCCTGATGGACCTCATTCTCGGCATCATCGGAGGTGTCGTGGGCGGATGGGTGCTCAATCTGCTCGACATCACCTGGGGAGGACCTTTCAGCAATATAGGTACCTCTATCCTTGGCGCTATTATCGTGTTGTGGATTTGGAATAAACTTTAAAAAGTTTGCTAACTATTTGATTATTAGCGGATAGGCATTGGCGTGGCTAAAAATCGGCCGTTTAAGTTCAAATTTTTTATAAGAAAATTTGGAGATTTCAAAAGAATGTCTTATCTTTGCAGCGTGTTAATTAACCAGATTTATTAATTTTCTAATTTATTAGATTATGAAGATTTACTCAGAGCCTATTGCAAAGGTTATGTTCCTGAATGTGAACGCAGCTATCTGCGACGATCCCGTGAACCCCGCTTCTACTCAGGGTGGT
>CADBLU010000124.1 GCA_902795605.1 uncultured Prevotellaceae bacterium | reverse complement strand
GTTCATAATGTTTCAGGCTCCAAATTTAATAAAAATAGTTTGATTACACACCATGTCTTAACACTTTTAGTATATAAAATGATTCAACTGTCTGGTTGAGGGAATGGAGGAGGGGGGAGTTGTGGAGTTGAAAAGACTCAAAAACAGGCATGCCACCATCAAGTCGATTGCCGATTCTCATAATTGCGTATGATAGATAAATTCTTCGCACTCTTTGATAAGGTCCTCAACACCAAAAAGTTGAGCGAATAAAGCCTTTGGGGCGGATGGCGCGATGAAGTTTGTGAAATGTAAACAAAACTTAATAAGTATTAAATTATATGCAAAAATTAATAGATTATAGAAAATTTTAAATAAATTTGTAAGCACTTTCGACTAAAAATCTGAGGCTGTAAATATCGCCTCCTTCTCTAGGAAATATATATTATAGAAACTATTTAATAGGATTAACTCAACATTTAGTGGTCTATGCTGCTTATTGGAGTCAACGGATATATTGTGGGACAACTGTCGCTTTTCGCACCCTTGGTGAACGCCTTGGCTGCGGACAGGACCATATATGGCCGTCTCGCAGCAGCAGGTGCCTCTCGGGCCTTCGACGAGTTGAGGAGCACCATATCACAGTCAAAGTATCCAATAACAGAACCTGGAATCAATAGGATTATACTATTAGCGAATAAAGGACTCATAAGAGTTACGGAACCAGACAATCGCTTTACTACCTATCAATCGGGCACAAGACAACTATAGCCGTAAGCGATTTTATCTTCTCAACAGTTCCGGACTTTTCACCCAAAACAGTGACAGTTCGGATTTTTTATTAGCTTTTATTGTTGAAAAAAGATGTATTATTAGATGACAAGAGCAAATAAGAATAACCGTTTTGCGAACCCGGGAGAAGAGGGGCGCTATATCGTGTGGAAGATCATAAATGATAGTAAATTCCGCAATACTTACTTCTTCGAAGAGGAAGGTGAGTATACGCTCACTAAACTCTGGAAATATATCAATAAATGCTTCTATGATAGTTATGGTTACCGCATCTCTCACCGAGATTTCGGCACCATCATGATGGAGCATCTCTTAGGAAAGAATGGTGACTGGCATCCCCTCAAGACCTACGGCGGTGTCCGTCCTTTCGACTCCTGGATGCAAGAGGTGGCTTTTCACGTCGTCTCTGCTTACCTCAAGGAAATTGGTGTGGTCAACCGTGTGAAGCGTCAGATTACTGTCAGCACCACCAAAGTGACTCTCTTTGAGCACGACCCTGAGAGCTGCCGCTTCTTCATCGACGAGGTGATGCCCTCCGGCGCCTCCCGCGACCTTCTCACCGTGATCTACGCTGAGCGTAAGCCCGAAGTGGAAATCCGCGCTATGTACAACATGGATGTGGAAGAGTTTGAAGAGGCACGTAAGAAAGCAGAGAAGAAATTCCGCTCTCTCGTGCTCAACAACACCTTCCCTTTCGAGCACTTGGTGATTGCCGACAAGAATCCCCGCGTGCTTCTTGAGTCTTCTGACTTTACGTCGAAGACGGAAAACTTCCTCGACAACTCCTACGACAACCCGTTCTCTGACCTGTTTGGCGTCAATTTGTCCAACAGCGAGGTGGAAGAGGCTACGCCTGAGTTTGTCAGCGCTTTTGTCTCCAAGCTCAAGTGGACCAAGACCGACCAATATGTCTTCATTTCGCGCCGCAACGGTGTCACTCCCACTGCCGTGGGCGACATGGTGGGTCGCAGCCGCAAGTGGGTGGACAACCGCTACATGGTGCTGACCAAGCGTTTCAACTCTGCCTTCAAGAAATGGTATGAGACGCACAGCTAAGATTGTCTCCATGGTGCATGCTCCGGTGTGAGTGCCCGGACACCGGATATGCATTATTCTCCTCAGTCACCGCCGCAGACTACGCAAGGTCTGCGGCGGTGTCGTGTTATGAGACAGCTTCATTTGTAAACGTTAACGTCGGAAAAATGCTTTTTGTCAGTATAATAATGCAAGATATGTATTACCTTTGCATCACAAATCACAATTAAACAGTCAAAAAGCAATCAACATGGAAAGAACATTCGTCATTGGTGACAGAGAGAAGAATGAGTGGGTGTCGGTATTCGACCAGAGTGACAAGATGATGTCGTTCTGCAACAGTCTGGCCGATGCCAAGGCCTTTGAAACCCCTGAGTTGGCCATGGAGCAGCTTCAGCAGATGCAGCGCACCGGCTATTTCATGGACTTGGGCATCTATCTGGTGCAAGACGGCAAGGCTTATATTGCCGGCGAGCGCGACAACTACCTGCCTGTAGAGTAGCACGCAGCATAAAGTGAATAATGGAAAGGGGCTGTGGATCATTGTGTCCACAGCCCCTTGATTTCTTGGCAGGGTTAGCTTACTTGAAGTAAGCGTCAGGAGTGATTTATGTCCAGAACTCTTTGATGCCTGTATCTTTCATCTTGCCACCGCATTTTGGGCAGGTGCGCATGTCCCAAAGCCGTATGTCGGGACTGCCGCATCGAAGACATAAGCGCCCCACAACACTTCTGAACGAAGGGGCCACATCAGAGATGATGCCCCCGACGACCAGTTGCTGGATGGTGTGACACTGTGGGCACGACACTGCCATGATCTCCTGTCTGAAGAGTCCGCGACCCTCATAGACTGGCGCTTCATACTCACAGTCCTCACAGCGATATGTCTTTTTCCATGCCATGGAGTGAAAGGAGAGAGACGACGTGCAGGTGAGAAGGCCGTTCATCCGAAGCGCTTCTGCGCCTCCTCATAACTGTCGAGCGAGCCGATATCATAGCGGCTGCCAGGCATCTGCCAGGCATGGATAGTGGTCACGTCGGTCAGATAGTGAGCCAGGTTGCCCGGAGCATCGAAGCCGCAACCATGATTCATGCAGTCGCGAATGAGCGGCAGGTCGTCGCGATGGTAGATGTAGAATGGCGGGACAGCCCAATTGGAGACGGGCACTTCCGGTTTTTCCTGCATCAAGGTGACTCGCATATTCTCATCGACGGCAATGACGCCTGTGCGCTGGAGCCGGCGCAGTTCGGGCTCATGATGGCACATGATGACCGACGTGTTCTTCTCTTTGAAAAAGTCAACGAATCCTTGGAAAGAGAAATCGAGGATGTTGTCGGCTGCTACGACGAGGATGTGGTCGTCTACTTCCGACTGTCCGATGGCCAGAAGAAGGTCGCGCACGGCTCCGAGCCGGTTGTCGTTGCTGGTGGTACCGTCGTCGATGATGGTGAGGGGGCACCTGTAGTCCACCGTCTTGCTCCATTCTTCGAAGATGCCGGCAAACTTGTGGTTGCTCACGATGATATGCTCGTCGATGTCGCTGATGCGGTCGATGTCGTCGAGCATGCGCTCAAGGATCGATGAGTTTCCGATTTTCAGGAGCGGCTTGGGGAAATTCTCTGTCAGCGGGTAGAGGCGCGTGGCATATCCCGCGGCGATAACGATATTTTTCATCTTTTGGCGTTTATGTCAGAGGAAGTCAACACCGTTGCTGGTATTGCAGAAGAACACCTTGAACGACTCTCTGTATTGCGGGAATGTCTTAAGATACTCGTCGGTGACGTACTTCCCGATGCTCTCTTCCTTGGTGGGGTCGACAAGCGCGATGCAGGCCCCCTTGAAACCGGCGCCGCTGAAGCGTCCTCCGTAGATGCCGTCGGTGCGCCGCATGATCTTGTAGAGCTCTATCAGTTCGGGTGAGCCGCATTCGTAGTTGTTCATCGAACTCTCGCAACTCTCGAAGACCAGCCGGCCGAAAGTCTCGATATCGCCTTTCTGCCATGCTTTCACCCCTTCCCTCACGCGATTGCATTCCGAATAGTAGTGCCGTGCCCTCTTGGCAAAGCGCTCGGGCATCCTCTCGCCATATTTGGTGAGCAATTGCTCGGGAACATCGTGGAGCCTGGTGTCGCTCAACTCTTTGAGGTGGATGTCCTCATAGGCTTGCATGATCCATGCCGCCGTCTTGCATTCCGACACACGCAGGTTGTAGTCGGTGCCGGTGAGTTTGCGAGTCACGCCGCTGAAGAAGATGCCGATTTTGAAAGGCAGGTCTTTTTTCCCGTCGCCGAACTTGAGGATTTGATACTCTGAGGTGTCGGTGTCGAGATAGAGCAACTGGTTTCTCTCGCACAGCACCACACATGCCTGGTCGAGGATGCCGTTGTTGAGTCCCACGTAGTTGCGCTCTGCCATTGACGCGTACTTGATGACCTGCATCTTGTCGAGCCCGAGGGCGTTCACCTTGTCGAGCGCCTTGACAAATCCGCAGAGCAAGGCGGCCGAGGATGACAGTCCGCCGATGGGCATGGAACCTTTCACGACGCCCTTTATACCCTTCTGCAACTGGAAGTCCTGTTGGAGTGCCCATACGGCGCCGCGCAGGTAGTCGCCCCAGTTGTGCTGTTTGGAGTCGATTTCCCTTCTCACGTTAAACGTCATCAGTCCCTCAAAGGAGAGGGAGCACATCTCCACCTTTCCCGTTTCTGTGGCGGAGAAGAGAAACTCGATGCCGCTGTCGAAGGCGAATCCGCTCACCAGTCCGTGCTGGTGGTCGACGTGAGCGCCCAAGGGGCAGATTCTATAGGGTGAAAACATTTGGTACAATGCATCACCTTTTCCGAAAAATGTGCGATAGGCTTGAAATAAGTCGTACATGATAAACTATATGCTTTTATGGTTGAATTTGTTTTGTCTTACATTCCTCTGCGGGTGAAATAGCGGTCGTAGGCTTCGAGCAGCGCCTTGCTGGTATGCTCCCAGCTCAACTGACTGACGATGCGGTCTCTTCCGAAAGCCGACATCCGTTTCCTCAGAGCCTCATCATCGAGCAACTGCACGATTTTGCATGCCATGTCGACGGCATTGTTGGGCTCTGCGTAGAGAGAAGCCTCTTGGGCCGAATACCGGCCCTCGGTGAGGTCGAACTGCACGATAGGCTTCCCCAGGGCCATATATTCGAGAATCTTGTTCATCGTGCTTTTGTCGTTCATCGCGTTGTACTCGTCGGAGTTGACGCATACGTCGGCAGTGTTGAGGTAGTCGAGGAGTGTCTCGTCGGGCACTCTGCCGGTAAACTCCACGATGCTGTCGAGGCCCATCTCGCTGCTCAGGCGCCGTAGTGCCTCAAGGTGCGGTCCGCCTCCCACGATGCCCCAGAAGATGTCGTCGCGGTGCATCACCTCCTTGATGTGCTTTGCGGCTTGCAGCAGATACTCTATTCCCTCCTGCTGCCCGATGACGCCTAAGTAGCCCACCATATAGCGTTTTCCCCGTTTGATTTCCTCTTTCGGGGGAGTGATTCTGAGCCGTTCCAGTTTGGGACCGCTTCTGAGCACAAAGACATCCTCCTCCTTCATACCACCTCTTTCGATGGCTATTTTCTTATAACTCTCGTTGGTGACGAAGGCGAAGGTGCAGTGGCGGTAGGTTTGGCGCTCGAGCCATAACTGGCTTTGGTAGAGCAGTCCGCTGGCTTTCCCGAATTTAGCCTCGAACAGTTCGGGACAAATGTCGTGATGGTCGAACACGTAGTCGACGCCTTTATTCTTGAATCTGCTAGCCACCATATAGATGTCGTCGGGCGGGTTGCATCCGTGGATGACATGGAATCCGCGCTCTTTGTAGATTTTTTTTGCCAGGCGCAGTTCCTCGCGAAGAGCGGAGAAATACTCTCTGGCATAACCGAAGGCACCGTTGCCCTCAGGCGGTAAGTCGTGCCGGTGTATATGCACGCCTTTGAGCCATTCGTAGTCTTTGTCGTATCCTTTGCCTTTAGGGCAGATCACCGACACCTCGTATCCGTTGTCGGCCAGTGTGGTGGCCTCTTGCCAGACGCGGGTGTCGAAAGGCACGGGGAGGTTTTCCACGATGATCAATATCTTTCTTTTCATAGCTTTGATGAAATCAAGTCGATGATGGTTGTCATGCTTTTGCCTTTTCCTCTCATCTTAATGGCCTGTGTGAAGGTCTTGGTGCCGTAAGCCTCAGAGAGAGCCATCTGTTGTATGTCGGCCGACAGGCATTCTTCGGGGATGCTGACGGTGCATGTCGTGTCGTCGTGAGTCACAATGATGTGATTGCCCGCCCTTTGGGCGTGGCATCGCGCTCCCAGGACAAGAGTGGCAGTGAACGTGCTTTCCTGGCTCAGCGTGTCGGTAATGGTGAGCCGGCGAGTGTGGCGGTTGAACTGGAAGGTCCGCTGGTGACAGACGGGCTTATAACCATCGTGCATGGCTGTGAGTGTCGTCATGTCATCCGTCTGACGGTAGTCAATCAGTTTGCACTTAGCCTTTCTTCCCCACAGAAAAGCGCCAAGCATTTCCGACTGGTCGCATCCTTCGATGCAGAGGGTGCTGTGGCTGGATGTGTGCCGCATCATGTTGCGGCTGTCGATATCACAATGGTAGATATAGGTGCCCGGGTCGGTGAAGAAAGGTATTCCTCTGACGGTGATTTGGAAACTCAGTGCGTCGGCGTGACCGTGTGCTGCGATACTTCCAAACCCCAGGTCGGCATGGTCGATGGCGATGAGCACTTGCCTGTCGTCGCTCCTCATGAAGGTATATCCTCCTTGGGCGAAACAGTGGCCGTCGGAGGTGTCGGTCAGTCTGGTCTTTTTCACCTCGCCGATAAGGCTGTCGTCGAACAGGCACCTTACGGTCTCCGATACTTTGGAGAACGACGTGTAGCGTTGTTGGGTAGTCAGCGAACAGAGTTGGAGCACGTAGGAGATGTAGTCTACGTCACCGCCCTCGAGGTCGAGCACCTTTCCTTCATCATCGTCACCGAAAGCGATGACCGACTGTCCGTCGAATGATGAATGGCAGATGAAACGGCACATACTGTCCATGTGGCTGAGCCATGAACCGGGCACATCTTCACCGTTTGCTCTCACACAGTGAGCGGTCAGCGCATAGGCCTCAAGCACAAAAGCCTGGTAGTGGAGCGACATCTCTTTGTTCACCCCGTCACTGTAGTTCTGACGTGGCAGTTCTTCGGTGAGAATCCTCAGTCCTTGCTCTCGCCATGACCCATACGACAATGCATATCCGCCGATTGTCATGGCTGCGGCCTCCACCACAAGATGATTGTTGGCTGATGAGAACCGTGAGCGGTGTCGGGCCACATGCGTGAGCATGTTGACGATGCCGTTCTGGAGGCTGTCGAGCCATGCCGTGTCCTTGCATCCCGCTTTCTTGAGAAAGGCGAGGGCATACATCCATGAGATAGCCCGGATAGCCACCTCCATGACGCTTGTCCATGAGATGCCGATGAGGAAAGGATTTTCCCGGCACCAGTCGTCGTGGAGGGCACGCAACTCGTCCAGGTATCGTCTGTCGCCGCTAAAGAAATAGTCTTTGGCCAGCAATGCCCATTGGAAGTGCCGGTTGAGTTCCCAGTTGGTCCTGGCGTCGCCTATCTCATCGTTTTGCTTGTATCGCAGGTCGTAGGCGAATGTCCGCGGCCATTCATTCGCTGTCTGGAAACCGGCGTGCCACGATGTCTTGTAAGTGTCGTAGGAGAATCCTCCGAGCAGGTGGATGTGTGTGTTGAAGGTATGTCCATCGGTGTTGGGCGCGATACCGAGCCTGTCGGCATCAAACGACAGGTTGGCGAGCCGTCTGTCTATCACTTTCTCTGTCACAGAAATGTGATTGCGGCTGAATTTCCGCTCACGGTGCTGCCGGATTTTTTCGCCCAACCGCCATATCACCTCTTGCGGGCTCATGGCAGAGAGTCGGTAGAGATACCAATGGAGTGGCATGTCAGAAGTCTGTCTGCCTGAAGTCCTGTTCTATTTCCCTGCCCTGTGCTTCCCCGTTTTGGTTGATGTCTCCCCATGACAGACCTTCATAGTGGCCGTCATAGTCGACTTTTTGCCATTGCCTCACCAAGTCGATGATGATTTTTCCCGGATAGCGTTCAAGCAGCGGTTCAAATTCCTTTTCCTTGTTGGTGACAACAAGCAGGTCGGAATGCTCGCACACCTCCTCGAGGTCGGAAGTGACAAAATGCTGCAGATGGGGAATCTTGGCCATGATGAAGTCTTTGTTGGTCCCTGTCAATTCGCTCACCTTCACGTTCTTGTCGTAGATGCGGATGTCGCAGCCTTTGCCCAGCAACCGCTCTACCACGTCGACGATGGGCGAGCATCTCAGGTCATCGGTGCCCGACTTGAAGCTCAGTCCGAGGATGCCGATATGCCGTTTCCCTTTGGCAAGGATGGTCTGCACGGCATTGTCTTTCTGTCTCTCGTTGCTGGAATGGATGCTTTCGATGACGGGCACATCGACATAGAGGTCGTGAGCGAGCGTCTTGAGGGCTTTCATGTCTTTCGGCAGACATGACCCGCCGTAGGCAAATCCAGGTTTGAAGTAATATGGAGAGATATTGAGTTGTCTGTCTTTGCAGAAGATTTCCATCACCTTATGGCTGTCGATGTTGAGGCGTTTGCAGATGTTTCCAATCTCGTTGCCGAAGACAATTTTGAGCGCGTGATAGGTGTTGTTAACGTATTTCATGATTTCAGCCACCTTGATGTCGGTGCAGATCAGTTCAGCGTTGATATCCTTGTAGAGTTCGCGGAAAGTCTGCTCAGCGATGGCGTTGTCGGTGCCGATGAGGGTAAGAGGCGGATTGAAATAGTCGTTGACGCTTGTGCCCTCTCTCAGGAATTCCGGGTTGCTCACCACTGCGAAGTCGGTGTTCCTCTTTTTTCCGCTTTCCCTTTCGATGATTTCTCCCACTTTCTCGTTGGTGCCAGGCAAAACGGTCGACCTGATGGCCACGATATGAAACTGGTCCTTCTGCTTGAGCGCTTTTCCTATGCGCTCAGCCACGTTGAAGATATAGTTGAGGTTGAGGTGTCCCTCTTTGCTCGAGGGCGTGCCAACGACGATGAACGAGATGTCGGAGTGGGCCACCGCCTCGCAGGCGTCTGTGGTAGCCCTCATGCGTCCGTTCTTATGTGCTTCGGCGCACAGTTCAGAGATGCCTTCCTCTATGATGGTGGGTTTCCCCTCATTGATGAGCCTCACTTTATTCTCGTTGACATCGACACCGATGACATCGTGTCCTAATTTTGCCAGACAGGCTGCTCCTACGCAACCCACGTATCCCAGTCCGAAGATGCTGATTCTCATGATTTCAGGATGATTTCTTTATAGGTGTTGATCAGTTGGTCTATCCACTTGTTGATATTGTGGTGAGTATTGATGTGTGCCATGGCCTTTTGCCCCATGGCGTTAAGGTCGCCTTGCGCTACCTTTCTGACGGCTTCGGCATATTGGCTCGCACTGGCTTCAGCGGGCAAGATGATTCCGCAGTCGGCCACCACGTCTTTGTTGAACCCATGGTCGGAGGCTATAGGCACGAGCCCCATCTGCATGGCTTCGATGAGTGAGTTGCTTTGACCTTCTCCAAACCATTTGGTGGGGAAGAGGAAGATATGCATGTGGCTTAATTGCTTGAAGAGTTCATCGTGAGTGAGTGATCCCAGATACACCACATTCTTTTGCTTTACATCCTCGGCCGGTATGTCGCTGAGGATATTGCCCGCCAGGTAGAGACGGTAGTTGTCGTCGAGCAGCCTCATCATGTCAAGCAGCAGGTCAACACCTTTCTGGCGTGTGATACGTCCGAAGTAAATCATGTTGACAGGTGTCTGCTGCCGTGGCGTGAATTCGTCTTGATTGCAGAAAGTAACGTTGGGCAGGTAGGTGATGTCTTTCTTGATGCCGAAGGTGGAGGGGATGTCTTCAAGATAGGATCTCCCCTCGGCGGTGACGGCATCGGCAGCATTGAGCATGTATCTCACACCTCGTCTCCACAGTGCTGACTTCATTTTCGACAGTTTGATGAGTGAACCAGCCCTGATGTCTACCAAGACGGGCAGTCGCAACCGTTTTGCCGCCCATACAGTGAGTACGGATGGCCACAGCAGGTTTTTGTAGAGTGGGGTAGTGTGGATGACCGTGTCTTTCGCGTGTCGGAATCTGAGCAGTCTGAAGGGGATAAACAGCAGTTGGATATACGCCAGTTTTGCGATGCTCCCATATTGATATTTGATGAGCGGATTGGCGATTTCCACCACGTCAACGCCTCTCTTCCTGAGTGTGTCGATGTTTTTCCTGTTGGCCGCCTCATATCCTCCGATGGCCGGTTTCCCCTGTTGGGCAATAGGTCCGATATAGATGATTTTCATTCTGCCCTTGTGCTTTCGGTGATTCTGATGATCTTCGCTGGCATGCCGGCCACGATGGCATTGTCGGGAATGTCTTTGGTGACGACGGAGTTGGCGCCTATCTGCACGTTGTTGCCGATTTTTATTTGTCCGAAGACTTTCACCCCCAGTCCGAAGTTGACGTTGTCGCCGATGATGGCAGGGAGTCCGTCGCCGTCCTCATCAAATCGCCTGCCGATGACAACGCCTGCCCGCAGGGTGCAGTTCTTGCCGATACGCGCCGAGGGTTTCACGCCGAGATAGTCGCCGATATGATAGATGATGAGTCCTGGTCCCGTGGTGTTGGGGCTGATTTTGTAGTGCAGCTTGAATCCCAAATGCTTGTATCTGTACCACCACAGGAGGAATCTCAGTCCCTTGCGGCCGGTGTTGGTATAGTATTCCACATGCCGCAGCGCCTTGACATACTGCCATGCATACCATTTCTCGTTGTGCAATATCCAGTCGCGTAGTCTGGGTGCGTTGCCGGCATATCTCGCCAGGTCTTTCCGCAGGTATTCTTTCAGTTCTTGCTTGTTGGATATCATATCGTGTGGATGAGCGGCTTTCTCGTTGTTTTTATTTTCCTTGTCTCTTGCGGCGGTTGTTCCACAGCAGCACTGATTCGGGAATGAATTTCCTGATGCGGTCTTTCACTTTCTGGGTGAACGACTTGTCCATCCATGAGGCGGCGAAATGATGGATGGTACGGGTGTTGGCGGTGATATGGAGTCTGCGGGTGTCAGGGCTGATGGGGCAGAAATAGTCGTTGGGATAGATGTAGATGCCAGCCACCTGCTGTATGTCCCGTCGGTTTTTCAGTCCGTGGGCGCAGAGCAGCTCGGCGGTGTGGTTGACAATAGTGAGCTGTTTCTCGCCCTCGTTGGCCACTTTGAAATGCATCTGTGCATAGGTGTCGAGAAATTGGGCGTAGATGTCGAGACCCGGAGGGCAGGCAAGCCCCAATCCCGGGGCGGGCCAGAGGTCATATCCTGAGGCGTCTTCCGGTTTCTGGGTGTCGGCCTCCCGTTCACACCCCATGAAAGGTCCTTTCTCGAGGATGTCGTCGATGGGCCTGATCACTTCTACGTCGGTGTCGAAATACACGCCTCCGTGATGATAGAGAATCCAGAATCGTGCGTAGTCGCTGACGAACGCGTATTTGCCTGCCTCATAGGCTTCTGTGGTGTAAGGGATGCTGTTGACATCGAAATTTTGCTCGTCCCATAGTTTGATTTCATAGTCGGGCAAGTATTTCTTCCACGAAGCGATGCATTTTTGAGCAAGAGGGGGCAGTGGGTTGCCACCAAACCAGCAATAGTGTATGGTTTTAGAAATCATTGTTCTTCGGAAATGGTGCGTGTCTTCAGAAATGATGCGTGGTGGAGGTGAAGGTGTCGGGTGAACAGGTGATTTTGTCGGGGTTGGTATTGAGATATGCTCCCCACCAGCCGAACGAGCTTCGTGTGATGACCTGGTGCTTGCAGGCTGCCATGAGTTGCATGTCGCGCCAACTGTCGGCCCCTCCGTTCCAGTCGACGAAGTGGATATGGTCACGGCGGAAATCAAGGCCGAAGACACTGCTGTGGCTCTTGGCCCACGCCACACTGCCAGGGTCGCAGAAGATATAGAAGTGGGCGTCTGTCACGGCGCTTTTGATATAGTGTACGGCTCTTTTGAAGTATCCGCCGTAATAACAGTCGAAATTGAAACTGAGCATGTCGCCTCTTCTGGCATGTATGGCCACCGACTGTTGGGCTGTGATTTGGTGGTAGGCCTCTTTGTTGCGGTCGTCGGTGATGGCCGGGAAACGGAAAGCCTCTCTCACTTCCCTGTCGATTCTCTCTAAGCCGCTGCCGTTGTTTTTGAAGGTCAGTTGCTGACCCGTGAAAATATTCTGGTCAGAATGTACGAAGAGGTCGGGAGATGAGGGGGAAACCGTCCGCTTTTTGAGGTATTTCCTGCGGAGGAAGTTGAGGTATTGGAAGAGGAATGTCTTCTTGTAGGCTGGCACGCTGAGAGTGGTCTTGTAACTTGCGCCAGGCGCTTCGAAATCGCCGCGCAGATTGACCATGTCGAGTCCTGCCCGTCGGAAGGCCTCTGTGAAATGTACGGGATAATTCCAGTTCCTCAGCCAGAATTGCGACTTTCTGATATCGGCAATGACCTGCTGCCACGTCTTTTCATCAAAGAAGGTGCTGATGTTGGGAGCGTTGAGTTGAAAGATGCGGTCGAGTTCATAGCCGTTCCATTGGCAGATGACATCGTTGCACTCAGGGATATCATAGACGATGGTCTCTATGTAGCAGTCGTCGCCGGGATTGGCTTTCTTCATGGCCAGATACTCACAGTAACTGAGCATCTGGTTGCCGAGTCCAGACTCGATGTGTATGACTTTCATGGGTCAACAGTCGATTTTTCGGATGAAATGCGCGGGGTTGCCGCCCCACAATTCGCCCGGAGGGATATCGTGGCAGACGACGCTTCCTGCGGCGACGACAGATTTCTCACCGATAGTGACGCCTTTGAGAATGATGGAGCGCATGCCTATGAACACATGGTCGCCAATCGTCACGGGTTTGTCGTTGAGTCCTTGGATGTCGGCAGCCCTGTCAATCCGTTGTCTCCAGTCGAGGTGATGCATGTCGGAATCGATGATGATGGTGCCGTTGCCGATGTTGGCATGGCTGCCGATGGTGATGGCTTTCCTGCAAATGATGGCAGTGTCGCTGATGCCGCTGTTGTCTCCTATAGAGAGTCGTGCGCCCGGGGCCACCACAAGATATGAGGATGTGATGTCGTCGAGTGCTGTGCTTCCTTTCGAGCGGCAGATAAATCCCTTGCCGATGTTTATTTCACTTCCTTTGCCGAACTGCAGTCGGGGAAAACCGTAGAAAAGGATGTCGGAATGGAATCGGGCCTTTTTGTGTCTCAGATATGCCTTTGCATACATGCTGTTGAGCACGTTGAGGCATTTCCCGGCTTTCTGCCCGGCTTTCACGGCATAGAGGACGATGGTGGAGAGAATATGCATGGTCAGGTGGCCTGTCCGGCATCTTGCCCGTTTGCTCTCTCTGCGATAGCAGGTTCGGGCAGAGGTTCTTTTGTAACTTTATGTATCAGAACGACATAGGCGAGGTAGGGGGTGATGAGATAGCCTTGGTCGGAGATAGTCGTGCCCGAGAATCCCAACAGTATGGCATTGATGACGAGCAGCATGCCAGCGAAAGCCATGTCGTCTTCTCTATGGTATCTGATGAATGTGGCAAGCATCTGGAACCAAATAAAGAGGAACAGCACACCGCCCACATAACCGTATTTGGAAAGTAGGTTGCCGTAGGAGATGTCGGGAGTGGTGAGCTGAGCGATATTCTCTTCCTCGTCCATGAGGCCCAGTCCGAAAGCGTACATACTGTTCACTTTCTGCGTCTGACTGTCGCTGATGAGACCCAGACCGAAGACATTCTCCTCCATCGGCCTTGTGGAGAGGTAGTCCGCCCGTTCATAGATCCATGCCAGTCGGTAGGTGAAGGTGCCGACGTCTTTTGAGTTGCCCACATAGACGGTCTCCTGAATGCCTCCGTTGAAGATGGCTTTGATTTCGCTTGCGGTGGAGTCTTCGTATTTGCCGGCGAAACGTGCCCCGAGGAGTTGTGCAAAAGGTGCCGCAAGCACGAGTACGGCCACGGCGGCAGTCACTATCGACTTGGCTCTTCCCTGAATGATGAGGCCGATGAGCAGTACGGCAGCCGTCATGGCAATCTGTATGCGTCCGAGTGTGGCGATGAGTGCAATGATGAAGACGAAGATACTGAGGAAGGTGAACTTCGACTTGAGCAAGTTGGGCGTGAGGACGGTGATAAAGATATACCAGTAGAGCAGCGGCGGCGAGTTATAATAACGCATGATACCGGTATAATCGTCAATCTTGGCTCCTTCCTTGTTGTAGGGGAGCACGGGCATGTCGAAGAACACCTCAAGGATATAGAGCACCGACGTGACCAACGTGATATAGAAGAATATCTCGTTGATCCACAGGAAATCCTTCACTTTGACTTTCCTGAGGAAGAAATAGGAGAGGAATAGGAAGCTGGCACGGCTGCCTTGCAGTATCTGGTAGGGGGTGAATTCATAATGGTTGTAAGAGAATATCACATCGAGGATGATGAACACAGCAAACACATAGAGCCATCGCTTGAGTTTTGAGTCATTAAACTTGGTGGGTGATTTCTCGAAGAGAGCGGAGAAAAAGAAGATGACGAAAGTATAGATGATGGCTAAGTCATAGTTCTTCATCTCAAGTACATCGTCGGTGAGGACACACCATCCATTGAGCATGAATGAAGTGAAGATAAAGAGGCTTATCCTCTTCAATTCAATCACGTAGGCGATGATGGCTATGACGAGCAGAGTAATTCCTAACATAAAGTGTTGCTTAGACTATTTACACCAGATGCCGCTTGCCGTGCGACTGATGATTTTGCTGAGTTGAATCCTTCCAAGCAGTGCCTGGCACAGATATACGATGGACGGTATCACTACGATTCCCACCACTCCGAACAGACGGCATGAGCCAATCATCAGGGGAAGTGAGATAAGGGCGAATGCAATGTAGGTGATGAGCTGTATCCTCACATAACCGACACCGTTGATCATCTGCATATAGGTGGCGCCCAAAATCTGAGAGAGGATGAAAATCATCACGCTTGCCGACAGCGCAAGACTCATATCAACGCTCTCGTCTCCTATCCATATCTTGTAGAAGAAGGGCGAGATAAGCAGCATGAGTAGAGCTGCGCCCACGCAAAGCAGCCATCCTTTCTCTAGTTTACGCATAATGGACCGCATCCATTCGAAGTCTTGTTGTGTATAGGCGTCGGTGAATGCCGACCAGAAAGGCGAGATGATGATGAGCATCACCATATAAAGGACATGAAAATATTTGTAGGCAATATTGTATTGAGTGGCTGCTACAGGGCCTAACTCACGGGTGATGACGACATTCATGATCTGGAAAATGAGCAGCAGGCAGATGTATATAACAAAAAACTGCAGGCCCAGGCTGAAAATCTGCCTGACGAGTGACAGGTCGACGAATTTCCTGCCGGGACGCAATGCCCTGTAGCGTGTGGCGGTGAAGCCTACAACAGAAGCGGCCAGCATCACCAGGCACGGGACGCCAGCATAGTAGGTGGCAAGATGGAGCAGGCTTCCTTTGCTGACGCGGGTGAGAATATAGATTGCCACGAGCGACAGCAGTTGCCCAAGGCCTTGTATGAGTGACGAGAATCCTATCTTTTGGTCGGCCGTGAGCATCATGCTGAAGGTGCTGAAGACCATGTTGAGACAGAAGAAGGCACTGAGGATGGCGAATACATCGCGCAGTTCGATGGCATAGCTTTGGTCGACATGCAATATCGACGACCAGTTGACAAACAGGTTGGCGATGAACAGGGCGGCATAGAGAAAAACGACAATGGCGCCCATGACGAAGTAGGTCGTGCTCAAGTATTTCCTTGCCAGCAGAGTGTCACCGTTGGTCCTTGCCTCAGCAAACTTGTTTCTGAAACCGTTGGTCAGTCCCAAGTCGAAAAAGGCTATCCAGCTGATCACTGACGAGAGCGTGAGCCAGATGCCATAACGCGTGGAGTTGACATAATGGATGGTGAGGGGAACCACAAGTAGGCTGCTCAGAATACTTACTCCCTTGGCTGTCAGGGAAAGGGCAATATTCCGAACGGCTTCTTTGCTTCTCTTTGATGAATTGGTGAGTTTTTGATGGATATTCTTTGGAAATGAGAATATCGTCTTCACTTTGTTCATTCCAATCAATACTATCGCTGCGGCTTAGGCGTGCACAATACACATCTCACCCCTTGCACTGCTGTGCAACGGGGCAAAGGTAGAATCATCGATGTGCATTGAACAAACATCCACAAGCCGCTTAGGAGTGTCAGTCGTGCTGCACTCGCAGTTTATCTGTGCTCATTTAATGCGACTGCAAAAGTACAAAAAATATAGCGAAACGAGGAAGAATCGATGAAATAATGAGTAGAATTTGTGGTCGGAGCACGTTTTTGGAGTCCTATGGGTGAGATTTCGCGGAAAATTAGTAATTTCGCAGCGTGAATCTAATGAGAAAAATGAAGAATGAAATGACTTATGGCAGAATGAACTGGATTGACTGGATGAAGTCAGTCGGTATGTATGCCATTGTGCTGGGTCATTTCGTTCCCATTGGTTATTCCTATCTTCTTGCGTTCAGTCTGCCCCTATTTTTCATGGTGTCCGGATTCCTGTTCAGGCGGGAGTCTGACATAGCGCTGTTTTGGCGTAAGCAATGGTTCAACCTCGTGGTGCCGACACTGATAATCTGTGCATTGAATTTTTCTTACTATTGTTGGTCGCATTGGATGGAGGGCGATTTTACGCCACTGTGTTTCGGTATCTTCGTTTTCGATCTGATAACAGGGTTCAACGACGGTTATCGGGGGCTGGCCACATGCTGGTTTGTCTATACGCTCCTTGTGCTGCGCATCATGTTGCAGTTTGTGCCGCGCAGGGGTTGGGGCATCCTACTTGTAGCATTGCTCATAGGTGCTTATGCCTTCAATGAGTACTTGTTGCCGTCCTATCGTATTTTTCTGCATCCCAATGCGTTGATAGATGTGATGATAGCCTATCCCTTCTTCTTGTTGGGTTATGCACTCCGTCGCTTTCGCAAGGAGATAGACAGATTCCAACATCGTTCGGCATTGTTGCTGATGCTGATTGCGAGTGTGATGGTGTTGCATTTCTGTGTGCAGACCAATGGAACGGCATTTATGCACCGTTGTCATTATGGCGAGAGCCTTTGGCTTTGTCTGCTTGGAGGTGTTGCCGGTGCTTTTGGTGTTTTTTCTTTAATAAAGATATTTACATTTTGCCCGAATGTCATTCGCCTGATTTCCACTGGAACCTTGTTGATTTTAGGCTTCCATTCACATCTCATCAGGATATTCCGGCAATACGTTTCCGAGCCTTCGTTGCTTGATTATGTCGTCGCTTTGATGATTTTAGCCTTTTTTGTTCCTATCATTCTTCTGGCGATGAGATATTTCCCTCTGATTATAGGAAAGATGAGAGTGGATGAATTAAAACGTTGAAAGAAATGGATAAGAAAATGTTGCTCCGTAAGTTGCTCTATGTGCTGGTGATAAGTTTTTTACCCTTCTCGTGTTCATCTGACGATGAAGACATCGAGGAGCCTATTGCTGCGATAGAGTATCCGGAACAAAAACCCATATTGGGCGACAGTGTGCGCGTGGTGGTATTGGGCAACAGTTTCTCTGTCGATGCCACAGCCTATCTCAATGATTTGGTTATGGCTGCCGGACTCGACACGACCAGAATGTGTGTCTACAATGGATGTATCAATGGCGGTAGCTTCGCCGACTGGTTGGAACTCTACCAAACGGGAGAGAAAAAGACATTCACCAAGATGGCTGGTGGCGGTGCCGCTGTCATCTATGAGCCGGTGAGTGATGTGCTCAAGCGTCCGTGGGATGTCTGCGTGCTTGTTCAGTCGAGCGCGGTGTCGTATTCTTGGAGCAGTTTTGAGACTGTGGCCGAACAATTAGTGGCTTTGGTGCGGACGGAGTGTCCGAATAAGCAAATCACATTGGCCTATGCCATGCCGTGGAGTCATACGGTGAAGTCGCATCCGAGGGAATGGAAGGGAAACATCGACTGTGCCATCAAGATGTCGCAATTCTACGGAGTGCGGGTCATTCCCGTGGGGACAGCGGTGCAGAATGCCAGGGACACTCGTCTTGAGAATGGTATGTATCTCACTCGCGACAACTGGCATCTCTGTCACGGGGTAGGGCGTTATATCGCTGCGTGCACCTGGTTTCAAGTGCTCTTCGGCGATGCTTTTCACGTTTCAGTATTAGACAATACAGCCATTCATCCCCTTACCGAAGCTGAGGCCGGCGAGACGGGCAGCGTGGCTGTGGACGACACCAACCGTCGGTTGTGCCAGCAATGTGCTTGTGAGGCGGTGAAGTCGCCTTTTGCTATCTCTGATTTGCAGGAATAGTGGTGTTAAGGGTGGCAAAGCCTAACTTTTTGCAGAAAACACTCATTTTTAATAAGAAAAGCATTACCTTTGCACCCGTTAATTAAAAAGGTGAAACGATTTATGGAAGTTATCAATACAGCCATTGAGGGTGTCGTGGTTATCAAACCAAGGATTTTTGAGGATGCCCGTGGCTATTTTTTCGAGACCTACTCAAAACGAGATTTCGAGAAGCAAGTGCGTGAGATCAATTTCGTGCAAGACAACGAGAGCAAGTCGTCGTATGGTGTGCTGCGAGGGCTGCATTACCAGAAATGGCCTTTCTGTCAGAGCAAGTTGGTGCGGGTGCTCCGTGGGAGCGTGCTCGACGTGGCCGTCGACATCCGCAAGGGGTCACCGACCTATGGCCAGAGTGTGTCGGTGGAACTCACTGGCGAAAACAGATTGCAGTTTTTTATCCCCCGTGGGTTTGCTCATGGGTTCGTCGTTCTTTCCGAGGAGGCCGTTTTTCAGTATAAGTGCGATGATTTCTATCATCCTGAGAGTGAAGGCGGTATTGCCTGGAATGATCCGTCGTTGAAGATAGATTGGCGTCTGCCTGCCGACCAACTCCTGCTGTCGGAGAGAGACAAGCATCATCCCATGTTCAGTGAGATAGATTCTCCGTTCGACTATAATGTGGATTTATATAAATAATTATCAATTAGTTAGCAAACAAAATGAATGTAGCAGTAGTAGGAACAGGTTATGTCGGACTCGTCAGCGGTGCTTGTTTTGCCGAGATGGGTGTGCATGTGGCCTGTGTGGACATCGATGAGAAAAAGATACAGGCTTTACAGGCCGGTGAAATTCCCATCTACGAGCCTGGTCTCGAAGAGATTGTTCTTCGCAATGTCAGGGAAGGACGTCTGTCGTTCACCACCAGTCTGAAAGAAGTCATCGATGATGTCTCGCTTGTCTTCAGTGCTGTGGGAACACCTCCCGATGAAGATGGCTCTGCCGACTTGAAGTATGTGCTCAATGTCGCTCGCGAGTTTGGCCAGAATATCAAGAAATATACGGTCCTTGTCACCAAATCGACGGTGCCTGTGGGTACTGCCAGCAAGGTGAAGGCTGCCATAGAGGAGGAGTTGGCCCGCCGTGGAGAGGACATCCCCTTTGATGTGGCCTCCAACCCTGAGTTTCTCAAGGAAGGTGCTGCCGTTAAGGACTTCATGAGCCCCGACCGTGTGGTGGTGGGTGTGGATTCAGAACGTGCCCGTGCGTTGATGATGAGGCTTTACCGCCCGTTCATGCTCAACAATTTCCGCGTGATTTTCACCGACATCCCCTCAGCCGAGATGATTAAATATGCAGCCAACTCTATGCTGGCCACCCGTATCAGTTTCATGAACGACATCGCAAATCTTTGCGAGATAGTGGGAGCTGATGTGGAGATGGTGCGTCGCGGCATCGGTGCCGACACCCGTATCGGCCGTAAATTCCTCTATCCCGGTTGCGGATATGGCGGCAGTTGCTTCCCCAAGGATGTGAAAGCCCTTATCAAGACCGCCGAGAAAAACGGCTATGTGATGCGCGTGCTGAAAGCCGTGGAGGAAGTGAATGAGTATCAGAAAACCGTGGTTGTTGCCAAGTTGAAGAAATATCTCTCAGAAGACCTGAAAGACAAGGTCATCGCTGTCTGGGGCCTGGCGTTCAAGCCAGAGACCGACGATATGCGTGAGGCGACGTCGCTTGTGACAATCGACCTGCTTTTGAAGGCTGGCTGCAAGGTGCGTGTGTTCGACCCCGTTGCCATGGATGAGTGCCGGCGTCGCTTGGGCGACACGGTGGAATATGCCAAGGATATGTATGATGCCGTGCTCGACGCAGACGCCATGCTGATGCTGACAGAGTGGAAGCAGTTCCGTCTGCCCAGTTGGGGTGTGATGAAAAAGACCATGCGTAATGCGCTCGTCATCGACGGCCGCAACATCTATGATGCCGAGGAATTGGCAGAATATGGTTTCGAATACCATTGCATCGGCAAGTGAGAAAGCCGTTCCCTGTGACACACAATAAGAAAGCGGGTGAGCAAGAGACATTGCTCACCCGCTTTCTGTTGGTAGGATTCCTTTTTCCTCAGTCTTGCCGGTCATTCCACGGTGACGCTTTTTGCGAGGTTGCGAGGTTGGTCGACATTGAGTCCTTTCACCACCGCCACATGATAGGCGATGAGCTGGAGTGGGATGACGGAGAGCAGCGGGACGAGAGTCTCTAAGGTCTCCGGAATCTCGATGACGAAAGCAGCCAGATTCTTGACGTCGGTGTCGCCTTCTGTGACAACAGCGATGATACGTCCGTTGCGGGCAATCACTTCCTGAATATTGCTGATGATTTTCTTGTAGAGCCTGTGGTGGGTAGCCACGAAAATCACTGGCATGTTCTCATCGACGAGAGCGATGGGGCCATGTTTCATTTCTGCTGCCGGGTAGCCTTCGGCATGAATATAGCTGATTTCCTTCAGTTTGAGCGCACCCTCCAGTGCTACAGGATAGTTCATACCCCTTCCCATATACAAAGTGTTGCGGGCATAGGTCAGCGTGCGGGCAATATCGCGGATGTGGTCGTTCTGGTCGAGGATACACTGAATCTTTTGGGGGATGCGTGCCAGTTCGTCAATATGCGCTTCATAGTCGGAGCGGGAGATGGTGCCCTTTTCGTGGCCGAGGGCGAGGGCGAAGAGCGTGAGGACTGTCACCTGACCGGTGAAGGCTTTGGTGGACGCCACGCCTATTTCGGGTCCCACGTGGATGTAGATGCCGGTGTCGGAAGCTCTCGCAATGCTTGAACCCACAGAGTTGACGATACCGAAGCAGAGGGCGTTGTGCTCCTTGGCCAGGTTGAAGGCGGCGAGAGTGTCGGCCGTCTCTCCACTTTGTGAGATGGCGATGACTATATCGTCGCTTTTGATGACAGGATTCCTATATCTGAACTCGCTGGCATATTCCACTTCCACCGGCACTTGGCAGAAGCGCTCAATCATTTGCTTTCCGATGAGACCGGCATGCCATGATGTGCCGCAAGCCACTATGATGAACCTGCCTGCAGAGAGCAGTTGCTCGCGATGAAGGTGGATGGCGCTGAGCACGATGTTGTGTTCTGTCGGCATCAGGCGTCCGCGCATGCAGTCGGAGATGCATCGGGGCTGCTCGAAGATTTCCTTGAGCATATAGTGAGGGTATCCGCCTTTCTCCAGTTTGTCGAGGTCGATGTCCACATCGTGCACGTTGGGTTCTACGGCCTCACGCGAGTTGGCGAGGTTCTTCACTGAGATTTCCTCCCCGCGTCTGATGACTGCCACCTCTTCGTCGTTGAGATAGACGATATGCTTGGTATACCCCACGATAGGCAGGGCGTCGGAGGCAAGGAAGAACTCCTGGCGGTCTTCGCCGATGCCCACCACCAGCGGGCTGCTCTTACGGGCACAGATAATCTCCTCGGGGTGCTCGCGGTCGAGAACGGCGATGGCATAGGCCCCCACCACCCTGCGCAGGGCATAGAGCACGGCCATTCCGAGGTCGAGGTGGAAGCGCTGTTGCACGAACTCAATGAGTTGAACGAGCACTTCGGTGTCGGTACTGCTTTTGAAGTGATAGCCTTTCCCGCTGAGATATTCCTTGATGTTGGCATAGTTTTCAATGATGCCGTTGTGCACCAAGGCGAGTCTGCCGCTCTCCGAGAGATGAGGATGCGCGTTGACAGAGGAAGGTTCGCCGTGGGTGGCCCAGCGCGTGTGTGCGATGCCTATTGTCCCGCTCACATCTTGGCTTTTGGTATGCTCTTCCAAATTGGATACCTTCCCTTTTTCTTTGTATATGCTCATCTTTCCGTCAGTGTTGATGAGTGCTACGCCAGCAGAGTCGTATCCACGGTACTCCAGCCGTTTAAGTCCCTGAATGAGAATGGGAAATGCTTCCCTTTTCCCGATATAACCTACTATTCCACACATAATACGAGTATTTTGTTTCTTTTTGAAAACAAAAAAGAAGACAGGTTTATTGTTTCTGACAGAACTTTTTTTGCTATTTTTTGTTGTCAGATGTCAATCTGTGCTAAATTAATCCAAATTATTTTCATTTTTCAATTCAATCACCTAATTTTACATCATAAAGTGACAAAGTATAATTGAATAAGGAAATGAAGGACATGAAAAATGTGTTGCTTTGGATGCTTGCAGTGACTATGTTAGCATCGTGTGGCAAGAAGACGGCAGATGAACTTTTCGAGGAGCAGAAGAGCGGTGTCGTGCTGGTGCTCAATAAGTTTTACTATCAGATAGAGATGCCTGGCGGTCAGAAACTGTATTTCACAGGAATAGACAAGAATGGCAATATGCAGGGATTCACCACCAGTGAGGCGAGTGCCATGCAAAATGCCCAGATGCTCAATGGCACGGGCTTCTTTGTCAGTGACGACGGGCAGTTCATCACCAATCGTCATGTGGCGGTGACCGAACTCAACAGCCAGCAGCTCATGGCCAATCTGGCGAACATAGTGAGGGCTTCGCTGATGCAATGTGCCGTGGTCGCGCGGCAGATTATGTCGAAATACAATATGCTTGAGGCGCAGAAATCACAGTATATGGAGTATGATTTCTTCGGCAACACGATTTCCGGTGATGAGGCGCAGTTGCGCCAGATTGTTGCCGAGCAACAACGGCTGAAGATGATGTATGAAGAGGTGGCGGCGTCTGCCCGCCAACTTCAGGGTGCGAACATGAGCAATATCCATGTGAATGCGGTATGTCATATCGGCATTTCCTACGACGGTGAGCGGGTGAGCAGTCCTGCGGATTTCCTTGAGAAGAATCCCTGCAAGATCCTGAAGGTGTCGGAGAAAGAGAATGCCGACCTCGCCTTGTTGCAACTTGAGAGCAAGAAAACACCTAAAAATGCCTATGTCTTCAAGTTCGCGGGCGATGGCAACAAAGCCTATTTCAACAGGAAATCGTCGGAAGGCAAGATAAAGATTGACCAGCAACTGTATATGATCGGATACAATGCCGGCCTGATGCTCGCCAATACAGAGAAAGGTATCAGTGTACAGATGACCAGCGGCAGGGTGACGCAGACTCCCGATGGTGAGCGCATCACCTACAGCATCCCCACGATGCAGGGATCGAGCGGCAGTCCGGTGGTGGATGTCGACGGCAATGTGGTGGCAGTGAATTTTGCCAAGATGGCCGGCAGCGATAATTTCAATTTCGGCATTCCTCTGGAGCGTATCCGGGAATTCCTCAAATAGCCGGCGGACATTCGCCGGTGTAAACAAAAATTGCGGGTGGAGATGGTTTCTGTAGCATCTTCACCCGCAATGGTGTATTTTGAGCGATGATTGTATCGAAATGGTTTAGTAGACCTTGAATTTGTAGCCTACAGTCAGCAAGATGACCTGCTCATGGGCATCGCCCAAGACAAATCTTCCTTGGCTTGAACTTGCCAACTTGGAGATGGGCAGACCATAATAGCCTTCGAAGTAGAGGTTGTCGAGCTCATATCCTGCACCGCCGATGATATGACCGGCCCTTTTACGCAGATGGCCTTTGATGTCGGTCTTTTTCCCGTCGAGGGTGCTACTTGCGCTGAAATGCACACCAAAGAGAAAGCCAGCGAAGACATTAAACTGACGGATGGGGTAGTAGCGTAACTTGTAGGCAGAGTTGATGTAATGGAGGTTGTAATCGTAAGGGCCTCTTTGCATGATGGGATTGCCGCTTTCGTCTTGTCCACCTTTTTCTATCAGCTGTTGGTCTGTATGGAAATTGTCCCATGCGTCGCGCGTACCTTGATGGGAATAGCCGAGCTCAAAACTCATGCCGAAATGGTTGCTGAAGTAGACATGGAGAATTCCACCAAAATAGGGCGAGAATAAATAGTTGCCGTCCAGCTTTGTCATATTCGATGCCATCATACCTGCCACAGGGCCTGCGTAGATGTCGAAGGGGTCGTGCCAACGGTTCTCGTCTCTCCACTCTTCGCCGTCTTCCACCTTGTTGACCCATATCGTTGAAGGGTCTTGCCTGCCGTCCTGTGTGAAGACTTCTTCCTGGGCGTTGGCGACGGAGAGGGTGGAAAAGAGTGCGATAATGCTAATTAAAAGTTTTCTCATCTGTGTAAATTTCTTTTCGGGAGAGCCGCTTTTCGTGGCCTACCCGCAAATTTTCTGCAAAGATAATATAAACCGATGGCAAAAAAAAGGATTTTTCACTTTTTTTGCCCTTCGAGAGCCGATAATCGGTTTCTTCCACTTTCCTCCCGATAAAATATTTCAAGTTTCTGACACCTTATTTTATCAACTGATAGTTGTGAGTTCTCCAAATAATTACTACTTTTGCATTATGATAGAGTTTATAAGTCTCGCCAGGCGCACGGCGTTGCATGGCAAAGAGTTGGCTGAGGCGACACGCAGAGTGGTGGAGTCGGGCAGTTATCTCTTTGGGAGCGAATTAAGCAGGTTTGAGCACGACTATGCCGCTTATCTCAATGTCTCTCACTGCATCGGTGTGGGCAATGGCCTCGATGCGCTCACCTTAATATATAGGGCATATATTGAGATGGGGGTGATGAGTCCTGGCGATGAGGTCATTGTGCCGGCCAATACCTATATCGCTTCCATTCTTGCCATCACCTCCAATGGTCTTGTGCCGGTGCTCGTGGAGCCTCGGCTCGACACCTTGCAGATAGACGACAGTCTGATAGAGCGACATATCACCCGCCGGACCAAGTCGGTGATGCTCGTGCATCTCTACGGACGGTGCTCATACACACCTTTGGTGGGCAGTCTCTGTTCTTCTTATGGCCTGCGCCTTGTAGAGGACAATGCACAGGCCCATGGGTGCCGGTTTGAGGGCCGTTTGACGGGTTCGCTTGGTGATGCCGCCGGCCATAGTTTCTACCCGACAAAGAACCTGGGTGCGCTGGGTGATGCGGGCGCGGTGACCACGTGCGATGATGAGCTCGCTGCCGCTGTCCGTTGCCTGCATAATTACGGGGCGGTCAAAAAGAATGTGTTCAATTATGAGGGGCGCAACTCCCGCATGGACGAGTTGCAAGCGGCGGTACTCAATGTGAGACTCCGCTATCTGGACGAGGAAAATGAGAGGCGTCGCCAGATGGCCGACTATTACCATAGCCACATTCATCATCCAGCCGTCTTGCTGCCATCGGCCGGGGTTCCAGAGAGCCATGTGTGGCATGTCTATCCTATACTTGCTCCACAGCGCGACTCTTTGCGTGAGCATCTGAGTGTGCATGGGGTGGGGACACAGATTCATTACCCAATTCCACCACACAGGCAGCGTTGCTATGGGCAGTGGAATTCTCTCGCTCTTCCTGTCACTGAGCGGATACATGCAGAAGAATTGAGCCTTCCTATAGGCCCGGAGTTGACCTTTGAGGAATTGTCTGAGGTCGTGGACGCCGTGAACAGTTTTGAGGAATAGAAATGTTGAGACTCTGTTTATCCCGATTGTTTTTTCTGGCATTTCTTGTGTGGGCGGGTAATGCCTCTGCCCAGCGCTATGCCGGCTTTGTCGACGATGTGAAGAATGCCACGACCGACTCGCTGATGAATATCGGCGGGATAGAATACTATCTGCTCTATGAGGACTATGAGAGCGTGCATTTCCTCTCAATGCTCTCCGAGAAGCGCGAGGTGTCGGTCATCGGCCCCGCCGTCCCTGCCGACACGCTCTATCAGGACGGGTATATCTGCGGGAGACTGGGCATTGAGCAGGTCCGTAGGCCGTTAGCAGAAATGCGCAATGACAGTATGCTGGTGTGCAACAAGTTTCCCACGCTGTTCACCCGTTGTGAGGCCGTGTCTCCCTGCAATTTCAAGGCGTGCGACACCAACAACTTCGGCTATAAGATACTGATGGACTATCCCACGGCTGAAGGCGCACAATGGGACTACATGAAGTTCTGGATCATCAATTATGTAGACACGTTCACCAATATGGATATGCTCTATTATGACGATGTCTACTTGGAGAAAAACTTGGACAAATCGATGCTGCCCACCGAAGTGATCAGGCGGGCGCATCCCGATGCGTTTGAGATAGCCAACATCAGCGATGGTCAGGCCATCGCCGACCATTTCCGCGACATGTATATGCGTCAGGTGTATTTCCTGAAGAATGAGGATTTCTCGTTCCCTCTCAGCTATCTGCGACTGTTTCTCTCGCCGCGCTATATAGGAGAGCGCTATGTGACGCTCTTCATCTCCACCAATTTCTATGCCTACGGAGCGCACGATTTTCCTCTCGAGCGCTATGTGACGTTCGACATGAAACGGCTTGAGGTGCTGAATAACAAGTCGTTGTTTCGCGAAGGCGCGCAGGAAGAGGTGAGGGCGATGGTGGCCGAAGAGATGTCGAAGCGGGGGCTTGCCCTTGGTGACGCTGATCTTCCGCAGGCGGCGATATACGGCGACGACCTGGTCTTCAGTTTCCAACCCTATCAGGCGGGCAGTTTCTCTGACGGCATCACGCACCTCACCCTCAAGAAAGATAAGGTGCGGAAGTGTATCTCTCGCGACCGCCTCTGGTGAGGTGTCCTATTGCTTGAGATATTCCTTCATGTCCTCTTTCCAGTTGAGGTCGTACTTGAGGTCGATGAAATTGTCGATATACCAGTCGCCCCGCTCAAACTCCATCTCGAGCTTCACTTTGATCTTATCGCCTTGGTTGTGGAGGATGAATTCCACCTCGGCATCATCTCCGTCTTGTTTCACCACCTGGATGTCGCTGATGGAGAGATCGGCGAAGTCCTGTCCCATGACCCAATAGTCGGCGTCGAAGAAGCCGATTTCGTCCGGGTTGTTGGCAGCGTCATATTCTTCTATCTTCTGGAGCATAGAGTTCCAATCCTTGGAGCAAAAATCCTCGTCGGGAGAAAATTGGGACATCTCTTCGTTTTCGTTGGCACGGTTGTATTCGCCGAACACTTTGTCGTAGATGGCCTGCACACGTGAGATCAGGTAGGCCTCGTCTTTGGGGTCCACCTTGCTTTTTGTGGCTTTTGCCTGACTGTCGTTGCCGGTGGCTTCTGTGGTTGGGGCATTTTGCTCGTTGGTTGTCTTTTCTCCGTTGCTGTTGCCGCAACTGGCCATGATGGCCATCACTGTCAGTATCAGAATACTATGTCTCATATTGTTGTTTGATTATGGATTGTTGATGTTGTTTTGTCTCATTAGTCTTTGTAGGTGGCGAGTTTGGCGAGGAAATAGTCCCTGAAGTCATCCCACCGGTAGTATGGACCATCGACTGCCTGGAGAGGCAGCGTTGCCTCGTTCTCGTTGAGGAGTACCTTAAGCAGGATGTCTCCCTGGCCCGTCACGGGGCGGTAGAAAATCATCTGCACATTGCAGCCCATGGGGAAGATTTTATAACACGACCAGTCTTCGTCATCGAGTTGCTCGAGGTCGGCTATCTGCTTCCCATAGTGGTCAAGTTCCAGCAGGCTGACGAGCGGCATCACACATACCTCATGGCCGAAGCGCAGGGTGGCGCCGGGGTGGGGCAGCTGCAGGCAACTGTCGGCCTCTTGGATGATCACCTTGAGCAGGTTGCGTTGTGAGAAGGGAGACACGCCGCCATTCAATGGGCATGGCCCGTAGTGGATGTACCACCATGCATTGGTCTGCAGCCACTGGTCGTAGAGCTCTTCCGTCGTGAAGATGTCGTGTAGCGTCATGGTATGCCTCAGTTCTGTACTCTGCAGGTTGGAGGCGAGTTTCCAAAGGTGGAAGGTCAGTTCTTGCGTGTTCACTTCATGCTTCCAGTATTTGCTGTCGCTGAAGAGAGAGTTCATCAGCCTGTCGGGGTGCTGGTGGTGCTTACAGAACTCATCATAGACCTTTTTCACCTTGTCGGGCATCTTTTTCTTGTCAAGGTCTCTGTCGTGGAAATTCATATACCACATGTCGTGCTCGCTGGCATCATGGCGGATGTCGAGTTCGGGGTTGATGCGGAGCATGGCATGGAGCGCATTCTCCATAGAGAGGATACATCTGATGACGACTGTGCTTTTGGCATCGATACGGGTCTTTCCCTCAAACACCTTGGGGAAACGTCTGATCATCCGTCCGCCGATGCCCTGGTGCTGCTCTGCTCCGAGCAGGGTAAGCTCACCGTGCCTCCTCTCAGCCTGCTCCCGCAGAATGGTGACCCTTCTGAGCACATCCTTGCCTAAAGTGGTGAGCTTATGCAGCGAGTCGGCTCTCATGAGCGTCTTGTAGGCCTTGTCGAAGTCGCTGTTCTCGATGAGGTGGCGTGAGCCGTGGCGGCCATAGTGGCTGATGTAGTAGGGCTCATATCCTTTGGGCGAGGGTGTCAGTTCCTCTTGGGTAGGTCCAGGGTAGGCATAGTAGTTGCTTGCAGACCTGAGGATATTCTGCTCTATTTCCTGCCGTGGGATTTGTGCCGATGTCGCCAGTGCTGCCAGCGCAAAGGTGAGTGTGATGATGTGTCTTCTCATGATGGTTTGTGATATTTTCCTACAAAGTTACACCAATTCATTGGTATCTCAAAAAGAAAAGTCGCAATAATTATGTTTCTGAAAGATTGATTATTTTTTTTTAACTCTGATTTGTTCATCATGTTGGTCCGAATATTGTAATTTTGCCCACCGAAAGCACACCTGACTTCGGTGTGCACATAATGAAAAGACAATGGAGAGAAAAAACATATTCCTTCTTTTGTTGACATGCCTCATGCTATGTGCGGGACCTGTCAGTGCACAGTTGCTCTACCGCATCGAGGGTAACGGGCTGTCGTCGCCTTCCTTTTTGATGGGCACTCACCATTTGGTGCCTGTCTCTTTTCTTGACTCCATACCCGGCTTCAGAGGCGCTTTTGACCAAGCGAAGCAGGTGTGTGGTGAGGTCATCATGGACGAGATGACGGACATGGAGAGTCTGCAGAAGCTTCAAAATGCCATGATGATGCCTGAAGGGATGACACTTCAGCAATTGCTGACTCCCGAAGAGATGGCATCGCTCAATCTGCTGATGAAAGACTTGCTGGGTGCTGATTTAAGCAATCCTTTTGTGGCAGGTCAGATGGGCCGGATGACTCCCAGCGCCCTCAGCACCCTTTTGTCGGTGCAGATGTATGTTAAGCACAATCCCGGTTTCGTGGCCAACGATGGCATCGACAAAGCGGTGCAGGTGATGGCGCGTGAAAAGGGCAAGAACATCCTCTCTCTCGAGACGATGGACGACCAGATTTCCACGCTTTTGAAAGGCCAGCCGCTCGAACGTCAGAAGGAGCTGCTCATGTGCATGGTCGAGCATAGGGACTTTGAGGAGCAGCTGATGCGAGACTTGGTTGATGCCTATTATGCCCAGGATTTGAAGCGGTTGGAGCAGGTCACCGACCAGCAGATGGAGGGCCGTTGTGCGACGACCGAAGAGGAAGAAGAAGTGATTCTCTATGGTCGCAATGCCCGTTGGATGGAGGCGTTACCCGGCATCATGCGTTCTGGCGCCACACTTTTTGTCGTTGGAGCAGGCCATCTGATTGGTGAGCGTGGGCTTATCCAGCTGCTCCGTGAAAAGGGCTATCGTGTGGAAGGCGTGAAATGAGGAATTTTTAGAAAACAATCATAAAGAATTAATAATTTAAGGAAAAATGAAATTTTCAGGAATGAAGAAAATGTTGTCGGCAGCCTTTGTGGCAGTTGTGCTGACCAGCGCCATGCCTGGTGACGGCGTGCTGACAAAGAACGGCAGTCAGGTTGTGATCAACACCACGACCATCGCCTCAGACATCAAAGGTTATAATGGTCCTACACCTTTGAAGATTTATATCAGCAACAACAAAATCGAAAAGATAGAGGCACTGCCCAATGAGGAGACCCCCAAGTATTTCTTCCGTGTGAAGAAGGAATTGCTCGGCAAGTGGAACGGCATGGCTGTGAGCAAGGCTGCCAAGGCCAATGTCGACGGTGTGACAGGAGCCACCATCTCTTCCGACTGTGTGAAGCAGACAGTGGCCCGTGGTCTGGAGTACTACAAGAAACACAAATAGGACGAATCGTCTCTACTGTCCGCGCTTGTCGTAGAATGCGTAGGATTTGTATTTGTCGGCGGGAAACTTGAATGTCTCGTCGCTGACATTGCCGCTTTTGAAATGAGAGATGTTGATGGTGGTCCAAAACCACAGCACCTTGATTTTCAAATATTTCGGCGCGCGACTTTGCTTGTCGATGATCGCTTTGGCATGCTTGATGCCCTTCACACTCTTGCGGGCTGTCAGGTTGATGACATAGCCTTCGTTGCTGTTCTCCCATGAGTAGTTGTAGTCATCGGGAAAGAATGTGAATTTGCTGGAATATTTGTCTTTTCGCTCAGAGTTGGCATCATAGAGAGTCACGGTCTTTTTCTTGAGGTCAACCCAGTAGTCTTTTGTACCGTCGTTCCAACTGAGATAGCGCGACTCTACGAATTTGCTTTTCTTTCCTTTGTACCAGATACTGCCGTTGACTTTCAGGATGCCGATGATATTGACATCATAGTGGAGCGTGGAACCTTGCGGACCGAACACCATGTTGTAGGTGTGGTCGAAAAGTTTGCGCGCCTGCACGGCATTGGTAGAGGTGGCGGCGATGCACGAAATAGAGAGTAAAGGTAGAATCAATAGTGATAAAAATTTGATTCTCATTTTTTTATACGATTTGTTTCCTATATTTTGTGATAATGTTCTCAACCTCTTCGAATGTGCCGTCGAAAGGCCCGTTGTGCTCCAGTTTCTTTGTGCACATGGCAGCGGCAAACCGTCCGCAGTCGCCATAGCTCATGCCCAAGGCACGGCAGTAGAGGTAGCCGGCGGCATAGGTGTCACCGCATCCTGTGGCATCAACAATGCTGGCGGGAGGATAGGCGGGGATCTCATAGAAATGCCCGTCGGCATAGATGAGTGAGCCTCTGCTACCCAGGGTGAGCAGCACTTCCTTCACTCCCCATGAGGCGATTCTCACAGCCACCTTGTGTGGGTCGGTCAGTCCTGTCACTGTCACCATTTCCTGCTCGTTGAGTTTGAGGATGTCGATATATCTGAGCACTTCCTCCTTGTCTTTCCAGTCGGTGGGGTAGACCTGTCCGCCTCTTACGGCTCTGAGGAAACCTTGCACGTCGGCCGAGACGGTGCCGTGCTTCGACAACTCCCTGATCAACTCAGGAGAGAAGTCGTCGTCGAGCAGGGAACCCAGGTGGAAGAAGCGTGCCTCCACGTTTTTGATGTGCTCTTTCACAAACGGGTCGGCTTTTGCCAGCACCCGCTGTGTGCGTTTGTCGCGGTCTGCGCCATATTGGTTCTCGAAATATACTGTTTCCCTGCTGGGATAGAAGGTCACGTCGATTCCTGCCTCGCGGAGTTCGTCTACGGCTTTGATGTCTTTCGGTGCCAGCGACGTGATGAGTTTGAAACTGAGTTTGTCGGGCAGGTGGTTGATGCCGTAGGCAAAATAGTATGAGGTTCCTCCGTTCATGTAGACGGTACTCTCAGGAGTGATGATTTTGTCAAGTGTAATATGTCCTATGCAGCAGATGTCTGTCATGTCGTTTCTGTTGAAGTGATGATAGGGGCGGCTTTAATTTGTGTGCAAAATTACAAAAAAAACATTGTTACCGCCAAATTCTTGATGCCTTTTGCGAGGTTTTGCCTTTTTTGGCGCAATTTCTAAGCAAAATTGGACTTTATGTCGGAGAAAAACACTATTTTCGCAAAAAAATCAGAGAATGGAAAAAGAGAAGTGTGCCCAGATGCTCGACAGTCATGGTGTGAAACCTACGGCCAACCGTCTTCTGGTGGCGCGTGCCTTGTCGTCGGCCATGCAGCCTCTTTCGCTTTCAGAATTGTGTGACCGTCTGTTGACTGTCGACAAGTCGTGCGTGTTCAGGGTGCTCGTCCTTTTCAAGGAAAGGCATCTGGTGCATGTGATAGAGGATGGCAGCGGCGGCGTGAGATACGAGCTCTGCCACAGTCATGACGTCGGTCATGATGATGACGCCCATGCGCATTTCCACTGTGAGCGTTGCGGACGCACCTTCTGTCTCGACCACGTGCCGGTGCCGATGCTCGATTTGCCTGAGGGATACGAGTGGCATTCGGTCAACTATCTGGTAAAGGGTGTGTGCCCGGAGTGCCGTCTGGCTTCTGCCAGGTGAGCCAGTCTCCTTCTCCTGTCCGGTTTATGGCGTATATGAGCCGTTTTTGAGATGAAAATGCAGAATCAACCTAAGATGATAATGAGAAAGATTTTATTTACGTCAGCGCTTGTCTGTCATGTTGTCATAGCGGCAGCACAGATACAGACCAATGCGGGAGTGCAGTATTTGCAGAACAATGCCAAGGACATGTCGACCGATTTCAGTGATTTGTCCAACACCTATTTTCTGGCCGACAGCCTGTCCTCTTTCGACATGCAGCGGGCTGCCGGCACGGTCAACTGGAAACGTTACCGCCTGTCTCCCCGTCAGGCGTTCAACCTCAATGGCTATTGGCCCGTGAGGATGCAGATGCTCGACTTCCCCGACACGCAATACGACAACGACCCCGACCTATCGTTCCGCATCGATTTCATCGACAGCCGGACTGTGCGTGTGCGCATGCTGACCACCCCCATCGAGCCTGCCGACGACAGCGACTCCGACCCGATGTTCTCTGATGCTTTCAAGAGTCGTCTGAAAGGCGGTGGCACGACCTTTGCCTCCAATGGCTGGACAGCGGTTGACAGAGGCTCCTCGATATGTTACCGTAGCGCGGAGGGTATGGTGGAGATACAGAAATACCCTTGGCGACTGATAATCAGAGATAAAGACGGGAAGATTCTTACCCAGAGCCGTTCCATCGTCGACAACGACTCTACCCAGGTGAAATTGCTGCCTTTCTCTTTCATCAAGCGCGGTTCCGACAATTCCCGGAGCATCAATCCCGTCTTCCTCCTCTCTCCGGGAGAACGGCTCTATGGTTGCGGCGAGTCGTTCACCTCGCTCAACAAGGTGGGGCAGCGGGTGCATCTCTATGTCACCGACCCTCAAGGTCCTGAGACCGACGGGATGTATAAGCCTGTGCCTTTCTATTTCAGCAACCGTGGCTATGGCGTGTTCATGCACACGAGTGCCCCTGTGACGTGTGACTTCGGTGCCAGTTATATCGGTGCTCAGCGTCTCTTCATGGGCGATGAGACCATGGACTTTTTTGTGTTCTTCGGTCAGCCGAAAGAGATTCTCGATGCCTACACCAACGTCACGGGCAAGAGCCCGATGCTTCCCCTGTGGACTTTCGGCACATGGATGAGCCGCATCACCTATTTCTCCCAGAAAGAAGGTCTGGACATCGCCTCGCAGTTGAGGGCCCACAAGATACCTTCAGACGTCATTCATTTCGACACTGGATGGTTCGGGGTCGACTGGCAGTGCGACTATGAGTTTGCCAAAGACCGTTTCCCAAATCCCGTGTCAATGCTCAAGTCGATGCGCAAAGACGGTTTCCACGTCTGTCTGTGGCAGTTGCCCTATTTCACTCCTAAAAACCGATATTTCAAGGAGTTGGTTGAGGGTGGAATGCATGTGCGCAATGCCATGGGAGGTATGCCTTATGAGGATGCCGTTCTCGATCTGTCAAATCCCGCCACAGTGAAGTGGTATCAGGAGAAAATCGGCCGGCTCATCGACCAAGGGGTGAGCGCCATCAAATGCGATTTCGGCGAGGCCGCACCCTTCAATGGCTTGTATGCGAGTGGCCGTACAGGTTTCTATGAGCACAACCTCTATCCTCTACGATATAATATGGCTTTGTGGAATGCGGTCAAGGAGCATTCTGGCGAGGGAGTCATTTGGGCCCGTAGTGCGTGGGCCGGTTCGCAGCGTTATCCCCTGCATTGGGGCGGCGATGCGGCTACCAACAACATCGGCATGCTTGGCGACTTGCGCGGCGGCCTGAGTTTCGGCCTCAGCGGTTTCTCTTTCTGGAGCCACGATATGGGCGGCTTTGTCACTGCCTCGCCCGAAGACATCTACCGGCGCTGGCTCCCCTTCGGCTTCCTCTCATCGCATACGCGTGCTCATGGGGCACCGCCTACTGAGCCGTGGCTTATCAGCGAGTCGTTCACGGACGCCTTCCGCGACTGTGCAGAGATGAAATATCGGCTGATGCCGTATGTCTATGCTCAGGCCAAGGATTGCAGTGAGCGCGGTCTGCCGATGGTGAGGGCCCTCTTTGTGGAATATCCTGACGATCCGGGGGCATGGTTGGTGGAAGACGAGTATATGTTTGGCTCACAACTTTTAGTGGCCCCCTTGCTTGAGAGCGGCACATCGAGGATTTGCTATCTGCCTCAGGGCAAGTGGATTGACTACCAGAGCGGCAAGGTCTATGGTGGAGGCTATCAGGAGATTGCCGTGGGCAAGATACCGTGTGTCATCCTGGTGCGCGACGGTTCGCTCATCCCTCATGTAGATGTGGCGCAGTCGACCGACAAGATTGACTGGAGCACGTTGAGGCTCGTTCCATACAAAGCTGATGCGGGAGTGTGCCGGGGATGGCTGTTCAAGCCAGGCGACCAAGCACTTCAGGAGGTGACGGAGTAGGGGAGAAATCCCCCTCCTGGCCTCATAGTATCGACGCAATGCTGACAGTTGTGCTTGCGGGAAGATAAGGAAAACATAAAAATTGCAAATAATTTCTTTGTATCCGCATTTTTTTGTAATTTTGGGCTGAAAATCCGAAGAAGAAATGAAAATTGGCAATTATATTATCGTTTTACTCATCTTCCTCATCCCTGCGGCGGCCGGTGCACAGAAGGCGACCATCGGCACGTGCACGATGAAGGACGGAGCTGTCTACAAGGGCGAGATGCTCGGCAACAAGCCCCACGGCAAAGGCGTCACCACGTTTCTCAATGGTGATGTCTACAAGGGTGAGTATGTCAGGGGCAAGCGCCAGGGATACGGTGTCTACACTTTTTCCGACGGCGAGCGATATGAGGGAGAATGGTACCTCGACCAGCAGCACGGCAAAGGGACCTATTGGTTTATGAACAACAATAAGTACGTGGGCTACTGGTATCGTGACTATCAGGAAGGCAAGGGTACGATGTACTATTATAACGGTGACAAATATGAGGGAGAATGGAAGCAAGACAAGCGTGAAGGTCACGGTAAGTACACATTCTCTACTGGTCAGTACTACGATGGCCTTTGGCGTAATGACATGAAAAACGGCCAGGGCACCTTCAGCTTCGGCAACGGAGTGAGATATGTAGGCTATTGGCTCAACAATGAGCGTTCGGGC
>CADBLU010000123.1 GCA_902795605.1 uncultured Prevotellaceae bacterium | reverse complement strand
CTTGTAAAGTCAGCCTGATTTTTTGCTCGTATGCGCACATGCGCGCACGCGCACGAAGACTCAAAGTTTTAGCGGACACCAATAGTTTTTATAAAAACTCTAAGCCTAATAAGAGTTAACTTTCGTTAACACATGGTTATCCCTGTCAAAAATAGATTTTGGGGAGCAAGCTCGGACATAAAATTGGTGTAAAATCAAGTTGTAAAGATGAATACATCGACTATATCCTTGAACCATACAATGTGCATCCATGGAGACCTTTCTGGGTTCATTTCATTCCCTGAATCAGATTATTTTGTGGGGTAAATGTGGGGTAAATGACCTATATAAAAATCGCAAGTGTTTATAATCCAACCACTTGCGATTATTTTAAGTGATCCCGTTGGGATTCAAACCCAAGACCTTCAGAACCGGAATCTGACGCTCTATTCAGCTAAGCTACGGGACCTTGCTTGTGAAAGCGGATGCAAATTTACGGATTATATGTGAAATCCGCAAATTTTTTATTGGAAAAGTGATGTATCCCTGTTTTCTAATCTTGTTTGTTGATGTTTTTATATAAAGATAAGGTTGTAATGAGCAATTTGTCAACGAAAAATTGCTATTTTCTGACTTTTTGCACGTTTTCTCGCTAAAAATTCTTTCATATTAATATTTTTGTATACCTTTGCACCGCAAAACTGACAAGGAGGCAATGTGGCCTCAAAGAACAACTTTCATTCAATAGAGTAAGAAAGGAAATGAGTAGACTTATCAAGCCGGCGGCCTATCAGGCGCTGCTGGATGTAAGACAGACCGAGCAAGGTATCAAGCTGATAAAGGACTTCTTCGAGCAGAATCTCAGTACGGAATTGAGGCTGCACCGTGTCACGGCGCCTTTGTTCGTGTTGAAAGGACTGGGCATCAACGACGACCTCAATGGTGTGGAGCGCCCGGTCACCTTCCCCATCAAAGACCTTGACGATGCCTGCGCCGAGGTGGTGCATTCACTGGCGAAATGGAAGCGGCTCTCGCTGGCAGAGTATCAGATAGAGCCCGGCTATGGCATCTACACCGATATGAACGCCATCCGTGCGGATGAGGAACTCGACAATATCCATTCGCTGTATGTAGACCAGTGGGACTGGGAGGCCGTCATCTCCCGTGCCGACCGCACGGTGGCCTTTCTCAAGGATGTGGTGCGCCGCATCTACTGCGCCATTCTCCGCACCGAGTATTTAGTGAGCGAGACATATCCCCAGATCAGGCCTTTCTTGCCCAAGAAGATACATTTCATCCACAGTGAGGAACTGCTCAAGAAATATCCCGGGATGACAGCCAAAGAGCGTGAGGATGCCGTGTGCAAAGAATATGGGGCAGTGTTCCTCATGGGCATCGGCGGAAATCTCTCCAATGGTGAACCACACGACGGTCGTGCTCCCGACTACGACGACTGGTCGACGCCGACCGAGGACGGATTTGAGGGTCTGAATGGCGATATCCTCATCTGGTATCCCGTGCTCGACCGCTCTCTGGAACTCTCGTCGATGGGCATCCGTGTGGACAAAGAGTCGCTGCTCCGCCAACTTAAGCTTGCGGGCAAGGAGGAGCGGAAGTCTCTCTATTTCCATCAGCAGTTGCTCGGCGACCATCTTCCGCTCAGTATCGGCGGCGGTATCGGTCAGAGCCGTCTGTGCATGATGCTCCTGCAGAAAGCGCATATCGGCGAGATACAGGCCAGCATTTGGCCGGAGCAGATGCGCGAAGAGTGCAGGCAGTTGGGTATGCCGCTCATCTGACCTTACTGTCGGGATGTGGCTTCCACTCCCGATGGCAGAGATAATAGAAACTCACGAGGGGGCGAGTCGTTTTGGCTCGCCCCCTCGTGAGTTTCTTTCCCTCGTCGTTTTCCTCCCGTAGCCGTCTTACGACAGTTCCAGGTCGAGCAACCGGTGGAGTTGCTCAATGGCGGTGTTCTCTTTGAGGAGTTTGTCGTAGTGCTCACGGCGTGTCATGATGGGCTTCACCTCATCGGCCTTCGCCAGCCGTAGGTTGAAGTCGATGTTGCCGTTGTGCAGATAGATGGCCATCGTCTTGCGGATGCGCCCTTTGATCTGCTCTATCTGCTCGAGCAACTGCCTGTTGTCCACCACGATTTCGATATTGGGATACTCGGTGATGCGCGGGGTGATGTTCTTCATACGTGCCGCGAGTCCCGGCATGGCTTTCGTCATGCGGTTGCACATGCCCATCCATTCACTCAGCAGGTCTTCCTCGGTGAAAGGCCGCTGTTCCTCCTTGTTGGTGATCTCCTGATCCTGCTCCTGCAAGGTGCCTTGCTGGTTGTTCTGGAGGTTTCTGAAAGAGAGCGACTGTGAGCCCAAGCGGGGGCGGATGCCCGGTGCCGGACGGCGCACCACTTTGCCAGCGTCAGCAGCCTCGTTCTCGCCGTTCTGCTGACTGGTCGTTGTCGCCGGCTGTGCCGCTGAGGGTCGCATTCTTACATTTTCAGGCTTGGCAGTAGCCGTCGGAGAAGCGGTCGCCTGTGGTTTCTTCTCCTGACGCTCAGCCACGGCCACCTGCTTTGCCGTTTTCTGGCTGACTGCTACTAATTTTTTGAACAGGGATTTCAGCGTCTTACGGCGACGCCGCCCCGCGGTGCCGTCCTCCTCCTGCGTGTCCTGTGCTATTTCGATGAGCGTGAGCTCCACCAGCAGTCTTTTGTTGCTGCTCTGCCGGTAGTTGATGTCGCACTCATTGCAATAGCGCAGCGCATGATAGAGAAACTTAGCCGGGCATTTCTTTGCCTGCTCGCGGTATCTCTCCTTGAGCCGCTCGCTGGTCTCAAGCAGGGGCAGCGTGGCCTCGTCTTTGGCCATGAGCACATTCCGGATGTGGCTTGCCAGTCCGTTGATGAGTTTCCCGCCGTCGAAGCCATTGCTGATAATGCTGTCGAGCAGCACCATCACGTCGGCCACCTTGTTGGCCAGACTCAGGTCGACAAGTTGGAAGTAGTTGTCGTCCTCGAGCACGTTGAGGTTGGCAATCACCTTCTCGTAGGTGAGTTGCCCGCCGCAGAAACTGGCACACTGGTCGAAGATGGAGAGCGCGTCGCGCATGCCGCCGTCGGCTTTCTCGGCAATGAGGCTCAGCGACTCCTCGTCGTAGGTGATGCCCTCTTTGCCGGCCACCATCTTCAGGTGGTTGACGATATGAGGCACGTCCATGCGCTCGAAGTCGTAGATCTGGCACCTTGAGATGATGGTGGGCAGAATCTTCTGCTTCTCTGTGGTGGCCAGGATGAAGATGACATAGGAGGGCGGCTCCTCGAGCGTCTTGAGGAAGGCGTTGAAAGCTGCGGTGGAGAGCATGTGCACCTCGTCGATGATGAACACCTTGTAGCGCCCTATCTGCGGCGGCACCCTCGTCTGGTCCATCAGTGTCTTGATGTTCTCCACCGAGTTGTTGCTGGCGGCATCGAGTTCGAAGATGTTAAACGACCGCTGCTCATTGAAGGCCACACAGCTCTCGCATTCATTGCAGGCCTCTCCGTCGGGGGAGACGTGCTCGCAGTTGATAGTCTTGGCGAAGATGCGTGCACAGGTAGTCTTTCCCACGCCACGTGGACCGCAGAAGAGGAAAGCGTGAGCGAGTTTCCCGCTTTTCACTGCGTTTTTCAGCGTGGTGGTCAGCGCTGTCTGTCCCACGACGGACGCGAAGGTCATGGGGCGGTATTTGCGTGCTGAAACGATGTATTCCATATAATATATAGGTGATAGATTCATGCAAATTTACACATTATTCTTGATAAAACATCCCTCTGCCGCTTTTTTTTGCTAATTTTATGGGCGGGCGGTGCGCACAGTTGTAAAAATAAAGTTGCGATTTTATTTTGAATTGACCGCCGTTTGTATTAACTTTGCACCATAAGGGCAGGCCCTCAGGTATGGAATCAGACCACCCGCGGCAGGTCTCAGCCCTTGAAGGTGAGAATTTCAGCAAGGCTGTAGAAATAAAAAAGTGAAGACAAAATGAGACGGATAAGAATCTTTTGCACCATTCTGATGACGCTGATGACTCTGGCAGTCATGGCACAGCAGTCGAAAGTACGTACCATGCACAAAGTGGAGAAGAGTGAGACGGTCTTTGGCATCGCCAAGAAATACGGCATCACCATCGAAGACCTCATCGATGCCAATCCGGAGATGAAGCAGCAGGGGTATGAACTGAAGTATGGTACTACGCTCACCATCCCTTATGCCAAGGGGCAGGCCGCCAAGAGCACCGCCGCCACTACGGTCTCTACTACGGCCAAGCCGACGACCACCCAGCCCTCCACCACCACCGTGTCGGGAAAGAAAGAGGTGAAGGTGGGTGTGATGCTGCCCCTGCACGACAATGACGGCGACGGGCGCCGCATGGTGGAATACTACCGTGGTCTGCTGCTCGGTGTGGACCGTGTGAAGAAAGACGGCATCACTGTGGACATGAAGGCGTGGAATGTGCCTATCGATGGCGATATCACCACGGTGCTCAAAGAGAAGGATGCCGCCGACTGCGATATCATCTTCGGCCCATTGTATACGAAGATGGTGAAGCCTCTTGCTGAATTCTGCTCGAAGAACGACATCATGATGGTGATACCGTTTTCCATCTCGGGCAATGATGTGGAGAACTACTCGAATATCTTCCAGGTGTATCAGGCCCAGGAGGATTTCGACACACAGACCATCAAGAATTTCATCCAGTGGTTCAACAACTATCATATCGTCATCATCGACTGTGAGGACGAGAAGAGTGGCAAGGGCGAGTTCACCAAGCGCCTGCGTGCCGAGCTCGACAACTATGCCATCAAATATTCGCTGACAAGCCTGAAGACCAACGAGAAGAGTTTTGCCAAGGCCTTCAGCCTCTCGCAGCAGAATGTGGTGATACTCAACACCGAGCATTCGCCTTCTGTCAATGCCACGCTGGCCAAGCTCAATACGCTCACCAGCAAGAACAGCGACATCGGCGTGTCGCTCTTCGGCTATAAGGAGTGGCTCATGTATACGAAGGTCTATCTGGACTACTATTTTAAATACGACACCTACATCCCTACCTATTTCTATTATAATGAGCTCTCTGCCGACACCAAGTGGGTGGAGCGCAACTACCAGAAATGGTTTGAGAAAGAGATGAACGCCGAGGCACTGCCGCGGTTCGCGCTCACCGGCTTCGACCATGCCTGCTTCTTCATCGGCGGATACAGCCAGTTTGGAAGTGGCTTCAATGGCGGCAAGGGCCAGATGACCTATAAGCCCGTGCAGTCGCCCCTGAAATTCAAGTCGGCGGGCAAGGGGCATAAGAACTCCAACTTCATGTTTGTTCACTACAAGACCGACCGCACCATAGAGTCGGTGAACTATTGATGGATATGAGGGAGAGAGCCGGATACATCAAGGGCTTGCTGCTGGCGTTGACGATGGTGCTTTCGCCTGTCGGTGCTGCCGCCCAGATAGGCGAGCACAGAGACGACTTGTCGGTGGGCGTGAACGCCGGCTACGCCATGTCGTCGGTGGGGTTCGTGCCCAAAGTGCCTCAGGCGATGCATGGCGGACTCTCCGGCGGTGTGTCGATGAGATATGTGTGCGAGAAATACTACACCATGATCTGCTCTGTGTTGGCAGAGGTCGACTTCAGTTCGATGGGATGGAAGGAGGATATCCTTGACTCGTACGACAACAGGGTGATCAACGCCGTCACGGGCCTGCCCGAGGTATATAGCCGCACAATCAACTATGTGCAGGTGCCTGTCTTTGCCCATCTGGCGTGGGGCAAGGAGCAGAGCGGTTTCAATTTCTTCATACAGGCCGGCCCTCAGGTGGGCTTCTGTCTTGGCGAGTCGACATCGACGAATTTCGACCTTGCCTCGCCCAACCTCAGCGATCGCTCCAACACGACGGTAGCACAGTATGGCATGGAAGTGGAGCGCAAGTTCGACTATGGCATTGCCGGTGGCATGGGCATAGAGCTGTCGCATCCACATCTCGGCCATTTCCTTCTCGAAGGACGCTATTATTACGGACTGGGCAATATCTACAACTCCACCAAGCGCGACTATTTCGGAAAGTCGAATATCAGTGGCATCATGGTGAAGGCCACCTATCTCTTCGACCTGAAAAAGACCAAATAAAGTGCGGGCGTGGCCTTTGCGCCATTTTTCATCCGTTTTGTCTTGCTCGTTTCGTTTTTTCGCATTATATTTGCAAACTATAGTGTGTCACGAGAACAAATCGGCCGTTTGTAGGGTCGTAGTTCGTAACTTCAGATGAGATGGTAGTAGGCCTACCGCATACGG
>CADBLU010000122.1 GCA_902795605.1 uncultured Prevotellaceae bacterium | reverse complement strand
TATGGCAACGCTTCGCAACCTCCGCAACATGTTGTTGACAGGAGTGGATGAAGAGACCATAAAGATGGCCTGTGATTTCATTTCTTGTCCAGATGCCGTGCGCAGGAGCAAGCAGTTGCCTTTCCGCTTCTTTTCCGCTTATCTTGAGTTGACGGATAAAGAGGAAGAAAGGCAGGACTACTATTGGGAATTCTATCAGGTGAAAGCGCAACTGCGTAAACTGACCCATAGAATTCATCTCGTCAAGGAAAGTGTGAATCTGATGAGGCGTGGATATTTCCTCACAAACGTCCGTGTGGTGAGAAGGACACCCGACACTTCCTATGCCATGAGCATTTGCAACCGCACGCATGTTCCCACAGAACTTGGATTTCGCCCACCAAAGCGGCACCACCGTGTTAAAGTGAAGAGGTATAAATACAAGAAGGAGCCTTCTGAGAGAAATCTCAGGTATCTTGCGACACAGGAGAGTCTTCTTCGGGACCTTATACGACAGAAAAATCTGCTGATAAAAGAGCACGATTGGGTTCGGGAGTATTTGCTCTTCGAAGAAGGAAGAAAGAAACGTGAGCAGGTCCTTAATAGTGAAATTGGTCACTATGTGCTCCAATCACTTGAAAAGGCAGCCTCTTGCACAACCGACAATATCCCCGGTTTCGACGAAAACACAAGAGTGTTGCTTGCCAGCGACGTGTCAGGTTCTATGTGCTCATCAGTCAGCACGAACAGCAAGGTGATGCTTTTCCACATCGGACTGCTCCTCTCCATGATGATGAAGCGCCGGTGCAGGCAAGCCGTCACCGGAATGTTCGGTGACATCTGGAGGGTGTACGACATTTCATCGGGCAACATCCTCCGTGCCACCCAGAATATGATGAAGCATGAGGGCGAGGTGGGCTACAGCACCAACGGCTACATGGTCATCGACTGGCTCATCCAGAAAAGGTGTGTGATGGACAAAGTGATGCTTTTCACCGACTGCCAGCTGTGGGACAGCAGGTATGGAGACGCAAATCTTCAGAAGAGTTGGGACGAGTACAAACTGATTGCTCCCGACGCCAAGCTCTACATCTTCGACCTGGCAGGCTACGGTCAAAGCCCTGTGAGCATGAAGCGCGACGACGTGTTCTGCATCGCAGGATGGAGCGACAAGACACTCGACATCCTCGCCGCCCTGGAGCGTGGGGAAAATGCTATCGACGAGATCCGCCGGATTGTCGTATAGCAGAAGTCAGATAGGATCGGCAAAAGAAGCTTAGAGGATGGACTTCCGGGATGGAAGACGCCTCACAGATTTCCCCCTTTGAGGCCAAAAGGGGTTCCGGCGGAGAAACACATTCGGCCAGACGACCAGGGGCACCATCGGCCCCACACAACATTGCCCACAACGGCACAGCCCGGACTGCCTTCATTGGCAATCCAGGCTGTGCCGTTTTTTTGCCTTAATCTGCGAGAGCCTCATTTGTTACCGACGGCTCCCGCTATCGTTCGCCTGGCAAACACCCCGCCTCTTGTCGTGGCAGACATGCGAAGTGGTTTATATTATAATCTCCTTGCTGCCTTCATTCGTCGCTCCCACTCCCCTTCCCTTCTTTCCAGCGGATGTTGCGGGGATGGTGGTCGGCAATCTGCTGGCGGAGAGTGGTCATGTCGATGTGGGTGTAGATCTCGGTGGTGCCAATGCTCTCATGGCCCAGCATGGCCTGGATGGCGCGCAGGTCGGCCCCTCCCTCGAGGAGCGCGGTGGCGAAGGAGTGGCGCAGGGTGTGGGGACTGACCGTCTTCTCTATACCCGCATCGGTGGCCAACTGCTTGATGATGATGAGAATCATGGTACGCGTGAGATGCCGCCCCCGGCGGTTGAGGAACACATAGTCCTCCTCGCCGGGCTTGATGTCCATGTGGCAGCGGTCGTCGAACCAGAAGCCCAACTCATCGACGGCGCGCCGCGAGATGGGCACAAGCCTCTCCTTGCTCCCCTTGCCCAGCACCCGAACATAGCCCTCGTCGATATAGAGCGAGGAGAGTCGGAGCGTCACCAGTTCCGACACGCGGAGTCCGCAACTGAAGAGCACCTCGATGATGGCGCGGTTGCGGTGGCCCTCCCATTTCGACAAGTCGATGGCCGCCTCCATACGGTCGACCTCCTCGGTGGTGAGCACCTCAGGCAGATGGTCGCCCAACTGCGGCGACTCGAGCAGTTCGGTGGGGTCGGCATCGATGTGTCCGTCGAGCAGGAGGAAACGGTAGAAGGAGCGCACACCGCTGAGGATGCGGCACTGCGAGCGCGGGCAGATGCCGATGTCGTGCAGGCCGGCGGCAAACTGTCGCAGGTCGTCGAGCGACACACACAGCGGGTCGATGCCCTCCGACTGCAGGAAAGAGAGGAGTTTCTGCAGGTCGCGCATATAGGCATCCACGGTGTTGGCAGAGTAGTTGCGCTGCAATTTCAGGTAACGGCGGTAGGCCGCCACCACATTTGAGCCGCTTTTCTTGTCGGTGTGCATGTTTTTTTCTAACTTTGCCTGCAAAGATAATGCAAATCGGTCGGACGTGCAACGCCCGCGACGCATTTTTCCACTATCCACACCATTCCGATTATGACAATACAGATTATCAACGGCCCCAACCTCAACCTGCTCGGCGTGAGAGAGCCCGGCATCTACGGCAGCGAATCCTTCGAGGTGTACCTCCACCGGCTCCAAGGCCTCTATCCCGACATCACCCTTGAGTACTTCCAGAGCAACGTCGAGGGAGTGCTCATCGACAAGATGCAGGAGGTGGGATTCTCCGTCGACGGCATCATCCTCAACGCCGGCGCCTACACCCACACCTCCGTGGCACTCCACGACTGCATCCGCTCCCTGCGCTCGCCCGTCGTCGAGGTGCACATCTCCAACGTCCACCAGCGCGAGGAGTTCCGCCACCACTCCATGATCAGCAGCGTCTGCTGCGGCGTCATCTGCGGCTTCGGGCTCAACTCCTACCGCCTCGCCATCGAGGCACTCATCGACCTGCACCGCTGACGCCATGCCCCCACAGGAAAGCATCGACGACTACCTCCTCAGGCACATCGACCCCGAGAGCGACTACCTGCACCGCCTGTGGCGCGCCGCCAACATCCACCTGCTGGCGGGCCGCATGAGCAGCGGCCACCTGCAGGGACGGCTGCTCAAGATGCTCGTGAAGATGATTCGCCCGCACCGCATCCTCGAGGTGGGCACCTTCGCAGGCTACAGCGCCATCTGCATGGCCGAGGGGCTCACCGGCGACGGACGGCTCTACACCTTCGAGATCGACGATGAATTAGAGGACTTCACCCGGCAGTGGATCGACGGGTCGCCCGTGGCCCACCGCATCGACTTCCGCATCGGCGACGCCATCACCGAGGCGCCACGGCTCGGCATCCCCTTCGACCTCGTCTTCCTCGACGGCGACAAGCGCACCTATACCGACGCCTATGAGATGGCCCTGCGAGTGACCACGCCCGGCGCTTTCATCCTCGCAGACAACACCCTCTGGGACGGACACGTCGCCGACAGCGCCTACGACCGCGACGCGCAGACACGCGGCATCAGGGCTTTCAACGACCTCGTGGCCGCCGACCCGCGGGTGGAGAAGGTGATCCTGCCCCTGCGCGACGGCCTCACCCTCATGCGCAAGACCGACGGCGACAGAGACGACTCTCCGCCAGCACCCCACGGAGAAAAAAGCGGCTGCCGACTTTGAAATTAGAAAACAATTGCTTACATTTGCAGCCACAATTGATTTACCCCTAACAAAACAGAAAATGACAAAGAAATTATGGACAATCTGCCTGATGGCCCTCTTCGCCCTCAGCGCAACGGCACAAAGTCACATCGGGAAATGGGTCAGTAACCCTGAGACTGACGAAGACGGAACGATGGTCTTCGTGTTCAATTTCATCAACAAAAAGGACATCGAGATAGGAGCCTCTGTCTCTATGTCAGACGAAGACGCCGAATTCAATTTCGACATCACCGTCCCAGGCACCTATACCATCAAGGACAACACGCTCAACCTCAACCTCGACACCCAAAACACAAAATTCGACATCAAGAAAATGAACTTCAAGGGTGAGACCGCCGACATGATCAAAGAGAGCCCCGAGGTGGAAAAGATGATTCGCAACATGGTGACACAGACGTTGCAAGAGCAAAAGGGCGAAATCCTGAAGGAACTCCCCGTGGGCGGTGATTTCACCATCAAAGAGCTCACCTCCACACGGATGGTCCTCAGCGAGAGTGAAGAGACCATCACCCTTAACAAAGTGAAATAAATGCAAGAGACAAGACTAAACCGCATCGCGAGGCTGCTGCAGAAAGAGCTCAGCCTCATCTTCCAGGCACAGACACGCATGATGCACGGAGTGATGGTGAGCGTCACACGCTGCCGCATCTCTCCCGACCTGAGCGTGTGCACCGCCTACCTGAGCATCTTCCCCTCAGAGAGAGGAGAGGAGCTCCTCGCCAACGTCAACAACAACGTGAAGAGCATCCGCTATGAGTTGGGCACACGCGTGCGCAACCAGCTGCGCATCATCCCCGAACTGCGCTTCTTCATCGACGACTCGCTCGACTATATCGAGCATATCGACGAGCTGCTCAAGCAATGAATTTCCCCTTCTACATAGCACGAAGGTATCTCTTCTCGAAGAAGAGCACACACGCCATCAACATCATCAGCACCATCTCGGTGCTCGGCGTCGCTGTGGCCACCATGGCACTGGTGGTCACACTCAGCGTATTCAACGGCTTCCACGACCTCGTGGCCTCCTTCTTCACCACCTTCGACCCGCAGATCAAAGTGACACCCCTCATGGGAAAGACCGCTGCGGCCGACGACCCGCTGCTCACACAACTCAAGAGCATGCCCGAGGTGGACATCGCCATGGAGAGCGTGGAAGACCAGGCGCTCGCCATCTACCACGACCGTCAGGCCATGGTGGTGGTGAAAGGGGTGGACGACAACTTCACCCAGCTCACCCATTTCAGCGACATCCTTTATCCTGACGCCGGCTCCGACGTGCAGTTGCATGCCGCCAACCTGGAATATGGCATCCCCGGCATACGGCTGGCGCAGATTCTCGGCACGGGAGCCTACTGGCGCGACTATCTACACATCTATGCCCCCGAGCGCGAGGGGCAGTTGGACATGACCAACCCCGAGGGCGCCTTTACCGAAGACTCCCTGCTGTCGGTGGGACAGGTGTTCAACGTCAGCCAGGCCAAATACGACCGCAACTACATCGTCACCTCCATCGCCTTCGCGCGCTCCCTCTTCGGACTGCAGGGCCGGCTCTCCTCGCTCGAGCTGCGCCTCAAGCCCGGCAGCGACCTCGACGCCGTGAAGAAGAAGATGCGTGACGTGGCGGGCGAGAAATACCAAGTACTCGACCGCTATGAGCAGCAGGCCGACACCTACAAAATCATGAGTATAGAGAAATTCATCGCTTTTGTGTTTCTCACTTTCATCCTCATGGTGGCCAGCTTCAATATCATCGGCTCACTCTCGATGCTCATCATCGACAAGAAAGACGACGTGGCCACACTGCGCAACCTGGGAGCATCCAACAAACAGATATCCAGCATCTTCCTCTTCGAGGGACGCATGATAGCCGCAGCGGGCGCCGTCATCGGCATCGCCCTCGGACTGCTCCTCTGCTGGCTCCAGCAACGCTTCGGACTCGTGGGCTTAGGAAGCACCAGCGGCGCCTTCATCGTCGACGCCTACCCTGTGAGCGTGCATTTCTGGGATATCATTATCGTGTTTTTCACCGTATTGGCAGTGGGATGGCTCGCCGTATGGTATCCTGTGCATCACCTGAGCAGCCGGCTGCTCAGCGACTGACAGGAAACGCTAAATATCTAACTCAAGTTTCTCGAAACACATGCTACACAGACTAATACTCTTTGGAAAACCAGAGTTTATATATAGGATCAACAAATTCGAATCTCCCCTTTCTTAATTCTATGATGTCTTTGTTAGCAAGAACTTTCTTATTCTTACTGATAGTATTAGGATTGCCCAAATGATAAAGATTTTTAATTTTTGCCGATGATAATTGGATTACTCCATCCTTTACAGCACGAAGCATCTCTATCTGACTGGGCGGCAACGTTTCCGTATCACTTTGAAACATTGGAGAATTTGTGTTAATCAACTGTTCAATTCCATATTTAAATGTCTCTTCCGTGACTTCTTCCGAAGTGACATTCCAGACGAAATAACAAAGTTGCTGCAAATACCAAGGATGACATTCTACAATTTCACATATCTGTTCTGCAAAATACTCGGAAATGTGTTTTCCTGACTTTTCAAATGCCTTTATTATAAAAGGCATCCATTCTGCCTTTGCTATTTTTTCAAGAAACAGCATCTGGCCGAAACGATAAAAAGGAGAGTTGGAATTATTGAATATGTCAAGCATCATGTGTCGCTTACTGCCATAAAGGCAATAAGAAACGTTCTCTTGTCGTTGCCAGACAGAACGCATTTTTCCTTCCATATTCTTATATTCAGGGAGATT
>CADBLU010000121.1 GCA_902795605.1 uncultured Prevotellaceae bacterium | reverse complement strand
CATCAGTACGGCCACGGCATCACGGTATTCTGCCGGTTGCAAAGTGCCATAGGAGTCAAGCATCAGCGCCCATTTCAGCGGCGTGCCCTTCTTGAGCTGATACTTCGCCGTCACCGGAGCGGTGCCAAACGAATAGGTGGGTGTGGTGGCAGGGAGTGTGGAGGGCATGTCGCGCCGCCAGAAATTAAACACCTGCGCGCCGGCAGTGGCCACACAGCCGGTGAGGGCACGGGAGCCGTTGGTGAGCACGGGCACACGGTCGTTGTAGGGCGACGACTGATGCCAATGGGTGGTGAGCAGGTCGGGGATGTTGGCACGCGCCTTCGCAGGACCGGGAGCCGCCGACGGGGCAGCGGCATAGGGGGTGTTGCGCCCCTCGGCCTGCAGCGTCTCCACGATGCCGGCATAATGGTCGAGCAGGGCGAGGAGCTGAGGGGCCTCGCGGCTCTCGTCGAAGTCGCCATGCTCGGTATAGCCGATGATGGAGGGGATGCAGTCGTCGCCGGCCACGATGACATAGCCGCAGCCCTCGCCACGGCTGAAGATATAGTAAGGTGGCGCCATGCCCGGTGCCCGTCGCGACGGGGCAGCTTTGTGCAGACGTACCGGTCTGCCCGGGTCGGCATACTCACTGGCCAGCGCGGCGGCCTTCCGCAGACTGATGGGGTCGGCCTGCATGGCGAGCACAGAGGCCATGGCCATCATCATCACTGTCAGGTTTCTTTTCATCATAGCAATAGGGTTTTTAGGTCGGGTACAGGCGCGTCATTCGACTGTTCGGCGACAGTACCCACGCAAAATTAATAAAAAAAACGGGAATAGAGTGGTTTTATGGAAAAAGTGCTGGAATAATTTTGAAATAAGCGCGAAGAAGACTATTTTTGCAATGCGCTATGGATATTCCGCAAAATCAAAAGACCACGTCATGACAGAACTCCTCATCCTTGCCCTGGCCATACTGCCAGCCGTCTTGTTAGCCTTGTTCATCTACAAGCGCGACCCGATACCAGAGCCTGTGCCCCAACTGCTCAAAGCTTTCTTCTATGGCGTCATGATCAGCGTCCCTGCCGTCATCGTCGAGTCGCTCCTGGCCTCTATGTTCGGTATCCCCGACGAACCCACATCGATATTCGGTGCCGCCTCGATATCGTTCATCGTGGCCGCCTTCTCCGAGGAGAGCCTCAAACTCCTCGCACTGTGGCTCATCCTGCGCAAAAACAGATTCTTCGACGAGCATTTCGACGGCATCGTCTATGCCGTGATGGTGAGCCTCGGCTTCGCCACCATAGAAAACGTGGGATACCTCTTCGAAAATATCGACGATTGGATGGGCGTAGGTGTGGCGAGAGCACTGCTGGCCGTGCCGGGGCATTATGCCTTCGGCATCATCATGGGCTACTACTATTCGATGTACACCTTCGTCAAGAGCTCCACTTTCAACCGCTATATGATTCTGGCAGCACCCATCATCGCCCATGGCATCTACGACACCATCGCCTTCTCCATGGGGCTCAACGAGGCCATGAGCGCCCTTTGCATGATGCTGCTCATCTACTTCTGCTACAAACTGCACAAGAACTGCCTGAAGAAAATCGCCGCTCATGCCAAGCGCGACACCGACCCCTATTCGGGATTCGAGGCATGAGAATGGAAGCGTAGAAAAAAATGCGACGATTCGCTTTGTGGTTACCGCAGTTTTGACTATCTTTGCATGAAATTATCAACATCATATTAATACATTTACATTTATGGCTTTTTTGACGAATGAAAAACTGACAATCGTCGGCGCTGCCGGCATGATTGGCTCCAACATGGTACAGACAGCCCTTATGATGGGCCTCACAGACGACATCTGCCTCTATGACGTGTTCTCGCCCGAAGGCGTGGCCGAGGAGATGCGCCAGAGCGGTTTCGGCAACGTGAAGATCACCGCCACCACTGATGCCGCCGAAGCTTTCACCAATGCCAAGTATATCATCTCGAGCGGTGGCGCTCCCCGCAAGGAGGGCATGACCCGCGAGGACCTGCTGGCCGGCAACTGCAAGATTGCCCAGGAACTGGGTGAGAACATCCAGAAATACTGCCCCGACGTGAAGCACGTGGTGATTATCTTCAACCCGGCCGACCTCACCGGTCTCGTCACTCTGCTCTACTCCGGTCTGAAACCCGGACAGGTGACCACCTTGGCAGGTCTCGACACCACCCGTCTGCTCTCGGCTCTGGCCAAGAAATTCAACGTCATGCAGGACGAGATCACCGGATGCGCCACCTATGGCGGTCACGGCGAGCAGATGGCTGTCTTCGGTAGCCATGTGGAGATAGCAGGCCGCAAACTCACCGACATCATCGGCACCGACGAATTCCCCGAGGAGGAATGGGAGCAGATGAAGACCGAGGTGACCCAGGGCGGTGCACGCATCATCAAACTGCGCGGACGTTCGTCCTTCCAGAGCCCGTCTTACCTCTCTGTTGAGATGATCCGCGCCGCTATGGGCGGCGAGCCCTTCCGCTTCCCCGTGGGCACCTATGTGAAGACCGACAAGTACGACCACATCATGATGGCCATGAAGACCACCCTCACTCCCGAGGGCGCCTGCTTCGAAGTGCCTCAGGGCACTCCCGAGGAGAATGCCAAGCTCGATGCTTCGTATGAGCACCTCTGCAAGATGCGCGACGAGCTCGTCACGCTCAACATCGTGCCTCCCATCTCCGAGTGGGGCAAGATCAATCCCAACCTCTGATTCGTCTATTCCCTCAACATCAAGAGGGTATGTCAGTCCGACATACCCTCTTTTTTAGCGTCTTACGCGAATTGAAGCCTACTTACAAGCCATCAGAGGCAACAGTACACTTCTGAAAAGTACACAGTCACACAAAGGCACGGTTTTTGCTGCTATTCAACCACAACCTAAAGCCAATGAACATTATACAACATCAATCTTTCGGCGGTGAGCGACCCCTCTTCGAGTCACATCACCTGCGTCTTGAAGACGTTACTATCACCGAGGGCGAGTCGGGCCTCAAAGAGTGCAGCGACATCGAATGCGACCACTGCCGTTTCGAGGGCAAATATCCCCTGTGGCACGTAGACCGCAGCCTCATCACCAACTGCTATTTCGCTCCCGGCTCCCGCTCCGCCATCTGGTACTCCAACGACATGCGGATGAGCAACTGCATCATCGACGGACCCAAGTTCTTCCGCGAGATGCGCAATCTGGAGTTGAGCGAGGTCACCATCAACGACGCCGACGAGACATTCTGGAACGTCGACGGACTGACCATCGAGAATGTGTCGCTGCATGGGGGCACCTATCCCTTCATGGGCTGCCGCAACATCCGTGTCAACGGTCTCATCAGCGACAGCAGATACGTGTTCCAGTATGTGAAGAACGTGGAGATACACAATTCCAAGATCATCACCAAAGATGCCTTCTGGGAGGTGGAGAACGTGACCATCTACAACTCGCTGCTCGACGGCGAATACCTGGGTTGGCACTCCAAGAACCTGAGGCTCGTCAACTGCCATATCGCCGGTGAGCAGCCGCTGTGCTACGCCCACGACCTGGTGCTCGAAAACTGCACCTTCGACGAGGAGTGCGACCGTGCCTTCGAATACTCCACCCTCAAAGCCGACATCCTGGGCACCATCAAGAGTGTGAAAAACCCTGCCAGCGGCATCATCGTCGCCGACGGCTATGGCGAGATTATCCTCGACGAGAATATCAAGGGTCCCGCCGACTGCCAGATCATCACCCGAGCCAAACAATCCTGAGCAACCATGAATACCCTTTTCGACAAAGCCCCACAGCGCCGCGGCAGCGGTTGCGTGAAATGGGACTGCGAGGAAGCCCGCGACGCCATCCCCATGTGGGTGGCCGACATGGACTTCGAAGTGGCGTCGCCTATCACCGAAGCCCTCCTGCGGCGTGTGAGGCACGGCGTCTTCGGCTACACCCATGTGCCCGAGGCCTACTACGACGCCATCATCAGATGGTTTGACGAGCGCCACCAATGGCTCATCCAGCGCGACTGGATACAATATACCACTGGCGTGGTGCCGGCTCTCTCGGCCGTGATTAAGGCCCTCACCACCCCCGGCGACAAGGTGCTCATCCAGACACCTGTCTACAACTGCTTTTTCTCTTCCATCCGCAACAACGGGTGCGTCGTGACGGAGAATCCGCTCCTGTCAGGCGACGACGGCTCCTACAGCATCGACTTCGACGACCTGGAGCGCAAGGCCGCCGACCCTGCCGTGAGTATGCTCGTCTTCTGCAATCCTCACAACCCTGCCGGGCGCGTGTGGACTCCCGACGAGATGGAGCGCGTCAACGACATCTGCCTCAGGCACGGCGTGTGCGTGGTGGCCGACGAGATTCACTGCGAACTCGTCATGCCCGGCTTCCGGTATACACCTTTCGCCTCCGTCTCACAGGCCTGCCTCGACAACTCCATCACCCTCTCCTCGCCCTCCAAGTCGTTCAACACCGCCGGACTGCAAGTGGCCAACATCATCTGCAATAACCCCGACCGGCGGCAGCGCATCGACAGAGCCATCAACATCAATGAGGTGTGCGACGTCAACCCCTTCGGCGTGGAGGCGCTCATCGCCGCCTACAACGAGGGAGGCAGTTGGATAGACAGCCTCTGCCAGTATCTGGCCGGCAACTATGCCCTCCTCAGGGAGTTCTTCGCACAGCATCTGCCGCAAGTGCGTATCACCCCTCTCGAAGGCACCTACCTGGTGTGGGCAGACATCAGACCCCTTGGGCTCGGCAGCGACGAGGCCACCCGCCTCATCCTCGAAGAGGGCAAAGTGCTCGTCAACAGCGGCACCATGTACGGCCCTGAGGCCGGCGAGGGTTTCATCCGCATCAATATCGCTTGTCCGCAAAGCCAATTGCTGCAGGCGCTCGACAGCATCTGCCAGGTGCTGGCCCGCCACGGACAGTTATCATAAAACCAACACATTATGGCACTTATCAAATCTGTCAAAGGAATGACCCCCAAATGGGGAAAAGAATGCTATTTCAGCGAGAACGCCACCATCGTGGGCGACGTTGTGATGGGCGACGAATGCTCCATCTGGTTCAATGCCGTGGTGCGCGGCGACGTGGCCTACATACGGATGGGCAACCGCGTCAACGTGCAGGACGGCGCCTGCGTACACGTCACTTATGAGGTGGGACCCACCATCATCGAGGACGACGTGTCGATAGGCCACAACGCCACCGTGCATGCCTGCACCATCAGGCGGGGAGCACTCATCGGTATGGGAGCCACCGTGCTCGACAATGCCGACATCGGCGAGGGAGCCATCGTGGCCGCCGGTGCCCTCGTGCTGCAGGGCACCAAGATTGGAGCCCATGAGATATGGGGCGGTGTGCCCGCCAAGATGCTCAAGAAGACACGCCCCGACCAGGCAGAGAGCTTCGCTGCCCACTACGTGGGATACTCGAAATGGTATCTGGAAGAAGATCAAGAGAAAAAATAATGGGCCCCATCAGGCCCATTAGGCCCATCAGACCCATTAGACCCATCAGACCCAAAATATATCACGACAGCCCCACGGCAGACATCACCTTCGCCGTGGCACCTGCCTGGCCGCCCACAAAGTGGCCCGCCACCTGAGAGACATGCTCCAGTTTGGCGGCGTCCGACGACAGGCTGTCCATCACCTCGGCGAACAGCTCTTCGCCGTCCACCTCGAAGGCTCCGCCCGCGGCGAGGAGTCCTGTGGCCTCGCGGAAGCGCTTGTTGTTGGGACCGAAGATGACCGGCATGCCCCACACCGCGGCCTCCAGCACATTGTGGATGCCCACGCCGAAGCCGCCGCCCACATAGGCCACCTCGCCATAGCGGTAGATGCTCGACAGCAGACCGAAGCAATTGATAATCAAGCAGTCTGCCTGGGCAGCCTCCTCTGGAGTCGTCTCAGTATAGAGCACCGACGACATCTTCAACTTGGAGCGTATCTGCCGCAGATGGTCGTCGCCGATGACATGGGGCGCGATGATGAGCCGCCATTCGCGATGCTCATTGAAATACTTGATAAACACATCCTCGTCGGGCGGCCAGCTCGACCCCGCCACAAACACCCGGTGTCCGGCACTGAAGGCTTCGGCGATAGGCAATTCACGCGCCGCATCACGAATCTGAAGCACCCGGTCGAAACGGGTATCTCCCACCACCGAGACAGCGTTGATGCCGATGCCCTCGAGCAGGCGGCGGCTCTCCTCGTTCTGCACGAAGAAATGGGTGATACACCGCAGCACCCGTGAGTATTCACGCCCGTACCAGCGGAAAAACACCTGCTCGGGACGGAAGATGCTCGACACACTATAGACCGGCACGTGGCGATGGCGCAGGATATGAAGGTAGTTGTACCAAAACTCATATTTGATGAAGAACGCCTTCACGGGCCTCACCAGCCGGAGGAAGCGGATGGCGTTGACTGGTGTGTCGAGCGGCAGATAGCAGATGATGTCGGCTCCCTCGTAGTTCTTGCGCACCTCATAGCCCGAAGGCGAGAAAAACGTGAGTAGGATCTTATACTCGGGATGTGTGCGGCGCAGGTGCTCCATGAGCGGACGCCCCTGCTCAAACTCTCCCAGCGAGGCAGCATGAAACCACACATATTCCGCCTTGGGGTCGACCTGACGCTTCAGCACGCCGAAAGCGGCACGCTCGCCATGCCACATCTTGCGCACCTTCTTGTCGAACAGACTGTAGATGGCCACGCCAAGGAGATACAGGTAGATCAGGAGGTTATACACTGCACTAAGCTGGGGTCGTCTCTTATTTCAGCACTTCTATCGCTCTGCGCAGGCGACGCAGCGTCTCTTCCTTGCCCAAGAAGGCAGAGATGTCAAACATGCCCGGGCCCTTGCCGATGCCCACCAGCGCCAAGCGGAAGGCGTTCATCACGTCGCCCAGCTTGTAGCCCTTGCGCTCCACCCAGGCCATCACCTCCGACTCCTGATGCTCTATCGAGAAGTCGTCGAGGCCATCGAGCACCTCGGCCAGTTCGCTCATCACCTGAGCAGAGTCGGCCTTCCAGCGCTTGCGCACCGTCTTCTCGTCATATTCCGTAGGCGGCAGGAAGAAGAACGAGCACAGCGGCCACAATTCCTTGACAAAGTTCACACGGTCCTTCATCATCGACACCACCTGGACAATCCGCTCCATCGGCTCGTCCACGCCATTGCCGGCAACGATGGGGGCAAAGAGTTCTGCCACTTCCTCGTTGCTCTTGCAGAGCATATACTCATGGTTGAACCAGATGCACTTCTGATAGTCGAAGCGGGCACCCGACTTCGAGCACTTGGACAGGTCGAAGACACCGACCAGTTTGTCGAGTTTGAAAAGCTCCTGCTCCGTGCCGGGATTCCAGCCCAGCAGCGCCAGGAAGTTGACGACGGCCTCGGGGAAATAGCCGTTCTCACGATAGCCCATCGAGTAGTCGCCCGTCTTGGGGTCACGCCATTCCAGCGGGAAGACAGGGAAACCGAGACGGTCGCCGTCGCGCTTCGACAGTTTGCCTTTGCCCTCGGGCTTCAGCAGCAACGGCAGATGGGCAAAACGGGGCATCGTGCTGCTCCATCCTAATGCCTGGTAGAGCAACACGTGCAGCGGAGAACTGGGCAGCCACTCCTCGCCGCGTATCACATGGGTGATTTCCATGAGGTGGTCGTCGACGATATTGGCCAAATGATAGGTAGGCAGTTCGTCGGCGCTCTTATAGATCACCTTATCGTCCACCACGTCGCTCTTGATTTCCACCACGCCACGGATGATATCGTCGATGCGCACCGTCTGGCCTGGCTGCACCTTGAAGCGCACCACATACTGCACACCGTCGGACATCAGCTCCTCTACCTCCTCGGGCGGGAGCGACAGCGAGTTGCGCATTATGCCACGCGTGCGGGCGTCATACTGGAAATTGGGTATCTCCATCCGCTTGGCCTCAAGTTCCGCAGGGGTGTCGAAGGCATAGTAGGCGTCACCGCTCTCCAGCAACTGGTCTACATAGCGTTTGTAAATCTTGCGGCGCTCACTCTGGCGATAAGGCCCGTAGTTGCCGCCGATGCCCACACCCTCGTCGAACTTGATGCCCAACCAGCGGAACGACTCAAGGATATATTCTTCGGCGCCAGGGACAAAGCGGTTGGAGTCGGTGTCCTCGATACGCAGCACCAGGTCGCCGCCGTGCTGCTTGGCAAACAGGTAATTATAAAGGGCGGTGCGCACACCGCCTATATGCAATGGCCCCGTGGGGCTGGGTGCGAAACGCACCCTCACTTTTCGGTCTGTCATGATTAGAAAACTTTATTACGTTGCAAAATTAATGTTTTTTTTTCGGAAACCGAGCAATTCGCCGACGTTTTCCACCTGCACCTGCCCTCAAAGCACATTAAAGTACAAAAAAACGGAAGAAAATGACATATCTCCGATTTTTTTCGTATTTTCGCACTTAGAAAATGACTTCACATTATGAGATTCGACAATATCCTAAAAAAGCATTCGCTCATATCTATCATCACCCTCACTGTTTTGGTGGCTTTAACCACACTCGCCATCGTATTGTGCCTGCCCCGGGAGTCGGGCATCCATTACAACGCAGAGGAGAACAAACCGTGGACCGGAAGGCTGCTCATCGCAGAGTTCGACTTCCCTGTGATGAGGTCGCAGGAGGACTTAGAGGAAGCGAAGAAGCAACAGCTCAAAGAATTTGAGCCCTATTTCGAGAAAAATGACAGCGTGGGCGAGAAAGCCATCAACGACTTCATACAGAAGGCGAAGCAAGACACCACCGGCGTCCTCTCTGAGAATGAAGACGTCATCGTCAGACGTCTGCACGCTATCTACGACAAGGGCATCATGAGCGAGCAAGACTACTTGAAGATGAGCGAAGACTCGGTGCAACAGGTGCGCATCGTCTACGACAAAAACTCCTATATCACCCAGCATCTCCAAAACGTCACCCTTCAGAAAGATGCCTATTCCCTCATCATATACAACGACGAGGAGGACAAAGACCAGGAAAAGATCAGGCTACAGGACTTAGAGGAGTTTGTCAGGCCCAACATCTTCTATATGCAAGAGCGCAACGACCAAGTGCTCAAAGAACTGATGGAAAGCATCGCGCCCAAAATCGGTGAAGTGAAGAAAGGTCAGAAGATTATCTCCCGTGGAGAAATCGTGAACGAGACCACCTACAACATCATCCAGTCGTATGAGAACGCCTTCAACGAAAAGAAACTGAAGCCCAACAGCAAGATTACCGCCAACATCACCTTGGGGCAAACAGTCTTCGTCCTCATCTTTGTCGCACTCTTCACCTTCTATCTGACCATCTTCAGACCCGAATATCTCAAGAAGACCCGCAAACTGCTCATGCTCTATGCGATGATTGCCTTGTTTCCCATCGCTGTGACGGTAATGGTTAAAAGACAAATGCTCGATGTCTTCATCATCCCCTTTGCCATCGCGCCCATGATCACACGTGTCTTCTTCGACTCACGCACCGCCTTCATTACCCACGCCACCATCATCCTCATCTCAGCAGTCGCTCTCACCTACCAATATGAGTTCATCATCATCGAAATGGCAGCAGGAATGGCGGCCATCTACACCCTCGGCGACATGACGAAAAGGGTTGACCTCTTTAAATCCGCCTTAGCGGCCACAGTGTGCGCCGTTCTTCTCTACTTTTCCATAGAGGCCATACAGGCGCAAAAGCCAATATTTGAAGAGCAAAACTCCCGAGCTCCCTATCTCGTCATCAGTGGCGTTTTCCTCTTGCTCGCCTACCCTTTGATGTATGTCTTCGAGAGACTCTTCGGGTTTATCTCACAAATCACTTATTTTGAATTGTCGGACAGCAACCAGCCACTGCTGCGAATGCTCAGCGAGAAGGCTCCCGGCACCTATGCGCACTCCACCATCGTGAGCAACCTGGCGGCCGAAATCGCCTCGCGCATCGGTGCCGACGTGCTCCTTGTCAGGACTGGCGCCCTCTACCATGACATCGGCAAGATGGAGAACCCCGCCTTCTTCATTGAGAACCAGGCCGGATACAACGACCCCCATAACCGGCTCCCAGAGAAAGAGAGTGCCAAAGTGATTATCAACCACGTGATTTATGGCCAAAAACTGGCCGAGAAATACAAACTGCCAGATGTCATCAAGGGATTCATCGTCACTCATCACGGCTGTGGACTCACCGGATTCTTCTACGCCAAATACAAAAACGCGCACCCCGATGAGGAGGTTGACCCCGCACCTTTCACCTACCCCGGTCCTAATCCCCAGACCAAAGAGCAAGCCATCCTCATGATGGCCGACACCGTGGAGGCCGCCACCAAATCGCTCGATGAATACAACGACGCCACCATCAGCAAGAAAGTCAACGAACTTATCGACAAGCAGGTCAAAGAAGGATACTTCAAGGAATGCCCTATCACCTTCCGCGATATCGCCGTGGCCAAACAGGTGCTCATCGAAAGGCTCAAGGGCCTCTATCACACCCGCATCAAATACCCGGAAATCGAAAGCGAGAACAAGAAGGAGGACGAAGAATAAGCGCGCTGTTTGCGCACACAAAACGCCTCAAAAATTGCACAAAACGGCCAAAACGTGCAGTTTCGCACACTTTATTTGTTAATGTAAGTTAAAGAAACAGACCGCTTTAGGGAAATTCCGAACAATCTATTTACTTTTGCAAACAATTTTTCAACCAACAAATCATAAAATGTGTAAAATCAGATTGTATGCGATGGCTGCAGCCATCCTCATCTCAGGGACAACACTCGCTGGTGGCCTGCTTACCAACACCAATTCCAATATCGCTTTCAACCGCAATTTCGCTCGCGACGGCATCATCGGCATCGACGGTGTATACAGCAATCCTGCCGGTGTGGCTTTCATGCCCAACGGCTTCCACCTCTCCTTTAATGTGCAGAACGTCTACCAGACCCGCACCATCGAGAGCGGCATGACCGTGCCGGCCCTCCAGGGCACTCCTTTCGCCCATCCCTTCTCATTCAACGGAGGCGATGAGAACGGCGTAAAGAAATTCAAGGGTGAGGCCACCGTGCCTATTCTGCCCTCCATCCAGGCAGCCCTCAACTACGACAAATGGGGCTTCCAAGCCGGCTTCTCGCTCATCGGCGGCGGCGGCAAATGCACCTTCGGGAAGGGCCTGGGCTCTTTCGAGCGCACCATCGCCATGATTCCCGCCCTGCTCTACCAGACTAACCAGACCTATCTGAGCCAGTATGGTCTCGACCTCGGCCTGGGCAGCGCCACTCCCGGCTACTCCGTGGACAGTTATATCAAGGGTCAGCAATATATCTTCGGTTTCCAGTTGGGAGCCACCTACAAAGTGAACGAGCACCTGGCAGCCTATGCCGGTATGCGTTTCAACTACATCTATAACAAATATCTGGGCAGCATCACCGACATCAGCGCCAATATCGGCGGCAACAACGAGCGGCTCTATGACTATTTCTCCACCCGCGCCAACGAGGCGCTGACAGCAGCCACCGTCTATGAGGCTCAGGCCGCCGCCACTGCCGACGAGGCCGCCAAAGCCCAACTGGCACAGGCAGCCGCCCTCTACGCCAAGATGGGACAGACCCTCGATGCCACGAAGAACTCCTTCAGCGACAAGCACCTCGACTGCACGCAGAACGGTTGGGGCATCACTCCGATTATCGGCCTCGACTACAAAGCCGGCCGCCTCAACGTCGGTGCCCGCCTGGAGTTCACCAACCACCTCAACATAGAGAACGACACGAAGCGTGACGACACGGGGCTCTTCGCCCATGGCGTCAACACGCCCAACGACATCCCCGGCATCGTCACCTTGGGCGCGCAATACGAGATTCTGCCCACCTTGCGTGTGATGGGCAGTTACCACTATTTCTTCGACAAAAACGCGGAGATGGCCGACGGCAAGCAGAAGAAGCTCTCTGGCAACACCCAGGAGTTCCTCGCCGGTGTGGAATGGGATATCACCAAAGACTTGCTGGTGAGCGTTGGCGGACAGCGCACGAGTTACGGTCTGGGCGACGGCGGCTACCTCAACGACATGAGCTTCGTGACGAGCAGCTACAGCCTCGGTTTCGGCGCCAAGTTCAAGATTGCGAAAAACGCGTCTATCAACGTCGCCTACTTCTTCACCGACTACGAGAACTTCGACAAGGAATACGACAGCGCCGTGTCGCTGGCCGGCCAGAACATCCCCACACACAATACCGACCGGTTTACGCGCACCAACAAGGTGTTTGGCGCCGGCATCGACATCGACTTCTGACCCGTCACAACGGATCGACGTCAAAATAAACCTGCACAAGGCGGAAACGCTGGTCATTTGCCAGCATCATCTGCGCCTTGCGCAGGTTTTCTCTTGCCTGACGCAGACTGACGCCGTTCTCCAATTTCACCACCAGTTTGCGGATGCACAGCGATTTCACACGTGCCACCCCGGGTTTGTCGGGACCGAGCACGCGATCGTGGAACACCTGCCGCAGATAACTGCCCAGCAGGAAAGCGGCAGAGTCGGCGGTGCCGTCGTCGCGGTGCTTCACATAGACATAGACCACATGGCTGAACGGCGGATAGCGGAAAGTCTCGCGCTCCTCCATCAGGTCGCGGTACATCCCCTCGAAGTCGTGGTTCACCACCTGCCGGATGACGGGGGCGTCGGGACTCTTCGTCTGCAGTATCACCAGTCCTTGCTTCCCTTTGCGGCCCGCCCTTCCGCTCACCTGCATCATCATCATGAAGGCATGCTCGGTGGCACGGAAGTCGGGATAGTTGAGCATCGTGTCGGCATTGAGGATGCCCACCACGCTCACATGGTCGAAATCCAACCCTTTGCTCACCATCTGCGTACCGATGAGCAGGTTGGTGCGGCCCTCGGAGAAATCGTTGATCAGGCGCGCATAGGCTGAGCGGCTGCGCGTGGTGTCGAGGTCCATCCTTGCGATGCGCGCGTCGGGGAAGACGGCACGGATGTCGTCCTCCACACGCTCGGTGCCAAAACCGCGGCCGCGCGTCTCGTGGCTCTCGCAGCAGGGGCACTGCTTCGGCACGGCGTAGGTATATCCGCAGTAGTGGCAGGTGAGCACGTTCATCGTCTTGTGGAGGGTGAGCGACACGTCGCAGTTCTGGCACCGGGGCACCCATCCGCACACCTTGCACTCCACCATCGGAGCGAAGCCGCGCCTGTTTTGGAAGAGGATGGCCTGCTGCCCGCTGTCGAGGGCCTCTCTCACTGCCGTGAGCAACCGTGGCGAGAACGGGCCGTTCATCATCTTCCGCCGCTGCAAGTCGCGGATATCCACCACCTCCACTCTCGGCAACTGTATGTCGTTATAGCGGGTGGTGAGGGTCACGAGCCCGTATTTCCCCGTCGTGGCATTATAATAGCTCTCGGCCGACGGCGTGGCGGTGCCCAGCACCGTCTTCGCGCCATACATGGCCGCCAGCATGATGGCGGTGGAGCGCGCGTGATAGCGCGGCGCGGGGTCCTGCTGCTTGAACGAGGTCTCGTGCTCCTCGTCGACAATCACCAGTCCCAACTGCCTGAAAGGGAGGAAGACGGCGCTTCTCGCGCCGAGGATGACATCGTAGGGCGCCGCCGACAACTGTTTCCGCCAGATCTCCACCCTCTCGGCATCGCTGTACTTCGAGTGATAGATGCCCAGTTGCCGTCCGAAGATGCGCTGGAGCCGCTGGGTCATCTGCACGGTGAGGGCTATCTCAGGCAACAGGTAGAGCACCTGTTTGTGCTCGGCCAGCGTCTTGGCGATGAGGTGGATATAGAGTTCGGTCTTTCCGCTCGACGTCACACCGTGCAACAGCACCACGTTATTGCGGAGGAAAGAGAAAAGGATGGCATTGTAGGCCTCTTGCTGCGCCAGGCTGAGCGGCTGCATGCGCTCAGGATGCGGCTCACCGCCCGTATTGAGACGCCCCACCTCACGGCGGTAGAGCATGAGGATGCCCTTGTCGACCAGCGCCCTCACCACCGTCGTGGTGCAGTGTGAGAAGTTCACCAGCTCGTCGCGCGAGGGGTCCACCACCTCCTCCGTGCACCGCTCTCCCTGCATGGTGTCGTAGTGAGAGAGTGCGAGGAAGTCGGCCAGCACCTTCTGCTGCGGCTGCGAGCGGCTCACCAGGTTGAAAGCCACATGCAGCGCCTGCTCACTGCGGAAGCGCTCACCCAAGGTCACGCAGGTCTCATAGCGCGGATGGTAGTCGTCGTCCTTGAGTCCGGAGGGCACGGCAGCGACATAGACGTCGCCGATGGTCGACATATAGTAGTCGGCCATCCACTGCCACAGCCTGAGCTGCTCGTTAAGCAGGATAGGCTCATTGTCGGCCACGGAAAGGATGTCCCGCGTCTCGAAACCGGGTTGGTTGTCGTGCACGGCAGCCACGATGGCCACATACACCTTGCCCCGTCCCAGAGGCACCTTCACACGTTTGCCTGGCGACACCTCATCGGCGAGGCTGCCAGGCACGGAATAGGTGAGATATCCCTTGAGGGGGATGGGCATGATGACGTCGGCGAACATATCTGTAGGTATAAAGGGAGGAGAGCCTCGCGCAGGTGTCAGAAATAGACGGTGAGGGCGAATTGCCATGCATGTGTCTTCGCCCTGGCCTTGTAGCTGTCGTTGACGACATCGGCAGCATCCTGCAGGCTGATGATATCGGCCGTCTTTCCGCACACGAGGTTGTAGTTGGCCGACGCCTGGAGTTTCTTCAGCAGCACGACGCCGAAACCGAAGTTGGCGCTCCAGTCCGACTCCTTGAATTTCCACGAGCGCACGTCGTCGAGGAATTTCTTGTCTTTGTTGAGGTTGAAGTCAAACTGCGGTCCGGCATAGACGAAGAGTGACAACGGACTCTCGGGGGCAAAATTCAGCCTCAGGTTGACGGGCACCGACACCATCTTCTGCCTGATGTCCACCAGAGGGTCGTCGCCGAGACGGGCATCGCGCTCATCGTAGAGGGCAGACACGTCGAAGCCCAGACCGAGGACAGGCAGGTTGAAACTGAGCGAAGGTCCGATAAAGAAGCCGTTGCGGTTGGTCAGGATGTCGTCGGTGTTGAGCGACATGTGTGTGAGGTTGAGGCCTCCTCTCACACCCAACAGCAACTGCGCTCCTGCCGTGGAGGGCAATAGCACCAGCGCGAGGGAGAGCACTGCGGTCAGCAAAGACTTTCTCATAGGCTTATATTTTGATGGGCAGTGGCGGCCGGAGCCGCCATGCCGACGGTGGCGTCAGTGGCGTTCACGCCTCACGGAGACCCTGGCCGGTGTGGCTGCCGAGGAGGGCGAGGAGCGGCGCGGCTTTTTGCTCACCTTCTCTTCCTTGGTGCCGCCCGAACGGCGGTTGGCCTTCTTCTCTTTCTTCTCCTTTGTCTTCGTTTCGGCCTGCACCTTGGCGATGCTGTCGAGCGAGTCCTTCTTCACCTTGTCGCCGAAGAGGTTGTTCTCGAAGTCGAGCAGTTCCTGCTCGATGCGCATCTGCTCCTTTGCCATGGCCGAGTCGTCGGGACAATACTGTGCGAGGGTGCGGCCCAGCATATTGGTGGTCTTGTAGATCTTTCCCTTATAGCGGTTGAGCGTGAAGAAGTCGTCGATACTCATGGTGGCAGCATTGTTGATATTGCTGGTCATGATGGTCTGCTTGCTCAGGAAGGGGGCCACATCGTCGTATTTCACCCAGAAGAGCGGATATTTGGTGGCACCGTCGCCGAAGTCGTCCTCACGCATCATGATGGGACAGAGGGCGAGCACCTTGCGATGGAAGGTAGAGGTGCCCTGGTCGTAGTAGGCACTCTCCTTGATATAATATCCTTTCACTTCGCGCGAGGGGATGTCGCTGTTGTCGAGCCGCACCTTACCGTCCTTCCGCTCATAATAGATGTGGTAGTTGTCGAGGAAGTCGAGCAACTTCACCTTGGCCGACTCGTCGAAGACCTCATTGCCGTCGAGCCTGTATTCATAGGCCTTGATATATCCCGACATCATGAGCTTGAATAGATAGGTGAAGAGGTTCATCTGCGTGCCCATAGGCTCCACGGGATAATAGAGTCCGGCGTTGGCATCGTCCTCGAGACTCATCTCGCGGTAGATGTCGCGCCTCCACACCACGTCCTCCGACATGGTGGCAGTGGTGGGGAATCCGATACGAGCGCGGGTGGTGATGTTGTTGCTGTTCGACTGCTGCGCCTGCTTTTGCTGTTGCTGGTTGCGCCGTGCCTGCGGCTGCGCCATGGCCAGTGTGGTCATGGAAATCGCGAGCACTATGAATAGGATGCGTCTCATCTTATGCGATGCTGTTTAGGGTTAGTTGACAATGACCTCCATGGCCTGCGGCAACTTGCGGGTGATGCCGTCGGGGCCGGTAGCTGTCACGTTGGTGATATAGAAGCGCTTGCCGCGTGATAGTTTTCTGAAAGCGTCTTTCTGGCGGTCGGTGAAGGCCGCGCCGTTCGACGCCATGGGCACTGCGTTGCCCATATTGTCGTAGAAGACGGTCTCGAAGCTGCCCACGCGGAACTCGATGTCGAGGAGTCCGTCGTCGATGGCCGCCTTCAGGCTGTTGAGGTTCATGAGCGAGGCCTTGGCCAGGCGCCCGCCCTTGAAGCGGTCGGTGCCCAGGGCGATGTAGGCCGTGGGGTCGGGCAGTTTGCGCACGTGGAAGGTGGCCTGCCCCATGGTGCGTGTGGTGCCCCTGTCGGTGCCTGTGACGGTGAAGGTGACGTCCTGTCCCACGGCAGACGGCACGGCGATATAGTGCCCGTTGCCCTGTGAGGTCAGCGACCCTCCCGTCATCGACAACGAGACGGCGTTTTGCGGTATGCCCGAGCTGCTGACGCTGATGGGATTCTGGAATCCCGCGTAGAGCACGTTCATGAGGTCGGCGGCCACAGTGGCTCCCGACGGTGGTGAGATGACGTTGTATTTCTGCTTGAAGTCTCTCCGGATGACCTCACCCTCCGCGTTGCGCATGAGGATGTATCCTCCGAAGGTATGCTCTCCCACGCCACCTGCCGAGAAGGAATAGGTGCCGTTGGAGGTGCTGATGCGTGTGCCGTTGACATAGATCTCGGGCTGCTGTGTGGTGTCCACGGCGGCCATGATGATGTTGGCGGTGAGCCTTTCTCCGGGGTAGAGGGTGGTCTTGTCGGGCACGACAAAGGCGTTGAGCTTGTTGACGCGGATATCTTTCATGCCCACATTGGCCACGAGGGAGTGGAGCACCTCGCCCTCAGCATACCTGATGTCGCTCTGCAGTTTGGAAAGCAGGGTGACGGCGGCGGCCACGGGCATGTCCTCAAACATATATTCCTGCCAGTTCTTGCCCAGGGTGTTGGCGCCTTTGGGCACCTCGGTAGAGAGGTTGCTGGCGATGATTTCCTTCTGACGCGGGTCGTTGACCATGGCGAGGATGCGCTCACGGTAGGAGTTGATGGCCTGATAGAGTGCCTTTCCCTTACCGGTGCCGGGTGCAAGCATCACCTGACTGGCAGCCTCCAGGTCTTCTTTGTTCTTGATATGTTCGAGATTGCCCTGGGGTCCGTCGGCCTCCTTGACGATGGCCTCCTTGAGTTCCTGTGCCATGTTGTAGAGCGAGTCGCTCATGTCCTTGACGCCTTTGGCTTTCTCAAACCATTCTTTCACCTTCACCGGGTTGGTCTGCATCTGTTCGTCGAGGTCGGCCATCATGGCGAGGTTCTCCTTCGACGAGTTGGCCGTGGTGCGCTTGAGGCTCTCCTCTACGATAGAGAATCCGTCGAGCACCTCGGTAGAGATGTTCAGTGCGAGCATAGCCATCAAGACGACATACATGAGGTTGATCATCTTCTGGCGTGGCGATACCGGTCTTTTCTTTATGGCCATTTCCTGTGGTTTTCTCTCTGACTAACGGGTCTTGCTACTTGTCTCACTGGCCGATGGGAGCCGGTCCGGCGGGAGTGGCTCCGCCTCTCATATTGACAGTCATGGCCTCTATCATGCGTGCATAGATCTGGTTGAGCTGCTCTATCTGCTGGGCGAGACGCTTCGACTGTTCGTTGATCTGGTCGATGGTCCCTATCTGCTGGCTGGCACCCTTGAGCTGCATCTCATACACCTTGCAGATGCCGGTGAGCGTGCGGTTGAGGTTCTCCATCTCCTCGGAGTCGCGGGTGAGGCGCATACTCTGCTCATTGACCTTGCCCAGCATCTCGGTGAGTTTCTTGAGCTCTTCCACATAGTTCTCTGTGGCCTCGGCCATCTCAGGCGACACCTGCTGCTGCTGGCCCACCCACGCGGTGGAGACACCGCCCATAGGAGGTATCACGCCGCCGGCCTGCACACCTTCGGCTCCTTCGACAGAGGCTGCCACTCCGCCTTCCGCGGGTGCTCCGCCACCACCGCCGCCGATGATGATTGTGCCGCCACCGCCACCACCGACGATGCCGCCTCCAGCACCGCTGCCGCCACCGGCCACGGCACCTCCTTCGCCGGCCACGCCGCCGCCACCGCCGACAAAGATACCGCCACCGCCGCCATAGGCCGCGGCCACCTGTCCTCCGCCGGAACCGATGATGATATCGTCGCCTTCCTCTGTCTCGGCACCCTCGGCCCCTTCGCCGCCTTCAGCATAGGCTCCTTCCTCCTGCTGGTCGCTGTCGTAGTGAGTCTTGAGGTCCATACCGTCGGTGGTCTTGTCGAAAGGCCGGTCGAAAGCGGAGATGAAGAAGACGAAGACCTCCGTGCCCATGCCGATGAACAGCATGAGGTTAGCGCCCTTGATGTGAGTAAGTTTGAAGAGGGTTCCCAGGATCACGATGGATGCGCCCCAACTGTAGGCGTAGTTGAGGAACGTCTGTCCCGGCACACTGTCCATCCACTTCTGGAGCAGATAGACGACATTGAACTTGCTGTATTTTGTCATGCTATTTCTTACTGGCTTTTTGTTTGACGCTTGATGATGTGGCGATGCTCCTCACGCAGCGGAAGCCGATGTAGGAGCGCGGCTGGTTCTGGTATTCCCACGACCGCCATGCCGAGCGGATATACGACTCGGGGTCTTTCCACGAGCCGCCCCTCACGCTCTTCTTCTTGAGCCGGTAGGGGTCTTCCTTGGCGGCCTTGTATTCCAATTGCGGGTTGAGGTCGTTCATGGCGTCGACACCCGCCTCGGTATAGATGGTGCTGGTCCATTCGGCCACGTTGCCGGCCATGTCGAAGAGGCCGTTGGTGTTGGCCGAATAGATGCCCACCTTACTGGTGATGAGGTTGCCGTCCTTCGTGTAGTTGCCCTTGTCGGGCTTGAAGTTGGCATAGAAGCATCCGTCACCGTTTTTCACGTCCT
>CADBLU010000120.1 GCA_902795605.1 uncultured Prevotellaceae bacterium | reverse complement strand
TCCACGAACTGTGCAAAGACCACTGTCGCCACCAACAGGGCGGCGGCAAGAAGAGGAAAGAAATATTTTTTCTTCATTTTCATAAAGTTCAACAGTTGTTATCAAGACGCGATGGATTCAAAATTTCCAGGCAGTCCCGTTTATGGCCACAAAATTAGCATTTTTCCATCAAAGCATAAAGCAAAAGGGGGAAATAATTGTTTGGTCGCTGGTTTATCTGTCTTGTTTGTTGCTGTAATACAGCAACATACGGGACTGGGAGGGCTCATATTATTTCCACCACGGTGAGCACATTGCCTTGCACTTGGAATCGGATGTCGCGGCCATTGAAGGGCATGCCATAGATGCGTGCGGGGTCATTATGGTAATGAGGCCTTGGGTCTTGTTCGAGCAGTGCAGAAACGACTTTGCGCACTTCCGGTGACAGCATACCCTTTGTCTTCTCGCTGAAGCGCACCTCCAGCCGCTGCCACGCATTGCTGTCAACGAAACCGCTCCTCACCCCCACATGGCAGTCGGCATACTCCACATAAGGCTTTATGTCGATTATCGGCGTGCCATCGATAAGGTCCGCCCCCTCCACATGAATTACAGGTCCCTGCGCACCACCATACTCTATATCAAGAAGTCTCACTGATGAAAGTCCGATGGGATTTGGCCTGTAAGGTGACCTTGTGGCAAACACCCCCATGGTCTCGTTTCCGCCGAGCAGTGGCGGCCGCACCGTGGCTCCCACGGCATCGTGGTTGTTTTCGGAGAAGAGCCACAAGAGCCAGATATAGTCGAACCCTTCCATCCCCTTTATGAAATCGGGGTTCCGGAAAGCACTGTTGAAAATGATTTCCCCTTTCAGCCCTTCAACGATGCCGCTTTGTCTTGGAGTGCCAAATTTAGATGTCAGCGGTGATTTGAAAACAGCGATAGTTTGCAGCGTCATTTCAGTTTTTTCTGCAAAAATAGGGATTTTTTATTTAAAGCCTTGCACTTTGCCAAAAAAACTGTAGCCCCACTACTGATCACGAACTACTTGATGGTGTGAATCCTATGTCAAATTGACCTCCGTTGTACGCAATCCGTTAAAATCGATATAAAATGAAGATATTTTTGCATAAAAACATAACAGAAGTCGTTGTATTTTGCTAAAAAAATGTATATTTGCAGTAGTTTGTCAGTAGCCTATGAGAAACATGGCTGAGATACGCCACGAGACATTGCTTTCCCGACAAATTTTGACGCAGGAAAACAATGTTGTGATCACCGATTTCATTGGTGGTTCCTATATTTTTACTACTTATACCTATCCCATCATTTAAATACCACACGAATATGAAGACCAAGACTAATATTACCAATTATCTGACACGGGTAGCCATGACGCTTCTGTTCGCGATTACCACTTTCACTGGTGCCTGGGCCATGGAATTCATCACCGACTTGATGCTCATCGGTGGCACAAAAAGCGAGGTGAACAGCCTCAAAACCACCTACCAAAATGAGGGCTGGACGGTCATCGACCAGGACCTGAACAAGGGCTGCGGCTCCAGCAGCGACTACATCTACCTGCTCTACAAGACGGCGGACAACTTTGAAAACTCTGCCAACCTCACCTTCATCACCGGCTTATATCTCACCAACGAAAGCGGACAATTAAGTGAGCACAGGAATTTCAACGGACTCCCCTATCACCTCGTACCCTATGACGGCGGCAGCCACTTCAAGAGCGTGCAGGGCAACCTAAACAGCAACGCCGGCGGTGACGACATCCATCTCTATTACACCACCGCCGGTTTAGATAGCAAGGAAGCCATTTACGAGATTCTCTTCCTTGACGATAAAACTTTCGTCAATCTCGTGGGCAAGAACGGCGACAACTCGGTGGGCTACGACCTCAACGCCGGCTGCGGGAAATCATCCGACTACATCTATATGCGCTGCAATACTTACAAATCGAATTACTGGAACATCATTAAAAGCGGCGATCTTTCACTGTGCCGCATCACTGGCATCGAACAAGGTGGAAAAAATTATGTCAAATCCGTCCCCGCCATCATCGACGGTGCGATGGTTGTAGATGTCTATGGCGTGGACCTCTCTACGATAAAGAACCTTGCGACCATATACTTCTACAAGGACGTTCAAAACACCGAGATGCTATTGGTGAAGAATTGCAAGAATCTTACAAATATCGACGTCGTTGATAACAACGGCACTGTCATAAGGGCAGACGGACTACCAAACCGAATCACAAGCATCCCTGACTCGGCTTTCAAAAACACGAATGTCAAGAATCTCACAATGCCCAATGTAAGCAGTATCGGTGCCTC
>CADBLU010000119.1 GCA_902795605.1 uncultured Prevotellaceae bacterium | reverse complement strand
TTCTTCATCATAAGTGCTGATTTTTCGTTTTATTTGTCAGCAAAGATAAAGAAAAAACTCCGACCCGCATTTACATACCCCAATAAATTGGCATACAATGGCAATATTTTTTGTAAATAGTTTCCATAAACCGTACCTTCATCGCAGCAGTCACAAAAGGCATGTGTGAAGACGGCGGTAGGGCAAAAGCCTTATCTGTTGGCAAATTGTTTGAAGTTAAAGGTGTAGAAAATGTCACCGGCTGTAACTGTCAGCTTGAGTGGCCTTTCCATTGGCGTTTCGTTGCGTTCGAAAGTCACCTTAAGTTTGTTCCCTCTCATCTCAACATTAAACCAATCTGCCTTTATCGTGTGATAGTTGTTTTCCTCCCGGGGAGGAAAATACCATTCCCCTTTAGACTCTGCATTTTCAATCCATGGAGATGAATAATTACCACAAGAGAAGGTGATAACGGAACCTGAGGCAGAAATTGTATATACGCCATCTGTTTTCTGAACAGGCTCTTCTGCTTTCCAAACCATTGAATCCCACTTTCCATCTGGTTCTTCGATGATGCAAGAAGTGAGGGCAAAGCATCCAAGCAGCACAAAGCAAATTGCATATATCACTCTCATGCGACTCTCGCTAAATCGTTTCTTTTTCCAATTCTTCAATATTTTCATATGGCAATGATTATATAGTTCTGTTTATATAAACACCAAAAATCGTAAATTCTTGCACATTTTACATGTAATAATCCAAATTTGTGCTTTCACCATGTTCGCTACAAGTAATGATCCACTCAAGTGTTGATGTCGGCATCCTCCCACAATGCGATTTGTGGGTAGCATGTCGCGGTTTTTCCATCCTTGGTCAATTTCCTTTGTCCTATACATGAATTTCTTTTTGTAAGGAAAAAAGGGCTTATTTACTGTATTATTTCCAAAAAAATGACTATATTTGCATAGCAAATTAAAAATGATAAAACACAGAAGATTTCAATTTCTTGGATTTTATCACTCTTTTTTTAATTTTCCTCCCGATGTGACTATATTGTTATCGAAAACCTAAGATTAATGATATGAAAAGAGTATTTATTGACATGGACAACGTATTGGTCGACTTCAAATCGGGGCTCGACCAAATTCCAGAAGAAGAGAAAGCCAAGTATGCAGACGACGGTAATGGCAAGCCTCACTACGACGACATACCTGGCTTGTTCGGAAAGATGAAGCCGATGAAGGATGCTATTGAGGCGGTGCATGAGTTGCAGAAGCATTACGAGTTGTTCATCCTCTCCACAGCACCATGGAAAAATCCGTCAGCATGGTCTGACAAGGTAAAGTGGGTAACAAAATACCTCGACGACGTGTTCTACAAGCGGATGATTATCACCCACCGCAAGGACCTCTGTCTGGGTGACTACCTGATTGATGACCGGGATAATAACGGCGCCAGCGAGTTCGCAGGCGAATGGATACACTTTGGAACAGACCAATTTCCCGACTGGCAAAGTGTACTTCGGTATTTGATACCAAAAACATAAAAATAGGGTTTTGATATCAAAACCCTATTTTTATGTCTGTTCATTGCGCCCAGTCATCCGTTTTCAAAAAGGGCGATTTCAGCCACTTCTCACTTGATCCTGACGATGTTAAGAGAGTAGGGGGGCACATCGAGCAATACGTGGTTCCCATCGGGAGAGAGCAGTTGCTCTACAGGATGAATGTTGGTGGGAGCCTGGAGCGTGTTCTCGTCCATGCCGTCATTGGCAGATAGACGCACCACACGGGCACATTTGGGGGCAAAATTTGTTAGATTCAGACTGGCAGTGGTTGCCGTCTCACTCGTGTTGGCTACTTTTACGATAATCTCGTTGGCCGTTTCGTCGATGGTGGCTGAGGAATAGACTCCTTTCGTGTCATCACGTTTCAGCACGGTATCGAAAACAAGTTGGTCATCCATCCAAGCCTTTACACTGTCACCTGCCACTTGCAAGGTAATGTCGTACCAGCGGCCCTGTTCAACACGTCCCCGCTTGATTACGGTCTGCAGTTTGCCACCATTGCTGATTTGCTCAATGGCATGCTGGGTGTTGCCCCATCCGCCCAAGTTCAGCCAGCAGTAGTTCTTTTCATCTACATAGTTGAAGATGATGAGGAAACCCTCGGCACCTTCGTCCTTGCAAGCACGGAATTTGCAGGTGTAGTGGTCGTTGTTGATGATATCCTTTTCCACGCAGATGGTAGCTTCCTTAAGACTGGTCTGTTTCAAGCTGTTACCCTCTTTTTTCCAGTCGCCATTGATGTATTCTACATCCTTGCCGGTCTCAAACGAAGCACGGGTGCCCCACGTGCCGAACCCTACGCGGCTTTGCTTTGGTGTTATAGGCTTGCGGATGATAGCCTCGTAGGGGTTGGTCTGGCTCACTTTCAACACTTGGGTGCCGATGTGTTGTGGCATGAGTTGCTGCACGTAGTAGGAAGGCGTTCCCATGACGCGGCTGCTGCTGAAACGTATCATGTCGGGACGCCAGCGGGCATCGTTCTCATTGACGAAAATGGGCGCATAGGATGCCAGCTCCACTACATCGGAATTGTTCTCTATGCCCATCATATAAACGGCCTCACCCAGCGCGGCGTTCATGTTACCCAGATTACCGAAACCGTTGGTCACGGCATATTCCCCTACATAGACTTTCGGACCACGGCGGTCGTAACTGTCGTATTTGTGGAAAGCGCCGGCAAACCAGTCGGGTGAGCGGTAGTAATGCTCATCAAGAAGGTCAACAGGCAGCGTAGAGTTCCATTTCGGGTTGTCATCGCCCCATGCCACAACGTTGCCGATGATTTTCATCTCGGGATACTTGGCACGGATGGCTTTGTAGAACTGTTCATAACGGTCGTAGTAATGGTCGCTTTGTTGGCGGGGGTCGGGCTGGTTGTTCTCATTGCCTACCTCTAAATATTCCAGACCGAAAGGTTCTGGGTGGCCGTTTTTGGCGCGCATGGCACCATACTTCGAAGTGACAGGACCGTTGGCATACTCGATGGCATTCATACATTCATCTATCCAGGGCTGGATGCTGTCATAGGGTGTCATGCCGCCATGCCAAAGACCCACGTTTACCACAAAGAGTGGTTTCGCACCCAAGTCTTCAGCCAACTGCAGGTATTCGTGATAGCCCAGTCCGTCGGTGGTGCGGTAACCCCAATTCACATTCCAATGACCTTCGCGCTCTTCTATCGGTCCTATGGTACGTTCCCAACGGAAGGCATTGTCTGGACTCTCCTGACCTTCCACAAAACAGCCGCCGGGGAAGCGCATAAACTTCGGGCGCATCTGCCACAGCATGTTGGCCAGGTCGGGACGCATGCCGTTCTCGCGGTTCTTGAACGTGGGCGGGAAGAGGCTCACCATGTCGAGCTGCACTTGCCCCACGCCGTCGAAGACGAGGGCAAACAGTGCCAGAGGGTCGTTGTCGCCGGCCTTGAGAGTGGCCTCATACTTCGTCCAGCCCTTGGCCTTGGCGGCAGGGAATCCGCTGACCACACTCTCGGCATATATCTCAGCGCCGTCGCGCGAGCAGAGCGTCGCCTTCACGGTGCCCTGATATTTCAAGGTCTTGGCCCAGAATGACAGGCGGTAGCTGCGCCCCTGCACGGCGTTGATGCCCCAATATCCCTCATTCACCAAGCAGACGGGTGTAGAGGGCGAAGCCTTGATGTCGAGCGCCAGGGCGTTGTGCTGCACCGCATTGAGCAGAGGTGTCTTCTTCGAGGGCTGTATGAGTTTGGCGTTGAGTTGCGACGGAGCGGCGGCATACGTCGACCACCCCTGCATGTCAGCAGGAGCCCCGAAGCGTGGTCCGTCCTCGAACGAGCGGTTGCGGATGAGTTCGGCATAGAGGCCGCCGTCGGCGGCGTGGTTGATGTCTTCGTAGAAGATGCCGTAGAGCATAGGGCTCACTTTCGGGCCCCGTTGCTGGGCGTCGATGTCGATGGTCACTTGTGCGTGGGCTGCCACGGATATGACTGTGCAGCCCGCCGCGAGGAGAATGTTTCTGAATGTCATTGTTATTATATAATGTTATTAGGGTTATTCGTCTGCTCTATGGAATGTCATGCCGTCCCATTTCAATGTCAGCGGAGTGAACTGCTTTCCTTCGTAGGTCTTCACGATGATGTCCTTTCCTTTCCTGGGAAGTTCGAAGACGACCGTCGGTTTCACCTTCAGCCAATTGTCAAACTCCTCTTTCGTCATCTTAATGTACTTTTCGGGATTTGAATAGGATAAAAAGTAGCTTTTGGTGTCGCTGTTGTATCCATAGCTTGATGGCCCTGTCTCCTTTTCTGTCAGGCAGTCACCGACCGGGTCTTGCTCTAATTCCTCCCATTTGCGCTTGGACGGATTGTACAGGCTCATTTCAATATATGTGCATTCCGTGATGGATGGTTCGCCCTCACAAAAGCAGACGCTATTCCATCCCACCAATTGTTTGCCGTCGCTGCGGTTCCAGTAACATATCTCCACATAAGTGTGACTGTCTGTCTCATCACTATAGCTGTCGTAGCGGAAATAGCCGTTTTGGGGATCGAGCGTGATTGTCTCACCCTCCTTTTGAGGGCGTCCTTTCAGGTATCGCTGCCAGGCATTATAGGCAGCGCCAATCAGTTCACCTTCGGGCTCGTTCAACTGGCTGTTGACGATTTCTCTGATGGTCAGACGGTTGCTTTTGCCTTTCCGTGAGGTCTGAGCGTGGATGCCGCAGCATAGCAGCAGCAAAAGCAATGTGAATAGAGTTGATTTTTTCATGGGGAAAAATTTATTGGTCACAGTATGATGTTGCAAATATAGTCAAAATTTTCTAAAAAGGAAATTTTATGCGTAACTTTGCGACGAAAACTGATACAAAGTTTGCCTGACAAATGGAAAGTCCTTCCTATTGGCGGGCAGACAGCCGGTTTTGCCGTTTCCATCGGTCCCGATTTCTGGTAGATGTCGACGGCCTCGGGGAGCCGGACATAAATGTGGGTGCAAAATGGAAGAATTCGCCGAATTTGATTACTTTTGCATACGGTTTTAAGAAAGTGTACTCAACTTTCTCAAGTTGAAAGGAGTGTAATTTGTAGAAGTTTTTTAAGTAGAATACGGATGGACAGAAGGAATTTTATCAAGAAGTCGGCATTGGCAACGGCAGGAGCCGTTGTCGCCGCTCCTGTGTCGGCAATGATAAACAAGGTTGAGTCTGCAGGACTGTTAGAAAGCGATGGCGAGCAGGCACAGGAGGCAACGCCCACAGGCAAGACCCCCAAAGTCTTGCTGGTGAACGGTAGTCCGCGAGAGGACGGCAATACATTTTGCTGTCTGAAAGAGATTGAGACGCAGTTGCGGAAATATGGCGTGGAGTCTGAAATCGTCCAGATAGGCCGTAAGCCCGTGCGCATGTGTATCAACTGTGGGGGCTGTCGGGCGAATGGAGCAGAGGGGTGTGTCTTTGATGATGACCTCTGCGCGGAGATCACCCATAAGATGAAAGATGCCGACGCACTGATTGTAGGCACGCCGGTGTATTATGGACAACCTAACGGAGGCATCCTCTCGCTGATGCAGCGCCTGTTTTTCTCGGCGGGCCATCTGGTGCAAAACAAGCCTGCCGCGGCCCTGGCTGTCTGCCGGCGTGGTGGCGCTACGGCCACACTCCAGACCATGAACATGATGTTTGAGATGATGAACATGCCCGTGGTGACATCACAGTACTGGAACATCGCCTATGGAGCGGGCAAGGGCGAGGTGAAACGCGACACCGAGGGCATGCAGACCATGCGCACCCTGGCCACGAACATGGCTTTCCTGCTGAAGAAAATCCATGCCGACGGCAGTCCCGCTCCCCAGCGCGACGAGAGGCCCACGTTCATGAACTTCATCAGGTAGGGCGATTGAAGATTGAAGATTGAAAATTGATTTCGGCCTTCGGTCGATTGAAGATTGAAATCGGCTGGATATCAGTGGGTTGTCGGCTCCACGTGTACTGCGATATGCGTTTCCTTTCCGTAACGGTCTCTGAGCAGGCGCTCCACTTCAGAGGCTTTGTCGTGAGCCTCACGAAGCGTGATGTCGCCGTCCATCCTGATGTGCAGTTCAATGGCATAGTGGTTGCCCAACCTTCTGGTACGGAGATTGTGTGGCTCCACCACACCTGGAAGTGAAGAGACCAAACTGATCATTTCTTTCTCTATGCCATCGGGGAGCGACCGCTCTGTGAGGTCGCCGATGCCGTTGCCCAGCAAATCAAATGACACCTTGACGATGAGCAGGCCGACGACGATGGATGCCAAGGGGTCGAGCACCGTCCAACGCTGTCCCAGGAAAATGGCGCCGCCGATGCCGATGGCGGTGCCAATGGATGAGAAGGCGTCGCTGCGGTGATGCCACGCATTTGCCTCTAAAGCCTGTGAGTTGAGCTTCCGGGCCTTCGCTGTGGTGTATCGGTAGATGCTCTCTTTGATGGCTACGGACAAGAGTGCCACCCAGAACGCAAGTGCCCCCGGGGCTACCAGAGTCTCGCCGTTCCACCATCTTATGATTTTTGTGGCACCGCTGTAGAGGATACCCCCCGACACCATCAGTAGCGCGAAACCAATCAAGGTGGTGGCCAGCGTCTCATACTTGCCATGGCCGTAGTCGTGGTCTTTGTCCTGTGGCTTGCCGCTGATATGGATGAATACCAGTACGATGATGTCGGTGACGAAATCAGACAGCGAATGAACGGCGTCTGCCAACATTGCGGCACTGTGTCCAAAGATGCCTGCTATAAACTTGATCATCAGCAGAAAGACGTTGGCCGCTCCTCCCACCAGTGTCACACGATAAATCTCCTTATTTCTTTCCATTCCTTGAGGTCGTATGGTTTGTGCCCGCAAAGATACTACAAATAGAAAAAAACAAGCATATTTCTTTACGATTTTATCTGCACTTTTTTGATAGGCGGTCAGCAACAAAGCCATCTTGTTAAATTCCAACTTGCTGATTTCGCACATCTGTTGTTCTCTTCAGCAATGCAAAAAGACATGCCAGTACGCTTTACCAAGATGAAAAACGACGTTGACGGCCTCTGCACACGACAACCAGTATCCGGTTTCGCAGGGACGGCTGTGCTACGTGCGTTGTCGATTCTGGCATCAATTGCCATCTGCGAAAACCGAATACCGGTCAAAAAAATGCTGTTTCTTATCTCAGGCGGAATGTGATGGGCATTGCGAATTTCACACGCACGGCTTTGCCATCCTGCATGCCTGGCAACCATTTGGGCATGGCGCCAACAACACGGACTGCCTCTGCGTCAAGGTCGTTGTCGACATTTTTTATGACATGGGCGTTGCTGATTCTGCCGTCCGACTCAATGATGAAACTGACGATGACCCTCCCTTGTTTGCCTGCTTTGAAGGCAGCTTCTGGATAATGGATATTATCGGAGAGGTATTTCATCATAGCCTCGGCGCCGCCAGGGAATTCCGGCTTTTTTCCACCACATCGAAGGCGTTTGAATCATCGGTTTCGATGGCTTCGGCTTTTTTGTCGTCATTGGCAGAGAAGGAGCCGACGGCAGTGTTTTCGGTTTTTTTGTCGTCATTGGCAGAGAAAGAGCCGACGGCGGTCTTGTCGCCTGCGGCAGCCGCTTTCTTGGTCGTGATGAGGATGACGCCGTTTTTTCCTTCCTCGCCATACAACTCGGTGGATGCCTTGTCTTTCAAGACGTCGATATGGTCGATGGTTTTGGGATCGATGGCCTTCACCTCCTCCATGCTTGCGCGCTTGTCGTCGATAAAGACGAGAGGATTCTCCATGTTGGTTTTCATGTCATCAACAACAAATATGCCGGGGGTTGTGGTCGTTGTCGGTTGGTCGGCTTTCACTTCGATGGTCTTGCCGCTGACGTTCACCTTTCCGGCTTTGCTGCCCTTCTTAACCAATTTCTTCTGTGGCTGCTGGTAAACATAGTCGTTGACGGTCTCGGCGTTGAGTATCACGACTGCGCCCAAAATGGGCAGGAGGATGAGCAGTTTCAACCAACTCTTACGATTGGATTTCTTATTGTTAAGCATCATGTTTATGCGGTTTTTAAGGGTACTGTGAGTAATGCCGTTGACGATGGAGTACCCACCACTGACAGCGGCCTTTTGGATAAGCAGATAGAGATACTGGCGCATATTGATGCCTTGAGAGAGAACAGCTGCATCGGCCTCGTACTCATGGATGGCTCGCAAGTCTTGGCGAAGCATCCAGATAGTGGGGTTGAACCATTGCAGTGCGGTGAGCGTATCTACGAGGAGCACGTCAAGCGAGTGTCGCTGGCGTATGTGGCCTCGTTCATGGGCCATGATGGCCGGGTCTTGATGCTCGAAATCTGAAACGTTGAGCACAATGTAGCGCATCCAACTGAAGGGTGCCACCGGCCTGTCGGTGACGGCGATGACAGTACCATCGTCTTGCGGGTGTCGCTCGCTGTGCATGATGAGACGAACCACCTGCGCTACAGACCACGCGACATGGCCTACAACAATCAACACACCCAAGAGGAACACGGCGACAACTCCCATCTGCCACCATGGCAGGGAAGGTTCGACGATTGCCGCCAACGGCTGTCCGACGGCAATGTTGGGCTCATGGGATGTCAGGACGACAGTATGATGGAAAGTGATGACGCATAGCGGCAGCACAAATGAGGCGACAGCCGTAGCGAGCAGCACCAGGCGGTTGAGGCGGTGAAAGGTGTCGCGGCTGAGCAGCAGGCGATAAAACAGATAGAATATCGCTATCAGCACAGCTACTTTCAAGTCGTATATCAGAAATTCCAGCATACCTAAATCCTTTGTGTATTATGATTGCTCTATTCGCTCGATCAGTTCTTTCAGTTCCTCCAGAGAGATTTTCTCGTCTTTCACGAAACTGCTGACGGCATCCAGATACGAGTCGTCGAAATAGCTCTTGATGACACCGGCCAGGCTTGAACGGCCGTATTCTTTCTCAGTGACTATCGGGAAATATTGGTAGGATGTGCCAAACTGCTTATGGCCGAGCATGCCCTTCTTCTCCAGAATACGCACCGTGGTGGATAGCGTATTGAAATGTGGACGCGGCTCGTCGTAGTACTCCAGCAGTTCCTTGACGAACATTGGCCCATGCTGCCAATACAGGTCCATGATTTCCTTTTCTTTACGAGTC
>CADBLU010000118.1 GCA_902795605.1 uncultured Prevotellaceae bacterium | reverse complement strand
GTGGAGTTCATCGCCCAGGCCGGCGGCAGCGTCCGCGACGACCATGTCATCGCCACCTGCGACAAGTACGGCATCGCCATGGCATTCACCGGCGTCCGCCTGTTCCACCATTGATAACACTGTCAGTATGAGCAAAGGAGACGATATCGACGCCATCATCCAGGGCGGCATCGTGTGGGGCCGTGGCGGCAGCGACCGCCCCGATGATTCGGGCAAGCCCAAGACCAAGGCCAAGAAGAAAGCCTACATCACCGGTGCCCACGGCAGCGGCAGCGCTCGCCAGAAAGCCAAATACCGCGAGCAGCGCAGAAAAAGAAACCAATAAAAATCTAGAAAAACTAGAACATCTAGAAAAACTAGAATTCCTAGGAAAACTAGAACACCTAGGAAAAAATCATCACTGCCGAATAGATGCGGCCTGAGCAGATGCCCAGCCGCCGGGCAGAGAAGAAATCATCCACATGGTCGTAGGTGCACACACCTGCGACCATGATGTTTTCTGGGCGAACGCCCATCGCTTTCAGTGTCAGGCTGTTGGCCTCCCACAAGTCGATATGCCACTTGGCGTATCGCCGTGCGATGGCCTTCATGTCGAACCCTGCCGCCTCAAACTGTTCATACACCTCGTCGCCCACCTCGAAGCGGGCCAGCGAGATGCCCGGACCAATGACACACCGCAGAGCTGCAGGTTCGGTGCCATAAGCATCCACCATGGCTTCCACTGCCTTCTGTGCGATGCGCGCCACGGTGCCCCGCCACCCGGCATGGACGGCACAGCACGCCTTGTGTGCGGCATCATAGAGCAAGACAGGGATGCAGTCGGCGGTGGAGACACCTACGCAGACTCGCGGCATATCGGTCATCACGGCGTCCACCCCTTCAAGGTATTCCTCGCGGCGGGCATCGTCATAAGAGAGGAAGTCGGGTGAAATCCGTCTCACCACAGCACCGTGCACCTGATGAGGCACTACGAGACACCGCTCACTGATGCCCAGTTCGTCGCACAGCGACTGGCGATTGGCTCTCACGCAAGCCTCATCGTCTCCACAATAGCGGTTGATATTCAATTCACCATGCACGCCATGGCTCATTCCTCCATGGCGTGTGGTGCTGAAAGCCCTCACTCCCTCGCCGAGAGAATAGTCGAGCAGTGCAGGCTTTCTCATGGCTCGTCGTATTCGAAGTCGTCGAGGTCGTCGATATCATCGATGTCATCGGCATCGACAAACACGATTTCCACGTCCTCGCCTTCGTCCACCATCTCCCTCTTGAGTGCCGGCAGTTCCTTGTCGCGGTGCACGAGCGAGTCCTCTGCAGTGATGGCCTGCAACTTGTTGCTCTCGCTGTTGAGTTCGCTCCACAGCACGTTCTTCAGTTCCTCCAGTCCCTGTCCGGTGACGGCCGAGATGAAGACGGTCTGCACATTGTCGGGCAGTGTGTCGCGCAGCATATCTATCAGCTCATCATCGAGCAGGTCGCACTTAGTCACTGCCAGCACACGGTGCTTGTCGAGCATCTCAGGATTGAAATTCTCCAGTTCGTGCAGCAGGATTTCATACTCACGGCGGATATCGTCGGTATCGCCCGGCACCATGAAAAGCAGCAGCGAGTTGCGCTCAATATGCCTGAGGAACCTCAGTCCCAAGCCTTTCCCCTCACTGGCCCCTTCGATGATGCCCGGGATGTCGGCCATCACAAACGACTGCCTGTCGTGGTATCCCACGATGCCGAGCGAAGGCTCAAGGGTGGTGAAGGGATAGTTGGCTATCTTGGGCCGTGCGCTTGAGAGCGAAGAGAGCAGTGTCGACTTGCCCGCATTGGGAAATCCCACCAGTCCCACGTCGGCCAGCAACTTGAGTTCGAGGATGATGGTCTTCTCCTGCATAGGTTCTCCCGGCTGGGCATATCGCGGAGCCTGGTTGGTGGCCGAGCGGAACTGGAAGTTGCCCAGTCCACCCCGCCCGCCCTTGAGCAGGCACACCACCTGTCCGTCGTAGGAGATATCACAGATATACTTCCCCGTCTCGGCATCATAGACCACCGTTCCGCACGGCACGTCCACATACTCGTCCTTTCCCTTGGTGCCGTGGCATTTGTCCTTGCCACCGTTGCCTCCATGCTGGGCGAAGACATGCCGCTGGTATTTCAGGTGCAGGAGCGTCCAATAGTTATGGTTGCCACGGAGGTAAACGCTTCCACCGTCGCCCCCGTCGCCCCCGTCAGGCCCTCCGTTAGGGTTATACTTCACATGCCGCAGGTGCATCGACCCGCGGCCGCCCTTTCCCGAACGGCAGATAATCTTCACATAGTCTACGAAGTTCGACTCCATTTGTCTGTCTCTGCTGTCTGACTATTTGAAGACGACATTACAACTGGTCGATCACGCTACAGATGTCGGCGAAGATACGGTCGAGTTCGCCGAGACCGTTGATCTGGTGACGCACGCCCTCGCGCTCATACCACTCGATGAGAGGTGACGTCTGGCTGTGATAGACACCGAGTCTCTTCTTGATGGTCTCCTCGTTGTCGTCGCTGCGCCCGCTCTCAAGTCCACGCTTGAGGAGCCGGGTCATCAGCTCGTCCTCGGGCACGTTGAGCTCAATCATGGCAGCCACCTTGTGGCCCCTTGCGGCGAGCATCTTCTTGAGTTCCTCAGCCTGGTTGACCGTGCGTGGGAATCCGTCGAAGATCACACCTTTGTGCGCGGCGCCGAAACTGTCGTACACCTTGGCGAGCATGTCGACAATGAGCGTGTCGGGCACGAGCATGCCGTCGTCGATATACTGTTTGGCGATTTTGCCCAGTTCGGTGCCGTTCTTGATTTCGGCCCTGAGCACATCGCCGGTGGAGATGTGGTTGAGGCCATACTTCTGGATAATCAGGTCGCTCTGCGTGCCCTTGCCAGACCCCGGGGCACCAAAAATCACGATATTTCTCATATTTTCTGTTTTAGGTTGTTCGTCATCTGTCACAAGCGAATAGATATCTCTCAAGTTGCGGCCCTGCTGGTCGTAGTCGAGTCCGTAGCCGACGACGAAGGCGTTGGGGATGCGGAAGGCCACATACTCCACGTCGCAGTCCTCCTTCAGCCTGTCGGGCTTAAGCAGCAGTGTGCACACATGCACCGATTCGGGATTGCGGGTGCCGAGCGACTCCATCATGCGGCGAATGGTCAGTCCCGACTCCACGATGTCCTCCACGATGACGACGGTGCGGCCGGTGAGGTCCTCGTTGATGCCGAGCACCTCTTTCACCTTGCCTGTCGTGGTCGTGCCTTGATAGGATGCGAGTTTCACGAAAGAGATTTCCGACGGGATGGTGATGCACCTCATCAGGTCGGCGGCAAAGACGAAGGCTCCATTGAGCACAGCGAGGAAAATGGGGTTCTTTCCCGCCAAGTCTTTGTTCAATTGTTCAGCCACTTCCTTAATTCTCCTGAGCACCTCGGCTTCGGGGATGAGAACTTTGAATTTCTTGTCCAATACTTGAATTGTATCCATAGTCTTGTATTTGATTTATGTGCAAATTTAATAAAAATATAGCAAACAATGGATATGAGTTGCCAATATTTTTGTAATTTTGCATCGTATGAAGATATTTACAAGCACCCAGATTCAAGAGCTCGACAAATATACGATTGAGCATGAGCCTATTAAGTCTATCGACCTGATGGAGCGTGCCGCCAAGGCCCTCACCACCGCCATCACCGAGGAGTGCGGCGTCAACACCCCCATTGTGGTGTTCGCCGGTCCCGGCAACAATGGCGGCGACGCCCTCGCCGTGGCACGCATGCTGGCCGAGAGAGGCTACCAAATCAGCGTCTTCCTCTTCAATACGAAGAACAAGTTGAAAGACGACTGCTTGGAGAACAAGCAGCGTGCGATGGAATGCAGCCGCATCAAGAATTTCATAGAGGTGACACGAGAGTTCGACCCGCCCACCCTCACCGCCGACACGGTGGTCATCGACGGTCTTTTCGGCACAGGCCTCACCAAGCCCCTTGAGAGCGGCTATGCCTCGCTGGTGAAGTATATCAACCAGTCGCCGTGCAAGGTGATCAGCATCGACATCCCATCGGGACTGATGACGGAGATGAACACTTACAACATCCACGCCAACATCATCCGTGCCAACGTGACGCTGACGCTCCACACCACCAAACTGGCATTCCTCTTCGCCGACAACCAGCAGTATGTGGGACGCCTGCGAGTGCTTGACATCGGCCTGTCGAAAGAGTATATCCGCCGCACCGACACCCCATACACCATCCTCGAGGCCGACGACGTGCGCGCCATGCTCCTGCCGCGCAGCGACTTCGCCCACAAAGGCAACATGGGTCACGCACTGCTCATCGCCGGCAGCTATGGCATGGCTGGTGCCGCCATACTCGCCTCCCGCGCCTGCCTGCGGTCGGGAGCCGGCAAACTGACGGTGCACACACCGAAGAAGAACTGCGACATCATGCAGATAGCGGTGCCCGAGGCAGTGCTGCAATTCGACTATGACGACAACTATTTCTCTGATGCCGTGCCGGCCGACGAATTCGATGCCCTCGGCATCGGTCCCGGTCTGGGACAGGTGGAAGGCTCTGCCATCGCCCTGATAGCCCAACTGCGCCGCACCAATGCCCCCATCGTGCTGGATGCCGATGCGCTCAACATCCTCGCCAGCCACAAAGCATGGATGCAGCAGTTGCCCCGCTGCCTGGTGATGACTCCCCACCCCAGAGAGTTCGACCGCCTCTGCGGCTCGCGCAGCAGCGACAACTACGAGCGGCTCAACAAAGCCATCGACATGGCCGTGAGGCTGCAGGTATACATCATCCTCAAGGGGCATAACTCTGCCTTGTGCATGCCCGACGGCAAGGTGATATTCAACAGCACCGGCAACTCGGGCATGGCCACTGCCGGCAGCGGCGACGTGCTCACCGGCATCATCACCGGCTTGCTCGCCCGCGGTTATCATCAGCGCGAGGCCTGCCAACTGGGAATGTATCTGCACGGACTGGCCGGCGACCTGGCCATCTGCGACAAAGGCAAGGAGAGCCTGGTGGCCAGCGATATTATCGAGTATCTGCCTGCCGCCTTTCGCACATTATAATAATTTAAAGAGGACAAAATAATTAAAAGAGGGCCTGGGAAAAACTCAGGCCCTCTTTTTTTTCTGGGTTTTTCTAGTTTTCCTAGTTTTCCTAGGAATACTAGATTTTCTAGATTTTCTAGGTATTCTAGATTATCTTGTGATGTCGATAGACATCGACGAGCCTCCCTGGGCATAGAAGACGATGACAAGGTGCTTCTCTTCGGGGAAGAGCGTGGTGTCTACCGCCACTTCTTTCTCGCCGTTCATAGGAAGGGTTTTCAGCACATTGCCCGAAAAACTCACATAGTCGATACGCGTCAGAGGCATGGTGGCCTTACCGCGGAAGACTCCTTTCTCATCGAGATTGCCCTCCACGTCGACACCCTCCGGCGCCACACTGCTGCTGAAGTTCTCGGTCGTGGCCTCGCCGTCGCTGATGGCAAAACCCATCGTCTGCAGCATCTTCAGGCCATAGCGCGTGCCGAGGGTGTTGTATCCCCTTGAGGTGAAGTGCACATGGTCGGGACCGGCCTCACAGCCTTTCGACGACACCACATAGGCGTTGGGAATCACCTCCGGCAACCTGTTGATGGTGGGATTGGCATGGGCACACACACCGTGCTGGTCGGCGCCCACCGTCTCACCGGCGATTATCGGCACCCGTTTGGGGTCAAGGTTCAGGTCTTTCATCAGATCGTCATAAATCTTGCGAACCTTCGCCAACCAACGGTCGTTGTAGGCGTCGGTCTCTCCCTGATGCAGCAGAATGCCTCTGATCACACCCTCTTTCTGGGCCTTGCGGGCCATTTCCACCAGACGGCCATAGGGATTTCCGCCATAGGCGGCAATCTCATTCTTCAGCCACTCTGGTTTGATGGTGTCGGTATAAGCCTTATAGCCGTCCTTGTCGAAGAGGTCGATGGCACAACCGTCCACCGCCACATACACCAGACCGATGCGCACATTGCCCGGCAGGTTCTTACGCAGCGTGCGCCCGAAGAAGTCCACGAGCGAGAGACCGGTGTTGTCGCGGCAGAGAGGCGGCACGGCCTTGCGCCATTCCCCTACCCGGCGACCGTCGGCACCGTCGACGGCGGAGAGGCTGAGGAACGCGTCGTCGTCCACAATCCTATCGGCATCGGTTATCTGTCCCTGCCCCACCATGTTGGATTGTCCGAAACACAGGAAGATGTAGAAGAACTCATCCTGTGCCATCATGCTCGCGGGCAGGAGTGCGAGCAGCGTTGTGAGAAGTTTCAATCTTATTGATTTCATTTTTATCTGAAGTATATGAGGTGTATTCTATGATGAGGTGTATCCTTTTCTGTCTGATGATAGGAAGTGGCTTTTCTGTCTGACAATGTGACATCTTACAAACTTTCAGCTCAAAATCATCCACAGATACTTTGCCGCCGCTAAGATAGTGAAAAAAAGTGACACCCCGCGACGCTTTGCCAGTTTTTTGCTTTTTTTACCGCAAGAGAAGGAAATAACTGCCCTCAAATCTTTAGACTTTCAGAAATAATTCCTATATTTGTAGGCTTGATAAAAACATAAGAAAAACAAAGCTAAACATACTTATTCCTTTGATATGAAAAGAATTATTCCTTTACTTATCAGCCTATTTGTCTCCATGAATGGGATGGCAGCAACACTAATTAATGGGATTTATTATAATCTCAACAATAATGCGACAGCAGAGGTAACATACATACTTTCTCAAAATAGTTCATATTCTGGTTCAGTAGTTATACCATCATCATTTGTATACAACGGAACTACTTACAGTGTAACGAGCATAGGGCAGTCGGCTTTCAATGGCTGTTCCGGCCTGACCTCCGTCACCATCCCCAACAGTGTAAAGAGCATAGGGAAGTCGGCTTTCGCTGGATGCTCCGGCCTGACCTCCGTCAGCATTTCCAAAAGCGTAACGAGCATAGGGGATTATGCTTTCTCTCAGTGCTCCAGCCTGTCTTCCATCTCTGTTGCCTCGGACAATACCAAGTATGACTCACGCGACAATTGCAATGCCATCATATTGAAATACTCAAATACATTGATTGCCGGTTGCAAAAACACCGTCATCCCCTCCAGCGTGACGAGCATAGGGAATAATGCTTTCTATGGCTGCTCTGCCTTGACAGCCATCTCCATCCCCGAGGGCGTGACGAGCATAGGAGACTATGCTTTCTCTGGCTGCTCTGGCCTATCATCTGTCACTATCCCCAACAGCGTAACGAGCATAGGGATTAGTGCTTTCAATGGCTGTACCCACCTAAATTATGTTCACATTTCAGATATAGCAGCTTGGTGCAATATTCATTTTTTAGTTACAAATGTTTATGGAGGGGATCGCTCTAACCCTTTGTACTATGCCCATCATTTATTTTTGAATGAAGAGGTAGTAAGAAACCTTATTATCCCAGATGGAGTGACGAGTATAGGGGATTATACATTTTATAGTTGCTATGATATTACATCTATAACCATTCCAAACAGCGTTACAAGTATTGGAAATCACGCTTTTTTTAACTGTATCAATCTGACATCCATCACAATCCCAAGTAGCATTACAAGCATCGGGGGGTATGCATTTTATAATTGCTCACGTCTCAACGAGGTGACACTTATTAATTATATTCCAATCTCCATCACTTCTGATGTTTTCTCTAACTATTCAAATTCCACACTTTACGTGCCGTTCGAATCCAAGGATTCCTATTCTGCAACAGATGGATGGTCGAGCTTTAATAATATCATAGAGATGGAGGCACCTGTCGCCATCACTTTCGCTGATGACAATGTGAAAGCGCTCTGCTTGGCCAATTGGGATAACAACAATGACGGCAAGTTGAGTATGGATGAAGCCGCAGCAGTGACCGATTTGGGTACTGTCTTCAAATCAAACTCAACTATTACATCATTCGACGAGCTCCAGTATTTCACAGGATTAACAGCCATTAGGTCTAATGCTTTCTACAACTGCTCTGGTCTGACCTCAGTCACTATTCCCGAGAGCGTTGATAGCATTGGACCTTATGCTTTCAGTTGCTGCTCCGGCTTGACATCCACCACTATTCCCGAGAGCGTGACGAAAATCGGAAGAAATGCTTTTTATAACTGCACAGGCCTGACCTCCGTTCACATTTCAAATCTCGCTGCTTGGTGCAATATAAAATTTTATGAAGATACAGAGACAAGCTCACACTACACCAACCCTCTTCTTTATGCCCACCATTTATTAATAAATAATGAGGAAATCAAAGACCTCATTATCCCAGATGGCGTGACGAAGATAGGAGATTATACTTTTGAGGGCTGCACCGGTCTGACCTCCGTCACTATTCCCGAGAGCGTGACGAGCATAGGTGCTTTTGCTTTTAGAGGCTGCTCCGGCTTGACCTCCTTCACTATTCCCGAGAGCGTGACGAGCATAGGTACTTATGCTTTTTATGATGCTAATAATTTGCAGAGAGTCAATATTTCAGATTTGGAATCTTGGTGTAATATTGACTTCTCTTCATATTATTCGAATCCTCTTGCCAAGGCACATTATCTTTATTTGAACGGGAACAGAATCGATGATTTGGTCATTCCTGACAATGTTGGAATGATTAAGGGATTCTGCTTTAATGGGGGCTACTTTTCCTCCGTATCGATTCCTAATACAACATATTCGATAGAAAGAAACGCTTTCTATGTGGCAAATATTGGTGAAATAACAACCAAGCAAACCATAGGCAGCAGCGCATTCTATGCTGCCACAATCGACCATTTGGTAATCGATCCGTCTGTGAACTCTGTAGACGATCTGGCTTTTTATAATGTAAAAATAAATAAGTTAGAAATACCTTATTCAGAGAGAGACTTAATTTGGGAGTCTGGGAGAAATTCTGATGGCATGTTTGAGTGGGCTACCATAGGAACTGCTATTGTTGACAGGAGAATACTGCCAAGATGGGAAGGAAGTCATATTGAATCAACTTTCAAAAACACAACAATAGAAGAATTAAGAATAGGCCCTCATTTCATTTATTGGAGTCAAGACTTTTTTTCTTGCACTATCACAGATTTGTATTTTGATGGCATTACTGAAATCCGCCCCAACGCTTTTTATATTTATTCAACGAGCTCAGGTTATAATTCTATTTCCAATGTCTATTTACCTCAAGGCCTTACAAGTATTGGAAGTGATGCTTTCCGCTATTGTGGTATTAAATCGGTTATTATTGAGAACGAGTCGCCTTTAGAGATAAGTGAAAACACTTTTGAGAAACGTTCATATGCAACACTCTTTGTTCCTTTCGGATGCAAATCTACCTATGAGGGCGCAGACTACTGGAAGGAATTCCGAAACATCATAGAGAAGCCTGGGACGGAAGAGATCATCAACTTTGCCGATGCCAATACAAAAGCCGTTTGCGTTGGCAAATGGGACAAAAATGGCGATGGTGAACTAAGCAATTTGGAAGTATGCACAGTAGTTGACGCCTCTAATGATTTTGACAATAATGAAGATATCATCCTTTTCGATGAATTCCGATATTTTACAGGACTGTCATATTTGACTTCTTCATATTTTTATTATTGCAGCAATTTGCAATCCATTACCATACCAAAATCCGTGTTATCAGTTGATGGAAATCTGTTCCGGGGCTGTTCAAATCTTACGAATCTATCCGTAGACGAAGAAAACACCGTGTACGATTCACGGAATAATTGCAATGCTATTATTGAGACATCATCTAACACTTTAATAACAGGTTGCAAGAACACCACTATCCCCAACAGCGTGACGAGCATAGGTCCGAGAGCCTTCTATAGCTGCGAATTACTCACCTCCGTCACCATCCCCTCTGGCGTGACGAGCATCGGGAATTATGCTTTCTTTGACTGCTCCAGCCTCACCTCGGTCACTGTAGAATGGCATGAGCCTCTGGCTGTGCCTGAGAACATTTTTGAGGATGTGGACTTAGTCAATGCCACCCTATATATTCCTGCTGGCACGTCGGCCGCCTACAAGGCTGCCGACGTGTGGAAAGACTTCGGCAAAATAGTCGAACACACCGATTTGGTGGAAAACGGTAACATGGAGGAAGAACCGTCTGCGGACTGGTCCAGTTTCTGGGTGCATGAATGGCGCACAATGGAAGAACAGTTTGAGGGTCCCGCCAATATCGTGGCAGACCCGTCAGACGCTGGCAACCACTGTGTCAAGGTCGTGGCGCGCAGCGAGGCAGAGGCAAGGGAGGCCGGAAATATGACAGAAGATGGTGATGGCAATTTTGCTCTTTGGGATAGTCAGTTCTTTATCCAGTCAAAGGTAAAAATCGAAAGCGGCAAAAGACTCCGGCTTAAAATGCGTGTAAAGGCCGACAAGGCTACAGAGATAATTACTGAGGCCCATCAGGCACCGGGTGATTATAACTACTGGGCTGTTTTTGACAATATCAACGTCACCGACACGTGGCAGACAGTGGAGAGGGAAGTAGTCATCACTCCAGATATGACACAGGAGGAGAATGGAAGAGAGATGCGTACCGTCGCCTTCCACCTGACAACTCTCCCCGAAGGCAATAACTTCTACTTTGATGACATCAAACTTGAAGTCTTGGTTCAACCCGGTATCATCGAATTCATTGACAACAACGTCAAGGCTCTCTGTGTGACAAACTGGGACACCAACCACGACGGGGAGCTTAGCATGGCTGAGGCCGCCGCAGTGACCGAACTTGGCGAGGTGTTCAAGGGCAATGAGGAAATCACCAGGTTTAATGAACTGCAATACTTTACGGGATTGACGAGCATTAGCGAACACGCTTTCAATGATTGTCATGGCCTGCAATCTGTTATAATACCTGACAATGTGACCAGCATAGGGCAAGAGGCTTTCTCTGGCTGTGATCGCCTGCAAACCGTCAATATTCCCAATGGTGTGACATCCATAGGGAAATGGGCTTTTAACGTGTGCCTTTCCCTGAAAAATATAACAATTCCGTCCACAGTGAATAGTATAGGTGAATATGCATTCGGCACAGTTAACCCAACCTCCATTACCGTGGAATGGCAAGAGCCTCTGGCTGTGCCTGAGAACATTTTTGAGGATATCAATTACAACAACGTCATCCTCTATGTACCCGAAGGCACTAAGGCTGCTTACAAAACTGCCGACGTATGGAAGGATTTCTGGTATATTTTTGAATCTGAAAATTTGGTGGAAAACGGCAGTCTGGAAGGAGAGCAGCCTGAGGACTGGTCGTACTTCTGGGTAAGAGAATGGCGCAATCCTGAGAGTCTGTTCGTAGGCCCTGCCAACATTGTGGAAGATCCGATAAACGACGACAACCATTGTATTAAGGTGGTGGCAAGAAGTGAGGAGGAGGCCTTGGCAGCCGGCAATGCCACCATGAACGGCGACCATTTAGCTTCATGGGACACCGAGTTCTTTATCCATGTGAAACAGAGTATCAAGTCGGGCGATAAGTTAAGGCTCACCATGCGTGTGAGAGCCGACAAACCCGCTTCCGTCAAAACAGAGGCACAAAGCGCCCCAACCGAATACAACCACGATGAATGCTTTGGCATAATTGATTTCACTAAACAGTGGAGCCAGGTAGTGAAGGAAGTTATCGTCACTCCCGAAATGACCCAAGAAGAAAACGGCAGGGAGATGCACGCGATTACATTCCACCTTGCTGATTTCAGAGAGGGTAATGTGTACTACTTCGATGACATCAAACTGGAGATGATAACCATGGATAAATACGACGCCGAGAGACTGTTGCGTGAACTGATTGTCAATATGGAGGCCATCGGCGGATATGAACTTGACGATGCCAAGGCTATAGCCAATGGGGTTGATGTCACCAAGGATGACATTGAAGATGCCATTGCCCAACTGCAGCAGCAAATCAAGGACCGTTGCGCCAATGCCGGGAGCAATGACCAGCCTGTGGATGCCACAGGTCTGATCACCAACCCCTCGTTCACCTTCGACAACGCAACCTACTGGCAGGGCGACACCCCGCAGTTCGAAAGATTCAACAACGCGGAGTTCTATGAAACCACGTTCGACTTCTATCAGGAGCTGACAGACCTGCCCAATGGCAACTACCTGCTGAAGGTGAAGGGCTTCCATCGCCCGGGCACCAACGGGGACGTGTATAATGACTACCGGCAGGGCACCGACAACGCCAGCGCACTGCTCTATGCCAACGACGGGGGCGTGACGCTCAACAATCAGGCTGCCTTTGCACTTGACGAGCAGATCGACGGTTGGTCTGGCGAGGTAAGCCACGACGGCACGCTCCAATACGTGCCCAACAGCATGGCAGATGCCTATATGTGGTTCAACAACGGCTATTATGAGAACGAGCTGCCCGTCACCGTCACCGACGGCACCCTGCGTCTCGGCATCCGCCTCGAAGAGAGCGTCGCCTACGGATGGGTCATCTTCGACGACTTCCGCCTGGAGTATTTAGGGAAACAGGTCACTGAAGGCAACCGCCTATATGTGGATGAATCCGAAGAACCTATGACCATCCACCAAGGCAAGACAGCTACTGTCAGCCTCAACCTCGACAACGAGGACGAGATGATTGCCTTCCAATTCTCCATGAAGTTGCCCGACGGCATCAGCATCAAGAAAGATAAGGCTGGAATGTTTGAATGTTTTCTCAACAGCGAGCGATGTGACGGCCATGAAATAAGAGTGAGACAGGACGACAACGGATACTACCATTTCATCTGCAACCACGAGGACAACAACCCCTTCACAGGCGATACGGGTGAACTGCTGAACTTCCGGCTGATATGCGACAAAGAGGCAGAAACGGGCTTCTGTCAAGCCCAAGTCTACAATATCGTCTTCACCAACGAGAACAGAAAGAGTATCTTTATGACAGACCTGGCCATTGACTTTGATGTAGATCATCTGCTAGTGGGCGACGTGAACAACGACGGCTTCGTCAACGTGACTGACTTGGCAGTGATGGTTGACTATATGATGGGAGTGGAAATGAACGTTGAGGAATTCAACTTCGATGCTTCAGACCACAACAACGACAACAAAATCAACGTGATGGACTTGGTGAAGCAAGTGGACATCATCTTTGAAGCCATGAACAGCAGTCCAGGAGCCAACACCTCCACCATAATCGACAACGGCCTGTCTCTCAACACCGGCAGCGACGGGTCCGTACATCTTCGCGTGGCTGACAATGCCCGGTTCATCGCCTCACAATTCACCGTCACTCTCTCCGACGGACAGATACTGGCTGGTGTCACCACAGACAACGGGCATGACACACACGTGCAGCAGCTCTCACCCAACCGCTATTCCGTGATATCCTACTCCATGGACAACACGCCTTACAGTTCTGCCGACCATACGATGACACTACACGTGGCGGGAAAAGGAAGCGTGACAGTGGAAGAGCCCATTTTTACGGACACCCGTAAGAATACGGTGACCTTCCACGATGTGAATACAGACACCACGGGCATGATGGAAGCAGAAAGTCTAACAGTGCCTACTGACATCTACTCCACAAATGGTGTAATGGTGAAGAAAGATGCCACTTCGATTAAAGGTCTTCGCAGTGGCGTGTATATTGTCAAAGGTAGAAAATACAGCAAGAAATGAAAACAGCAAGACAACTGATGACTGTAGCATGGCTTGCCTTCTCGGGGCATGCTATGGCCGACGGCTTAGCCATCGCCGACTTCTCCATCCAGCCAGGTGAAACCAAGACCATCGCTGTGGAACTCAACAACACCGGCAACGAATACATCGCCTTTGAATTTTACATGTCGCTGCCAGAGGGTGTCAGCATCGCAAAAAATGAAAGCAGTAAACTGATGGCGGAACTCAACAGCGGGCGCATCAATGGCCATAAACTGAAAGTGAGACAGATGGCCGACGGCTCTTACTATTTCTTTTGCTATTCCGAATCAAACGCCAACATCACCGGCACCTCAGGAGAAATCCTCAGCGTGACCGTCACCGCCACAGAGACAGCAGAGCCTGCCACAGGCCTTACGGGCATATTGTCAGGCCAGGTCATGAGCGACACCGACAGGGAAGAGTGGAATTTTGAAGACCTCACCTTCCACGTCGACATAGGCAGCCGTGAGGGATATTGCCCTCATGGCTATCTGACAGGCGACGTGAACATGGACCGAAACATTACCATCTCCGACATTACAGAGATTGTCAAAATCATAAGAACCGGTGAGGGAACAGAGCAGGTCTTATGCCCGAAGGGATGTTTGCTGGCCGATGTCAACAGCGACGGTGAGATTACCAACACCGACGTGACGATGCTGGTCAAGATGATTCTCGACAACCCATAAAACTGTTAAGGACTATGAAGAAAAAAGCCGTCTACACCATCATCATCGCACTTATCATAGGAGCTATCATGCTCCACGCGATGACATCGTGTCCGACCAACCGATATAAGGAGATATCCTACCCCACGCCAAATATCGAGCCCGACACCATCAATGAAGTGCGCGGTGTGGTGCTGCACCACACCGCCGAGACAGAGAGTATAGATTTCTCACTCGAACTCCTCACCTCTATAGAGCGGAAAGCCAGTGCACACGTCGTCATCGACTACGATGGCACCCGCTATATCCTTGCCGCTCCCACCGACGTGACATGGCACGCCGGGCGCTCTATCCTCCACGGCCGTGAGGAATGCAATTTCTTCACCATCGGTATAGAGTTCCAAGGCAACACATTAGAGCGACCACTCACACAGGACCAGATAGACAGCGCCATCGAGTATCTGCTGCCCATCATCCGTGAGTACGACATCCCCCTCGACAATATCGCGACCCACCAGATGGTGCGCAGGGCCTTCAAGCAGGCACACCCCGACTACAAGGTCTACGACAAGCCCGACATCACCCAGACAGAATACGGCCGTTTCATGCACGCGCTGAGAAAAGCCCTAAAGAAATGAGAAAAACAACCGTCATACACACATGGTGCGCACTGCTGACTATGGCATTGCTCTTCGCCGCATGCGCCACCACAGAGGAGAGCCGGACGCGCAAAGCCGAGCGGAGGGCGCTCCTGAGAGAGCAGATGGCCAACGCGCTGGCCACGCGTCATTTCACGATAGACGTGGACAGGGCCTACCCCGAGGGACCGATGGGCATGATCACCCTCACCAGTCCCTATGATGTCACCGTGGCAGGAGACACGCTCAAATCTCACCTGCCCTTCTTCGGACGCGCCTACCAGGTGCCCTACGGCGGCGGCAAAGGCTTGCGCTTTGAGGCTCCCATCGTGCGCTATAGGGAAGACCATTCCCGCCGCAACAGGCAGATCATCTACCTGGATGTGGAAGACACCGAAGACTCCTATCTCTATATCATCACCCTCATGGAGGACGGCAATGCCACAGTGAACGTGCTGCCCCGCCAGCGGAGCCACATCGAGTTCACCGGACATTTCAAAGAGGAATAAGCCCCCTTACCGGTTGCCAGACCTCCCGAAAAAGGGCTGAAAAGTAATTGACAAAGGCGTAGGATAGGATAATCTCTGATGTTGACAATGAATCTTCTACAAAATCATTGCATAATCAAAGATTTTTGCTATATTTACACCCGAAACACAACTGTCGTCCCACGACGGCAGCATAGAAGCAAGGAGGATATATGAAAACGACTGCAAAGAGATTGATTACCGCCATGGCGGGATGGCTGATTGCCGTCGTAGCCCTGGCACAGACCGACATCCAGGTGGTGAGCGGCGTGGTGCGCGATGCGCAGACAGGTCGCAAACTGGCAGCCGCCACCGTCAGTTTCCCCGATACCCACGAGGCCACCGTCACCAATGCCGACGGACGGTTCACGCTGAAGAGCCAGAAGCACCACTCTGTCATCTATATCTCATGCCTGGGCTACAACAGTGCCCGCATCACGTTAGGCGACTCACCTTCCGGCGAACTGAAGATCAAGCTGACTCCTGGTGCCATCACGCTCAACGAAGTGATTGTCTCTGCCATGGATGCCAGGGAAATCGTACTGGCCGCCATCGACAAGATAGACAACAACTACAGCCACAACAACGAACTGATGCGGTGCTTCTACCGTGAGACCACACAGAAGGGGAAGCGCTACATCTACGTCGCAGAGGCCGTCACCGACCTCTACAAGGCCGGATACAACCGTTTCACCGGCATCGACCGTGTGGCGATAGAGAAAGGACGGCGTCTGGTCAACGTGCGTCGCACCGACACCCTCGGAGCCAAGATCCAGGGCGGTCCGACGCTGCCAGTCATCTTCGACCTGGTGAAGAGAAACGAACTGCTGCTCGACCGCAACGAACTGGGCCTCTATCATCTGCGCATGGACATCCCCGCCGTCCTCGACGGCCGGCCGCAGGTGGTCGTCTCTTTCACGCCTGCCATGACCACCGACCACGTGCTCTATCACGGCAAGATTTATATCGACCGCCAGACGCTGGCCTTCACACGCATAGAGATGGAGCTCGATATGAGTGACGAGTTACGCGCCACCGAATGCATCCTGCTCCACAAACCCGCAGGCGTGCGCTTCAAGCCGCGCGAACTCTCCATCAACGTGGCCTACCGCTTCGACGGCACGGTGAGCCGCATCCACTACATCCACAGCGACGTGAGGTTCCACTGCGAATGGCGCAAACGCCTCTTCGCCTCACCCTATCACGTGGAGGCGGAGATGGTGGTCACCGACCTGCAGTCGACCGATGCCCAGCCCATCAGCAGCAGGGCTTCGTTCAGCAGCCGCGAGTCGTTCTTCGACAAGGTACACGACTTCGACGACCCCTATTTCTGGGGCGACTACAATATCATCGAACCGACGGAGTCATTGGAGCACGCCATCGACCGCCTCAAGAAAAAGTGAGCACAGGTTGCAGGCAATCAGAGGGGCCGTGTGGCTTCCTCGAGCCATGCCGCCTCTTCGGGTGTCAGAGAGGGTGTGAGCAATTCGCGCACCCTCTGGTGATAGTCATTGAGCCATGCGCGCTCGTCATCGGAGAGCAGTGAGACGATGACGGGCGTCGTGTCGATGGGACAGAGCGTAAGCGTCTCAAACTGCAGGAACGTTCCGAAGTCGGTGGTGGTATAGGGAGTGATGAGCAACATGTTCTCCGTGCGCACGCCGAAAGAGCCTGCCACATAGATGCCCGGTTCGTCGGTGAGCGTCATACCGGCATACAGCGGAGCGGGCATCCATTCCATACGCACTTGATGCGGTCCCTCGTGCACACTGAGATAAGAGCCCACGCCATGGCCGGTGCCATGCAGGAAGTTGAGCCCCTCGCGCCACAGCGGTTCGCGTGCCACGGCATCCAGTTGCGAACCGCAAGCCCCTTCAGGAAACTTAAGCATCTGCAGACGGATATGCCCCTTGAGTACCAAGGTGTAGACCCGCCGCTGCTCCTCGGTCAACGGACCGAGGGCGATGGTGCGCGTGATATCCGTCGTGCCGTCGAGATACTGCGCTCCCGAGTCGAGGAGCAGCAACCCCTCAGGGCGGAGCTCGATGTCGCTCTCTGGTGTCGCCTCATAGTGCACGATGGCGCCATGCTCGCCATAGCCGGCGATAGTGTCGAACGAGAGTCCGCGGAAGAGCGGTTGCTCTGCCCTCAGCGACGTGAGTTTGCGGTCGATGGAGAGTTCGGTCTCACCGCCACGCTCCACGGCCGGTTTCAGCCATGCGAGAAATTTCACCATGGCCACGCCGTCGCGCAGCATCGCGCGGCGGTAGCCCTCTATCTCTGTCGCGTTCTTCACCGCCTTCATCGCCGGTATGGGCGACGGGGCACACACCACCTCGCAGGCCGGCGCGGCGAAGAGCGTGTGGTTGACCACATTGGGGTCGAGCACGATGCGGCCTGCGGTCATCTGCCACAGCACCTGTGCCACATGGCCGTAGTCGTCGGTACGCACCCCTGCCTCCCGCAAAGCTGTCTTCACCTCCTCGCTCACCTTCGCCGGGTCGACGAAGAGCACCGCGTCGGTGGGAGTGATGAGCAGATAGGCCACGAAGAAGGGACAACAGTGCACGTCGCTGCCACGCAGGTTGAGCGTCCACGCGATATCGTCGAGGGCCGACACGAGGATGGAGTCGCCATGCCGGCGCACCGCCTCGCGGATGCGCCGCAACTTGCTCGACGCCGTCTCGCCCGCATACTCCACGGGATGGACGGCGACGGCATCCTGCGGGAGGGTCGGCCGGTCGGTCCAGATGGTCTGCAGCGGGTCGAGGGAGGTGACGACGGTGAAGTCGCCTAAGGCCGCCAATTCGCTCTCCAACGCGTTGACGGCGGCAGCCGAGAAGACCATGCCGTCGATGCCTATGCGGCCGCCACCTTTGCCAGACAGTTCACTGCCCAGCCACTGCGCCACCGTGGGTGTGCCGGCGATACGCTCACGCATGAGGGTGTATCCGGTGCCCTGTATCTGCTGGGCGGCGGCGATGAAATAGCGGGAGTCGGTCCACAGCGCGGCATGCGTGGCGGTGACGACGGCGGTGCCCGCAGAGCCGTCGAAGCCCGAAATCCACTCACGCCCTTTCCAATGGTCGGGCACATACTCACCGTGATGGGGGTCGGTACTGGGAAAGATAAAAGCGTCCAACTGCTGCGTCTGCATCAGCGAGCGGAGGGCGGCGAGGCGCCGCACAATGGTCTCTTGACGGGTCATGATAGCGTTTTTGAGGGTTGACAAATAGGTGATATGCCAGGTCAGCGTCTGACCACTTTCTTGCCGTCGACGATATAGATGCCGGGGCGGGTGATGCGTGGGAGGCGTTGGCCCTGAAGCGTATAGATACCCCGAAGCACGGGTCTTGGCGTCTCCGGCATCTGCGCGATAGCGTCGGTCTCATCGGGCAGCGAACCCACATAGGTGAGTCTGAAGTCGTCGGCCTTGTACCAGCCGCCCGGCCTCACGCCGAAGGTGAGTTGACCGGCATCGGCCTTCACCAGTGCGCTGTCCACCACGGCCTCTGCGAAATAATGCCTGCCGAAAGGATGCGCGTCGACGGTGACCTCAGCGTCGCCGGCGAACACGGTCACCTGCCTGTGCTCGTCGGTAGCCACCTTCGCACTCAGGCGGTAGTAGCCCGGGGGCAGTTGCTCTAAGGTCTGCGAGATACCGACGCCCAGCGAGTCGCGATGGTTGGCTTCATCCGAATGGAGATAGTAGCTGCAGAACACGTAATCGCCATCGGCTCCGGCAGTGAGGTAGTTGGCCAGACTGTTGGAATAGACCCTCGCGGCCAGCGCGGTGGAGTAGTTGGCATTGAGCGGGGTGGTAACCGTCCACCCCACGGTGCTCCTCAACTCAAACGACCTGTTGTAGATGAGAGAAGTAAAGTCCACCTCCATCATCCCGAGGTCTTCCACCTGCCGCATATAGGTATCGCCGAGCGCGAGCAGCTGCTCCACATAACTGAGGGTCTTGGCATAGGTGGTGAGCGACGACTCTGCCAGATGCGAAAGCAGGTGTTCGGCTTCGCGGATAGCGGCAAGATAGGACTCGTAGGCTTCGGCCGTGGTCACAGCGCGGTATTTCTCCAGCAGGGCACGGGCCTCGGAGATGCCTGCGGCCAGGGCGGCGACACTACGGTCATGGTTGAGGTCGGCAGACACATTGAACGACTGGGTGAGGTCGGCGTCGAGCACATAGCCGCGCAGCGCCTCCACTTGGGTGTCTTCGGGAGCCACCACCAGCAGCGGGACGGCCGACGGCTCCACCACTAAGGCTCCGGCGGGTGCGGCCAGTTGGGTGTAGGTGCCGTTCACCGCCTTGTCCGGGTTTTCACCTACGGTGGCTCTCACGTCCACGTCTGTGGCGGTGAGGGTGGCATAGGTGTCAGACGAGGTCATGACAAGATAGGTCTTGCCCGCCTCGAGAGTGTTCACATCGGTCAGGCCTACCGTCTTGCCCTCAGCGTTGTGGCTGTCGATGCGGCGTGCCACCACACCGTCGGGCAGGGCGATGTCGAAGGGCGGGGTGAGCATCTGCCAGAGGCGGGGCGACTGGCCGAGGGCGAGAGAGGCCTCTGCGGCATGGAAGTCCGACCGTGGCGCGAAGTCATGGCCGGGCGCGAGCAGCAGCGTCTCACACTGGCCCGCTCTCACCACATTGACACCACAGGCCTCGCTGTCGTCCGCCACATAGAAGAGCGCATTGGGGTTGGGCACCGTCACATCTATCTCTCCCACTCCCTCCACGGCGGTGAGGTCATAGGCCACGGCCGAGGCATAGGCCGTATTGCCTGCCAGCGAGGAAGAGGCGAAGAGGGTGGGATTCCACTGTCCGGAGAGGGTGAGCACGCCGTCTTCGAAAGAGGTGGCTTTCAGACTGGGCGCGTCGATGATGAAATAGGCCAGGGAGTCGGCATCCTCGTCAAAAGTGAGCAGTTCGTCGGTATTGGGTATCGGGTTGACAAGCGAGAGACGGTAGAGAGGACCGGCGGTGAGGGGCGTCGCCGTGGAATTGGTGATGCTGATGGCGACATGTTGCGTGGAGTGTGCCGCCACGTCCATCTTGCCCGCCTTATAGCCGAGTTGCTCCCAGGTGGCGCCCTCGTCGGTGGAGCGGCTCACGGCCACACGCAGCGAGGCGACACATCCGGCATCGCCCTCATTGCGGATGACGGCTGTGGCGGTGCCCCTGGTGTTGCAGACCCGTGTGTAGTACTCGCCTCCGTGCTGCTCCTTCACCGCATGGCCGCCCATCGACAGCCGTTCCACATAGAGGTGCGCGCCGCCGCTCACGGGTGTCACCTTGCGTGTGGCAAGCACATGCAGGTCGGCATCAGTCACCGTCAGGTAGCAAGGTCCGCTGCCTTCGGGCACCACGTTGCCCATCCGCAGTTCCACCGTCCCGTCGACAGCCACCTCAGTGTCGGTGTCGGCACTCACGGCATCTTTCTTGTTGAGATTGGCAGGCAGCAGTTCCGTAGAGGAGGCAAAGAGATAGAAGCCCGACCGTGGCACCGACGACTTGTTGGTCAGCCTCACATAGATGTCGTTGGCGGAATTGGCATAGATGGCTTTGGGCAACAGGATGTCGGCCTCGACATTGTATCTCAGCGGATGGATGTCGTACATCACGGTGGGCGAGACGCTGTAGGTGATATTGTTGTTGCCGCTGCCGGGCTCGCGTACGGTATAGTAGCCGTCGCTCTGGCCGCCCCAACCGTAGTTGAAATGGAAGAGGTCGCCGCCGGCGCGGTAGCCGTCGATGACCAGCGCATGGCCTTCCCAGTCGCCGGTATATCCGGAATAGACCACGGGACGGCCTTTGCTCAACTCGTTGTAGATGAGCGCCGACCAGCGCTCGTCGTCAAATCCGTCGTCTTTGTTGGCCTGCCTGCTGTTGAGATTGTATTCCTCGAAGGGGAGTTTCCAGATATGCCCGCCCGTCGACTCGCCATACTCCAGATAGGTCTGCATGCCCACGGCCGCCATCAGTACGGCCACGGCATCACGGTATTCTGCCGGTTG
>CADBLU010000117.1 GCA_902795605.1 uncultured Prevotellaceae bacterium | reverse complement strand
CCGAGGTCGAAATAGACGATGCTGATGGAGTATACCTTCTTCACCTCATTATACCGCTCACCCAGTTTGATGTGCTCCGAGATGGTCTTGGCCACCCCATAGAGGATGCGCTGCAGATAGTAGAGCTCACGCGTCTGCTGTATCTCCACGAGGATAATCTCACCCTTGGAGTTCCTGGCCTTAATGTCCACACGGTTGAACTTGTCGTCCTCAGCATTCTGGTTGCCTTCGCCCTCAAGAATCTCGACGATTTTCACCTCTTCCTCCAAAAGGACGGTCATCAGTCCCTCCAGCACGCCGAAGTTGGCCTTGTCTCTCAGCATGCGCTTGGCTGCCCAGTCAAAACGTATATATTTGTCCATGATTTCCTCTTTTCAATTGTGACACACTTCTTTTTGCAAAGTTACGAAAAGTCGAGCGCAAAATGAAAAGAATTCATTCTTTTCTTATGCTGAGACGGAGTAACTTCGCCACATGTGGCAAAGTTAATGCAAGATATGAGAAAAACAAAGCAAAAGACGAAGTTTTTTATGCAAAATGTATCTGGAAATATTGGAGAGGATTACTCAATCCAAACTTAATACTTTCATTTTTAAGAGGCCTAAATTTTTACATATTCAACAGCAACAAGAGTTTTGTAACGTGCAGCTGACAAACCGGTGCATATGCCACCGGGTCCAGCGAAGCAATCTATATGAGTGATGGGGCTATTTAGTGCCAAGTAAAATATATGTTCAATTTGTAAACACAATTTATTATCTTCAGACCTTATCAATTGAAACATATTTTAATGGCATAATCATGCCCCTATTATGCCAGTCGCACCAGGAAACCGCCTAAACACGGCATTCCCGGTGCGACTGATATTTGTTTTTCCTGCCATTTGGCCGCAATACACCTAAAAATAAGTATATGTCAAAAACTGAACTATAAGTATTTCCCGAAATTATTCTTCCCAAATGATTGCCGCACAATGTCCCATGAAGGTGTCAAACTCTACTTTATAGGTCTTACAATCTGGTCTCGCTTGTGGGTCAGAGGGGTCAAGAAGGGTTGCCGTTGGTTCGGAATCTAGCAAAATCATATACAGATTATGCTCACAACCTTCATAGGGCTCTTCAGGGCCATCATTAATCTGCTGTACAATATTGTAGCAGCCTGATTCAACGAGGTCCAGCACTTCTTTCTTGTAATTCTTCTTTGCCATAATTAAATTGGTGCTTATTATTCAATTGGTTCTATTCCATCTTCACATGCTGCAATAATCTCATCTCGAAGACCTGACTGTGAGTATGAATCAACGAATTTACCGTTATTCAATGACGCTTTATAATAAACCCTACCTTCGTATGGCGATGGTCTGAAATGTGAAGAACCGGGTACATAATCTTTTTCCCAACAGCCTATCACATGGTTGCCTACGCGTACATATTCATCTCTGCTGAGCACTACTTTTTTAGGAATTATCTTCTTCATATTCGTTAGGTTCTTTGGTTAATCACTTTATTATAGTCGCCATAGGTGTCAACGACAATGATACGTTCAAATTTCTTGTTGTATCGCTGTGCCCAGGACTTAATGGACTCATAGGAGCATCTGGCCCCCTCTATTGTAGAGCCGTTGACGGGTACATTGCATAGGAAACCGTATTTCTTGCACCGCTGGTCGCGCAACTGCTTCAGACACCTGAATATTACATCGTGTAGGTGCTCGGGCGATGGGTCTTTCTTGAATATGTGCTGCACCAGAGGTGGCTTGTTGTTATAACCTTTGCAGGCATGTTCCAAGTCGTCGTCTTCACAGTGTCTCAGAACAACCAATCCATCTGCATCGTAGTTTTCGATATCGAACAAGTCACCTTCGCCAAGTCTGATTTCCTTATCTTGCGTGCCGGTCAAGATCATGCCTCGTAGTTGGAAGGCAAAGCGACCATCGCGACATTCGGTCCACGCATCTACGTCGGGTACATGAATGAAGAGTTGACCCGCATATCGGATGTCACGCTTCAAGTCGGCTCTTCCTGCATCGGTCGATGCCACAAGGAAGGCAGTACGGCTGATGCCGCCTTGTTTGTAGAGGAAACTATCCTGGTCGTATTTTTCGGACAACCTATAAAGCCTTGTGAAGAATTGTTTGGCGTCGGCTTGCCCTTCATCGGTAACAAAAAAGCAGTACTCTTCACATGCATATTCCCATTCTGCCTCACGATAGCAGCCAGTAACACCGTTAAAAATAAAGCCACACTGCTCAAGGTCTGCTCGAAGCAATTGGTTGCGGGCCTCATTCTGCTCAAGCGAATAACCGCCCCTAAAGGCTGTCAGGACCACACACGTATGTTCCTTGAAGGCACGCTCAGCCCTTTCGAGGGTCAGAGCATCATCTTCGGCAGGGGCTGTTGCAGCAATAGCTATCTGACCTTGCTTTAATTCGCCCCTAAGCAGGCTGCGGAGAGCTGCCATGCGCAGTCTTTGGCTTCTCAATCTTAGATCATTGTAAACCTGCTCTATGTGTTGTTGTGATACCATATTCTTCTTTACTGCTTACTTGATGATTTCTACTGTCTTAGAGGAAGATTGCATCTCTGATTCATATTCTTCTCTTGTTATTGGTACTTCGGGGTCAACTACAAGAACTTGATTATATGTCAAGTTATAGAGGTGATATAGCATAATATCAAGCTTGGATTCGAAAACACTTGTATCTTCATTTTTTTCAGCACAATGGACGATTTTATCAACATAATCAATAATTTGATTGTTTTCAGATTTGTTTTCGTCATACTCAAGGATGGGTATAGATTTTATTTGATCTCCATTGAGGTCGAAATAATTTCCGGAAACTTTAGCTGTGTTATAATTACATTCAAACCAGAAGTTTGTGATTTTAGCATTAAGAAAACCTATAACATAACGAAGAGGTATCGACTTCTTATGAAGATATGGAACAAGGAAATATATTCGGTCGAGCAAAACAATATTCTTGGGCTTAAGTGTAGTTTGCAAGTACTTCACAGTTCTTGGCATGATAATCATTTCTTCAATGAAATTATCAGCATAATCTGTATCGACAGAGATAGGTTCTCCAATAATGCTATACCTTTTTACCATTTTGGATTTTAACGCTTGGTAATGTGGTATTTTAAAATCTACTTTGTTATTGGGAAGCCCTCGTTTAACATCGAAGTAATCGCCTATGGTGTTTTTCTTTTGTTCGACCTTGGAAATAATAACCTTTTCCAAATCATTACAAATTAGGAACCGATGGAATTTGTCTCTAATTATTGATGCTTGGCTTATTATTGTTGGACTAGTTTTGTGAACAAAATCAATATCTTTAAGGTCTTCTACCCTCCAATACGAGATTTTATGATTATTTGGTGAAGATTTTCCTAATAATAAAATGCAGGGGTAAGTCATTGCATTTTCAAAAACAGAAAGCTGAGAAACATCTGTAATTGATTTTATTTGACAATTCTTTGAAATAAAAGTTCTTAAGCCAAGTCCGTAATCTGAATTAAAGAAACGTATAGGATTAATATAGCAAAGAAATCCATCTTTGTGCAAATGCATAACTCCAAATTCAAGGAATAAGAGGTATAAATCGTATTGACCTTTTGCACTTTTATATTCAACAATTTTCTCATAAATGTACTTGTCCTCTTCTTTAATTTTTGTTCTTCTTACGTATGGAGGATTAGCTATAATAATATCAAACCCATCTTTCACACCAAACATCCATTCAGCATCGAAAAAAGGCGATGAGACATTCTGGTCGAACATATCCCAATTCGCTAAGAGTTGGGCTGAGCTCTGACTAACATACTTCGTGTCCTCTATAGCCTTCGCAAGTGCCTTGCGTGTTTCTTTGATTTCCTTCTGCAAACGTTGTTTATCTATATTCCGCTTGGCAAGGAAAATCTGATGGTTCAACTCCTTCAACTTTGCTTTTTGGGACAATATCGCTTCTGTCGTTTCAAAAAGGTTTGCTTTGTATTCCACAGGAATAAGCGTATTCGCTGCCACAAATTTTGATTCAAGGTTAGGCAACGGTCGGATACCAAAATTGTGAGCAGCATCGTTAGTTGGTTTTTGGTCAACGATGAGGGAAATAAAGAAACGGAGTTTGCTAATTTGAACAGCTATAGGTTGGATATCAACACCATAAATGCAAAGCTCTATCAGATATAGTTTTCGGGCATAGTCAGGGTCATTGATGCTTTTGTTGAAGGCTTCTTCAATGTCAGACAGACGAGCCTTTCTTTCCTCTTCCTTATCTTTTGCAAAAGCTAGTTTTGATTGCTCAATGGCAAGGTCAATCATGAAGTCCTTCCACATTTCGTTTGTCGGGTCAAGTTGACGAAGTACATGCACCAGCTGTTGGAGAACACCCATCGGGAAAGCACCAGAACCACAGGCTGGGTCGAGTACGCGGCAGTTATATATCGCGTGCATAATGGCTTTGCGCTGTTCTACATTAAGCATCGTTTCCTCTGTAGAATAACTGAGCAATTTGCGGTACTCTGATTCCAGCTCAGCACCACAAGTTCGTTTCAAATGTGCCACCAGACTCTCGTCTACCATATATTGCACGATTTCTCGTGGTGTGTAGAATGAACCTGTCTGCTTTCGAGCACTCTGTTTTGTCTCAGGATTAAATGCCGCAAGAAGATTCTCGAAGACCTTACCCAAAAGCTCAGGGTCAAGTGATACTTCCTGGTCAAGCGGTGTATTCTCCTCAATGGTAAAGCTGTAGCGCTTTAGAATATCAATAAGTCCACGTGCCGAGACATTCTTTTTCTTCTTATCATCATACCATTGGCTGAGGTCGATACCTTTGCCCACTTCTTCACCAAAGAAAAGCCAATCAGGGAGGTACAGTTGTTCGAGAGACTCTTTTCTTTCAGAGAAACCATCATAATAAAGATTCTCTGGTTTTTTATCCAAACAGTCGAACAAGCCACCATTAAGGAACGGTACAAAACTGTTGGCTATCTGCAAGAATTTGTCGGCACCACCTTCTTTGAACTCCGCCTTATAGCGCATCAAGTTGTTTACATTATAGCCATCACGCTTGTATCCTTTCTGTGCATCGCCACGGAAACGACGATTGTTTGGTGCTGTCTTACCTTCTGCCACGATTGGACAGTTGAGCATTGCAAAAAACAAATTCTGTAGAATCAGACGATAATATTTGCTCTCGCCGGCATTATAATACAGGCTTTGCTTCTCGTGTGGGTCAAAATTATCAATCAGATTTTCACGAATGTATGTCTCATCAAAAAACTCTTCAGGAATAAGATTTTTCTGCTTCATGAACCATACGAAGATAAGTCGAGTAATGAGTCGGATACATGCTTCGTGATTGTATTTTGCATCATCCTCGTTAGTACAAAGATCATTGGGGAATTTTGCCACCATAACAGCCCATGCATACCAATCGCTAAGTTCGGAGTAAAACTTCTTTGTGAGCAGATCGTTGGAGAACACCTCCATCCAGTGTTTGTAAAGTTCCTCAAAAGTATTATAGACTTTATCTCCTAAGGATTCAAGTATATCAACATGACCACGATGAGGTTTCACACAATTAATATTACGCAGTATGCTTACCCTGCCCAACTTCTCTCCTTGGCCTTGTTTCCATTCTTTAGAATAGTTCATTCGTTCGCATGTAGAGAGCGAGAGCAGATTGTTCTGTCGTATAATAAGAATAACTGGGTTTGCGGATGCAAGACGGTTGAAAGCACGTGTCAAGGCAGAGGCAGCTGTACGTGTAAGGTTTGCATCTTGTTTTGCATCACATGCAAAAACGAACATACCGTCATACTTACCACCATGTTGTATGGTTTCTGCAACATCTTCAAGACTGTCAGCATTCTTTGAACCAGCCAATGACTTGTCGTTGACGATACCAATAAAATAAGTATCTTTGATGCACTGAAGGGCATCTGTGAGATACTTGGGCATAGGTCCATCATAAAGTTCTGCCACATCGATAGGTTTGGCAGTATCTCGGTCGAACTCAATTTTCAGTTTTTTGAGCAGATGTGAAGTCGCTTCGAAAAGAGACTCCGAAGAGAATCTGTTAAGTGTCTGTATCATAGGGATGAAATTTATAAAGCATAATTATTTGTCACATATTGACTTTGTAGATTCGTGGCTGCTGCTTGGGAATAATCAAATGGACTTGTTATTGCTCTCGCTCTTGCTCACGTATTCCCAAACGATGAGGTCAAAATTTTGGAGTTGGAACTTTTCTTCAAGGAGTTGCTGTTTCCTGTCAGAAGGAGGAGTGCTGATATTCCTACGCTTCAACTTATTCTTGATGTTTGCAATAGCCTGTTGTGGAGCCTTTGCACGCATCCACTGCTTTAATACATCAGAAAGGCGATTGACGCGTTCAGCGTCATTTTCTACAATCCACTGAGGAACACTACGGGCAGCACTCTTGTTCTTACGAAGGAACTCAAGGATGTCGGCCTTATTGATTTCCTTCCATTCAGGGTCAGCATCAATAGGCTGACACACTATATATAATTCAGTATACACATGCTCTTTCTTGCCCTCCGGCTTCTTTGGATAGCCTACAAGCGCAACGAGACACTCGGGCATATCAGGAAAGTCAGCACTCTGATTTTGGAATCCGGAAAATACCCCGTTAGGCATCTTACGATAGAAGTCCTGTTGCCTCTCATAGTAGTCAACAAGATCTTGACGATAAGTCTCGAATGAGAAATCTTTCAGTGAAAGAGTCTGTGGTGACTCAATGTCTGAAATGCTGTTTTTCGTAAGTTCTTCAAGCAGACGGTCTGCATTCTTGTCCTGGAGAGGATTATCTTCCACCATCTTTATGTATCTGTCATTCAACTCCTGCGTTTCACTACCTACAAGGTTCATGATAGACATACGATTCTGAATGCGTGTCTCAAGATGGAGATATTCCTCAAAAGACTTCGCTGGCCAGAAGTTGACGCACGAAATGACAGCGTTTGGAGAACCGATACGGTCAATACGTCCAAAACGCTGAATAAGACGGACAGGATTCCAATGTATGTCGTAGTTGACCTGCATATCTGCATCTTGGAGGTTCTGACCTTCCGAGAGACAATCGGTAGCAATAAGGATGTCGATGCCATCGTCAATAAGACGGGCATATTGTGGTCGATTCTCTTTCACCAACTTTAGCCAGAGGTCGTAGGGCACATCCCAACGTTGCTTCTCGTCATTATAATAACGTGCAGCATCAAGAGTCGTCTCATACAATCCATCCCAGTCAAGTTCCTTATAGAGTTTGCTGTAGGGAGCAAAACTCTGAAGGATTTCAGTAAAGTTCTTCTTTGAATGATTTCCTGTAGAAAGAATCTCCTGTCCTGAAGCTGATGCCATGCGTGAGAATCCGCGCGATTTTAGCTCCTCAAAGATGAACTTTGCGGTATCTGCATAAGCTGTGAAAATAACAATCTTTTTATTGTCAGCGGTCCGCTTTTTGTTGAGAAGCTTAACTAATTCTTCGAGTTTCAAGTCACGCTCCTTCTGCTGACGATATTTCTGTTCAAAGTCTTGCAGACTCTTGTAAATCTTTCGGAGCAGGTTGCAGTCATGCTGAAGACCTTTCTTGAAACCACCAAGATTCTTGATATCAGACATCTTGATTTGACGACGACGGACAATCTGCTCATCATAGTCTTCATCATCAACTTCTTCACCCATACGAAGTATTTCGTCAATACCTTCTTCCTCATATTTGAGCACTTTAGCAAGTGTCTCCACGTGAACATCAAGTACCTTCTTGACCGTTGACTGCAGGGCAAACCATGAACTCTCCAAACGTTTCATGAATAGAATACACATCATCTTTACGAGGAACATCTCACGGTTGATATCGTCATCCCAGTCTGATGAAGCTTCCTTCTTAGCTGCCTTGCGTGATTCATGGAGGAACATGGATGGCTGATATGCTGTAAGGGCTAATTCTTCAAAGGCAGAATAAATCTCCTCTGTTGTCTTGTAGTCTCCAAAATGGTCAACACCCTGATAGATGTTTGTAGGACGATCCTTTTGTGGAAAGCCTAAATCTTCGCCAAGAGTCTTCTCAATCAATTTTCGGGTACGCGCTACAATGAGTTTATCGGTAAGATTGAAGAAGCGCTGTGGGAGCATGCTTATAAATCCTCCGATGGTGCGTTCTGGGTCGTTGCACCATCGGGTGTATTTACCCTGGGCATCCTTAAAGGTATTCTCAAGAGACTCTACATCAAACTCCGGATTGTCGAAGGCGTTGTCAAGACCATGGCCAATCAGATTGAACTGCCCTTTTACATCACCAAGTCCGGTGTTGATAGGAGTCGCGGAGAGCATAAGCACCTTTACATTTCTCTTATCTTGACCTTCTTGATTTTGAATGAGAGTTCTCATCAGTTCAATATATCGTCCTGATTTCTCATTACGGAGATTATGACTCTCATCGATGACAATAAGAACCTTCTTGCGCGTTTGAAGATAATCAAGTTTGAATGTAGCGTATGCGGTTTGCATTCGTTCGTTTTGAAGGTCGGTGTGGAATCGAACCTTATATTTGAACTCATCCTTGTCGAAACGAGACCCCGCACCATAAAGGTATTGAGTCCAGTTTTGTTCAAGTTTCTTTGGACATAGCAGGACGGTCGTGTAGTTCTGAATCTGGAAGTACTTGATGACAGCCAAGGCAGAGAAAGTCTTGCCAAGACCGACAGCATCGGCAAGAATAGCACCATTATACTTACGAAGCATCTTGATGAGCGAAATAACTCCCTTCTGTTGATAGTTGAACAAGGTCTTCCAAATGACACTTGTCTGAAGGAGGCTCATGTCGCGAGTATGCTCAATGCCGCCATCGAGATTCAGTTCTGAATTGAACAATTCAAAAAGAATCTTATAGTAGATTTCTTCTGGTGTATACTTGCGGAAGTATTCATTAATCTTGCGGATAAAATACTCTTTGACAGGAATCTTTGGAGATTTCTTGTTCTCACTGTCCTCAGGAACTTCTGTACGGGCTTTTTTCCAAATGTCATCATACCAATCTTTCAATTCCTGGAATTCTACCTCTTCAGCTCCTAAGCGTTTGGCAATATTCAGTTCAACGTTTGGAACTCTTTTTAATCCAAAGCCAGCAGGAGTAAGATTGGATGAGCCGGTAATATAATAGCTTTGATTATCAGAATTATTGTTGGTAAAAAGATAGGCTTTGGCATGGCAAAAATCAGGAATTTCCGCACGCATCTGAACGGTAGGACGCTCAAGGAACGCGATAGCCTTAGGAGCATCTTCATTAATCATTCCCATCTTGTCGATATCAAGATTATCGCTAAGAAGATCTACTATCAAATCCTTACAATAATCATCGCCAACCATTTCTGAAGAAATTATTCTAAATTCATCATCTTCAGGAATGTCATCATAGAGTTTTGCTAGAGTATGAATCATGAAATAGCCTGTTACTATATCAAGACTACCTTTCTGACCACTCTCCTTGCCAGAAAATTTGCTGACAAAGTCCCAGACTGTTGTGATGTTTAGGGCTTGATTTGGCTTCTTGTTGTCAATAAGCATAAATAATTAGATTTTATAGTATAATTTGAGGTTCAAAATTAACAGAAGATTGTCCCAAATCATGGGACAAGATAAAATTGTTTGAATTTATTAAACTGTATGTGCAAAAATACAAGAAAAAAGTGAGAAATGAGTCAAATGTATATATATATTTCAAAGTCCGTTGATTTTTTTGCGCTCTCTGCACTTTTCGCACGTTTTCCTGTATCTTACGGCAACGAGTGCCAGGGGATTGTATTTTTCTCCGTCAGGAGGACAGGTGAACTCTAACGTGCGTATCACGCGTATCACGGGGACGGGGAAATTGATACGTTTTTGAGTCTTCTTATGATGCTAAAGCCAACAGCTGAAAGTTTGGACAGTTGTCTGATTCCAGACCCTTTTTGCAAAACGGAAATAAGAATCTTGTCCCCACTGCGGCCCTTGCGCTTAAAAGGGAGACTAACGATACCAAACTATCTTATCCTCACCTCCAGCGGCAAATGACTTTTTCTGCCTTTTTTTTCACTCATTTCTTGCGTGGGCCGTGGCAAATTCGTAACTTTGCGAAAACGTTGGCACACATGTGCCACAAAGCCTGCGAGGACTAAGACTATGAAACTGAAATTCACCATCCATTACAATACGGCGTGGGGCGAGGGCCTCTATATCGCCATCACCTATCACAGCAGCGACGGGCACCCGAAGAGTCATCTGTTGCCCATGACCACCGACGACGGCGAGTTGTGGACCCTTGAGACCTCCGTGATGGAGTCGCGCCAGCGCCCCGTCACCTCGATGGTCTACCGCTATCAGGTGATGGACAGCGAGGGCCGTCTTCTCCGTCGCGAGTGGGACAAAGTGCCCCGTCTCTATGCCTTCGACAGTACGCGCAGTTATTTCTTCCCCGACGAGTGGCGCGACGTGCCAGTCCAGGCGCACCTCTATACCGAGGCCTTCCATGTGGTGGCCACGCATGGCCGTCACCGTCCTCTCGAGGTGGTGAGGCAACCCCTCTTCCGCCGTACGGTGATGTTCCGTGTGTCAGCGCCGCAGTTGCGTGCCGGCCAGTCGTTGGGCGTCTGCGGCAGCCATCCCTCCATGGGGAGTTGGAGTCCGTCGCGCTTCCTGCAAATGCAGCCGATGGGCGACGACGACTGGATACTCTCCGTGAACATCGAGGGGATGCCGTTGCCCCTGGAATATAAATATGTGGTGATCGACGACAAGACGCGCCATTTAGTGTCGTGGGAGGAAGGTGACAACCGTTCGACCCGCGATGTGGAGATGAGCGACGGCGAGGTGCTCGTGCTCTATGGCGGACTGCTCAGGCTGCGTGAGGCCGAGTGGCGTGCGGCCGGAGTGGCGGTGCCCGTCTTCTCGCTGCGCAGTGAGCACTCCTGGGGCGTGGGCGATTTCGGCGACCTGCGCCGCTTTGTGCGCTGGGCCTCCGAGAGCGGGATGAGTGTGGTGCAACTGCTCCCTCTGTATGACACCACGAGTATGCACTCCTGGACCGACTCCCATCCCTATAATGCCATCTCCTCCTTCGCCCTCCATCCCCACTACCTCGACCTGGAGCAGTTGCCCCCGTTGGGCGACGACGACCGCTCCACCGCTTTCCGCCGTCAGCGCCGTGAACTCAACTCGCTCGAAGACAGCGACTATATGGCCGTAGACCGGGTGAAGAGCGCCTACATCGATGCCGTGTATGAGGAGAGTGGGGCGACTACCCTTCAGAGTGAGGCGTTTCACGATTTTGTAGCCACCAACGAGCAGTGGCTCCTGCCCTATGCCGCCTTCTGCCTGCTGCGCGACCAGTATCATACGGCGCGTTTTTCCGACTGGCAGGAGTATGCCGTCTACGACGAGGCGCGCATCCGCACCTTCCTCGAACAGCATGGCGCGGAGCGCGACAAAATCTTCTATGTGCAGTATCACCTCCATAGGCAGTTGACAGAGGCCGTCGGCGAGGCCCACTCCCTCGGCGTGGCGTTGATGGGTGACCTGCCCATCGGTATCTACCGCGACAGTGTGGAGACATGGCAGCATCCCATATTCTTCGACCTCGACGCACAGATAGGCACGCCGCCCGACAGCATCACCTACACTGGGCAGAACTGGGGCTTCCCGCCCTACCGGTGGGAACAACAGCCCGGCGGCACCCCGCCTGCCGAGGACCTCTATGACTGGCAGCGCCTGCGGCTGCGTCACATGGAGCAGTATTTCGATGCCATGCGCATCGACCATGCCGTGGGCTATTTCCGCATCTGGGAAATCCCTGGCCATGCCGTGCTGGCCAACATGGGGCACTACGCCCCGTCGCTGCCGATGAGCGAGGAGGAAATCTCCCGTTCGGGACTGGTGTTCAGGCGCGAGCTCCACACCCGGCCTTTCATCAACGACCGCATCCTCCAACTCTTCTTCGGCATCCATGCCGACTATGTGCGTGAGACGTTCCTCATCCGTCAGTCATACGGGCTCTACTCGCTCCGCGCCGACTACGACACGCAGGTGAAGGTGCGCGACTTCTTCGGCGGCAAGACCGATGAGAACAGCCTGTGGATACGCGACGGACTGATGCGGCTCATCGCCAACGTGCTCTTCCTCGAAGACAGACAGCAGCCCGGTATGTACCACCCCCGCTTCATGGTCTACAACGAACCCGTCTACGACATCCTCAGCGTAGAGGAGAAAGAGGCCTATATGCGGCTCTACAACAACTACTACTATGAGCGGCACAATGCTTTCTGGGCGGTGGAAGCCGACCGTCGCCTCGGCAGGATGCTGGCGGAGACGAGGATGCTCGTCTGCGCCGAAGACCTGGGCCTTTTGCCCTCGTGCGTCTCGCAGGTGCTCGACAGCCATCGCATCCTCACCCTCGAGATCCAGAGTATGCCCAAACAGCCGGGCTATGAGTTTGCCCACCTTGAGATGTATCCCTATCGCAGCGTGTGCACCCTCACCACCCACGACATGCCCCCTCTGCGCCTGTGGTGGGAAGAGAACATCGGGCGCGCCCAGCGCTACTATGCCACCGTGATGCAGCGTCAGGGGCGCGCGCCGCTGCAGTTGTCGCCCCTTCTGGCCGAGCAGATTGTGGCACGCCAGCTCTATAGTCCGTCCATGCTATGTATCCTCGCCTTGCAAGACTGGCTGGCCCTCGACGTGGAACTGCGCAGCCGCCGTGCCGCCGACGAGCGCATCAACTCTCCCTACGATGACTACAACCAGTGGAAATACCGCATGCGCCCCACTGTGGAGGCACTGATGGAGGCGGGCAAGTATAACACGAAACTCAGAACAATGGTCAAGCACAGTAAGCGATGATGACACACACCGACTACGACGCCTATATCTTCGACCTCGACGGTACGTTGCTCGACACGCTCCGCGACCTGTGGGCCAGCACCAACTATGCGCTGCGCACCCACGGCATGCCGGAGCACACCATCGCCGACGTGAGGCGCTTCGTGGGCAATGGCGTGAGAAAACTGATGGAGCGGGCCGTGCCCGATGGTGAGCACAACCCGCTCTTCATGCCTGCCCTTGCCACTTTCCGCGACCATTATCTGCACCATGGCTGCGACACCACCCAGCCCTATCCCGGCATCGTGCCGCTGCTGCACCGTCTGCGTGCCGCCGGCAAGTCGGTGGCCGTGGTGAGCAATAAGTTTGATGCAGCCACCAAGTCGCTGTGCACCCACTATTTCGGCACGTTGGTGGATACGGCCATCGGCGAGAGTGAGCGGGTGCGCAAGAAGCCGGCGCCCGACACGGTGGAAGAGGCCATCCGCCAACTCGGCGTGGCTCACGGCCGCTGTGTGTATGTGGGCGACAGCGAGGTGGATATCGCCACTGCCGCCAACAGCGGACTGCCCTGCATCACCGTGCTGTGGGGGTTCCGCGACCGCGACTTTCTCATCGCACACGGAGCCACCACGATGGTGGACCGTCCGGAGGAGATTTTCTGACTCCGCCCCCGTCAGGTCATTATTTCACCTCTTCGCCTTTGCCGTTGAGCAGGATGGCGGTCTCATAGCCGAAACTACAGAGATAGAGGTCGGGGGCAACCCCTTTGATGTTGGTGAAAACAGGGCCTGTGATGCGATGCCCCTCCGGCGACATCAGTCCCACATAACTGTCGCCAGCCTCATATTTCAGGCACTTGCATACCCCTATGGCATCGTCGTCGTATTCGTCGTCGCCATACTTGATGTGGCTGATGTCGTTATAGGCGAAATCGGACATCAGTTGGCCGTCGAACTGGAAGAGTTTGATGGTGTGGTCGTCATAGGTCACAGAAATGACATCTTCGTTCACTTCCACATCCTTACTCGGCCTTTCTACCACGAACTTTCCCTCACTGTCGGCCACCGATATATAGCCGTCGGCCTCTATCAGTTTCCAATAGCCGTCCTTGTCCGAGGCATATATGTTGGTGTAACGGGGGAGGAGTCTCCAGTTTCCCTGCTTGTCGATCATACCGCGGCATCCTTTCCCGTCGGTCATCACACACAGTCCGTTCTCAAACTGATAATCAGCTTCTGCCTCATAGACGAAAGAAGAGTCGGCAATGACGATGTTGCCTTGACTGTCGATGAACTTCACCAGTCCGTCGTAGCCCACGACAGCCGCCAGACTGTCGCTCTGCAGCCAAGCGTGGCGGTATTTGTGACTGACGACCACCTGTCCTGTCTTGCGGTCGATGAATCCCCTTTTGCCCTTTTTGGAATAGCAGGCCAGAGGTTGGTTGGGATCGTCGGGCACAATGAGCCAGTCGAGGTCGCGGAGCAAGATGAGGTTATCCGTCAAACGGTAGACTTGCTTGTGTTTGGTCGACCAGCAATAGCCTATCTCATCGCTGAGTTTCTTCTCATAGCACCATGTAGTGTCCTCCGTATGATGACAATAGCGATACACCGCTCTACCTATACAGTAGACAGCAGCAATAAGAACCACGGCAGTCGAGAGTTTGATCAGAAAGCTGAAGATGCTAAATGAATGCTCTTTCATGATTGCAAAAAAGAAATAAAAAGTAAGACATACTAATAACACTCGCTAAAACAGGAGCAGCCGTCAGCGGGTGGGCTGGCGATACCCCCACATAAAAACAAGAGCGAGAAAAGAGGTGAAATCTTGCTTTTTATCTCTATTTTTTGAAAAAAAAGTTGCTCAAGCCTGTCTGACGCCCTTCGCACGTCATTGACGGACACTTATCTCTGATAAAACTTGAGCATATAGATGTTGTAGATGGTCATATATTTGCTTTCCAGCTCGTTTTGCTGCGCCTGCACGAGATTGGTCTTCCCCGTCATCAGTTCCACGATGTTTTTCAGTCCGAGCCTGAACTGCTCGCTGAGGAGCTCGTAGCTGGCTTCCTGGCTTTGTGTGGCCAGTTTGGCAGCTTTGTATTTGCTTTGGTTGGTGGTGGCGTCAATCCAAAAGGTCTCCACGGTGTTGTAGAGGTTTTTCTGCTTGTCCTTCAGGTCGAGGAGGCTGTTCTCCCTCTGCAGTTTGGCCTTGTTGACGGCTGTCTTGGTCTGCCTGTTGTCGAGGATGGGGATGCTGAGCGTGGCACCGACGGCGAAGTCGAGGTTGGTCTTGAGTTCCCTGCCCCATCCCTTGTCGCTCATGGAGGTGGTGTTGGTGCTGACCCCTCCGCTGATGCCTACAGTAGGACTCTTGCCTGCCCTTGCGATATCGATGCTCACGTCGCTGCTCTCGATGGCGAGGAGAGCGTTTTTGATTTCAGGGCGGTGCTCGAGTGCCTGTGCGTAGACGGTGGTAAGTGCGGGTATCTGCTCCATGGCCTGTGCGTCGGTGAACTGCGGTATGGCGACGTCGAAGTCGGCTGCCTCGGTGAGCTCGAGTTGTTGCTTGAGTTGGAAGATGTAGTTTCTCACGTTGCTCTCGGCCGCCACGAGGTTGTACTCGTCCTGCGCGCGTTGGGCGGTGAGTTGTGCCAGGTCGGCCTTGCTCATCTTGCCTACCTCCACCATGGTCTTTCCCCTTTGCTCATTCACCTTGCTGGCCTCGAGGCTCTGCTTGCTCACGGCGATGGCCTCATTGCTGTAGAGGATTTGCACATAGAGTTGCACGATGCGCTCTTCGATGGAGCGTGCGCTGACGGCCGAGTCGAGTTCGGCCTGCTGTGCGGTGAGCTCGTTGAGTTTAATGGTGTTGTGGGTGCGGTGTCCGTTCCACACGGTCCAGTTGGCGTTGATGCCATAGCTTCCGCTGTAGTAGACTTTGTCGATGCTCGACTGCACATATCCGTTGGCCACAGTGCTTTGTCCCGAGGCGATGAACGGTCTGTAGACGATGTTCTGGCTTGTCGACGCGTTGAGCGAGGGCAGCAGGTCTGCCTTGGCGTTTTCCACGTCTTCGAGAGCGGAGAGTTTTTGTATCTGGCTTTTCTTGAGCGTGATATTGTTTTGTGCGGCATAGTCAATACACTCTTGCAGCGTCCATTTTTTCGCGGTTCCCTGTGCGGAAACGTGGAATGGTATTGCCATCAGTGCGATGCACATGAGAGTAATCATTTTTCTCATAAGTGTCAAAGTCTTCATCTTTGCAAAGATACTTCATTAGTTTTGAAAGTCAAAAACAAATAGAGGGTTTGTACTTTTCCGTGGAAAAAATGGCTTCATCCGCCGACATTTAGTGCTGAGATCAACTGTCTGTCACAAAGTCGGCGGATGAGGTGGTGCTGTCGCTGTCACGAACACCTTCGTGCCGGCACTGTTATTCTTCGCTGGTGAGTTGCTGAAGCCGTGCGATATACTTGCCCAGGATGTCGAACTCCAGGTTGACGGTGCTGCCGGGAGTGATGTGGCAGAAGTTGGTGTGCTCCATCGTATAGGGGATGATGGCCACTTGGAAGGAGCACTCAGTGGGATTGCATACGGTGAGCGAGACTCCGTTGACGGTGACGCTGCCCTTGTCGACGGTGAAGTAGCCCCGGCGTGCCATGGCAGGGTCGTAGTCGTATTCGAAGGTGAAATAGGCGCTGCCGTCGGCATCGTCCTTGGCGGTGCAGCGTGCGGTGCAGTCAACGTGCCCCTGCACGATATGCCCGTCGAGCCTTCCGTTCATGAGCATGGAGCGCTCCACGTTGACGTGGTCGCCCACACGGAGGAGTCCGAGGTTGGAGCGCTCGAGCGTCTCTCTCATGGCGGTGACGGTATATTCTTCCCCTTCGATGCGCACCACAGTGAGGCACACGCCGTTGTGGCTGACGCTCTGGTCGATTTTCAACTGTTGGGTGAAAGAGCATGAAAGGGTGATGTCGATGTTGCCTCCGTCGCGCGTGATGCTTTTCACGGTGGCCATTTCTTCTATGATTCCAGAAAACATGCTTTCGGTTTTTGAGGGTTTCGGGGTCTGTTCCTAAATATGGGCAGTCGGGCATGTGCCGCCCGTAGCCTTGAAAAAAAAGAAAAAGGTCGTATCGGTGATGTGATGAAAACTCCGTTTTCATATGATTTGAGAACTTTCCGCCTTTGTAATCCACCGGCACGGATGCTGTCCTCACGGATGTGGCCCGCCATTGGCAAGATAAGTATTCTCGGTATTCGAAATAATTTGATGAGTATCCCGATCTAACCCGATACGACCATGTCTTTTGTTTCTGTCTGCAAAAATACGACATTCCCCTTAAACATCCAAAAAAAACGGACTGTTTCTCTGTTTTTTTTGATGTCGGGTGTTTTTGTGAATGTCAACGTCCCCTCGTGTCGGCTATCTTACCTCCTGCAAGATCTCGCCTAAAGTGGGGTGGATGTGGATGATGTGCCGCAACTGGCCGACGGTGGCCCCGCAGGCCATCAGGGCGGTGACCTCCTGCACCATGTCGGCGGCATGGTCGCCATAGATATGGCATCCGAGGATGCGTCCGTCGGCACCCTCAAGGAGTTTGACGAGGCCGTCGGTCTCTCCCGTGGCCACGGCTTTGCCGTTGGCGCGGTAATAGCCTTTACGGCACACATAGTCGGTGCCCTGCGCCTTGCAGTCGTCCTCGCTCATGCCCACGCAGGCCGCCTGCGGAGAGGTGAAGATGGCTGCCGGCACGAGACTGTAGGGGGTGGGGCACTGCTGTTGCATGATGTGGTCCACCACATGCAGTCCCTGAGCGGTGGCGGCGTGTGCGAGCATTTGCCGGCCGTTGACGTCGCCGATGGCATATACGCCCTTGACGTTGGTCTCGAGGTGCTCGTCGGTGACGATGGCGCCTTTGGCTGTTTCGATGCCCGCCTTTTCGAGACAGAGTCCGTCGGTGCAGGGTGTCCGTCCGGTGGCCATGAGCACCTTGTCGGTCTCCACCTTCGCCGTCTTTCCCTTGCGCTCATACACCACTCCGTCGGGGGCGATTTCCTTCACCGCCGCCTGCATGATGAAGTCGACACCCCGTCGGGCGATGGTCTGGCGGAGGCGCTTGGCGATGTCGCTGTCGAGCATGGGCAGGCATTCCTTGAGATATTCCACCACGGTGACCTTGGTGCCCAGACTGCTGAAGATGGAGGCGAACTCCATGCCTATGACTCCTGCGCCTATGATGCACATCCTTGGCGGGATGGCATCGGTGTCGAGGAGTTGATCGGAAGAGACCACGATACTGCTGTCGGCTCCGGGGATGGGCAGCATCTTTGCCTTTGAGCCTGTGGCAATGATGATGTGCGGTGCGGTGAGTGTCTGTCCGTCGACGGTCACGGTGTGTGCGTCGGTGAAAGCGGCGGTGCCTTTGAGAAGTGTGATGCCCGGGGCCTTCATCAGTGTCTCCACACCTTGGCGCAGCGTCTGCACCACCTGTCTTTTGCGCTCCATCATCGCGGGGAAGTCGAGTGCGAAGGAGAGGTCGCTGATGCCGAAAGTGCCGGCTTTTCGCAGCATGTCCACGAGTTCGGCATGATGGCACAGTGTCTTGGTGGGGATGCATCCGCGGTTGAGGCAGGTGCCTCCCACTTCCCCGCGCTCGATGATGGTCACTGTCAGACCCTGGGCGGCGGCGTAGGCAGCGGCCCTGTAACCTCCAGGTCCGCTGCCGATGATGATAAGGTCTGAGGTCATAGTCCTTCGGCGTTTTTCAGTTGGCGGTAGGTGAGCACGGGCTGCCGTGCCGCGAGCACGTCGTCGACGCGTCCGATGGGTGTGGTGTGCGGCGCGCTCTTCACCGTCTCGGGGTCGGTTTTGGCCTCCTCAGCGATGTGCCGCATGACACTGATGAAGTCGTCGAGGGTGTCGATGCTCTCCGTCTCGGTGGGCTCTATCATGAGCGATTCATGGAAGAGCAGCGGGAAGTAGATGGTGGGAGCGTGGTAGCCGTAGTCGAGCAGCCGTTTGGCCACGTCCATGGTGGTCACTCCCGTCGACTTGTCTGCCAGTCCGTCGAAGACGAACTCGTGCTTGCAGAGCCGGTCGATGGGCAGGCGATAGACGTCTTTGAGCGACTCTTTGATGTAGTTGGCATTAAGGGTGGCCAGCGGTCCCACCATGCGGATGTGCTCTCTGCCGAGTGAGAGGATGTAGGTGAGCGCGCGCAGGATGACGGCGAAATTGCCGAGGAAGGCGCCCACGTGGATGCCCTCGCCGGTGCGCTCCATGTGGTAGGCCGTGCCGTCGAAGACGACTCTCGGCGTGGGCAGCAGGTGCTCGAGTCCTGCTCTCACGCCCACGGGTCCGCTGCCGGGGCCTCCTCCGCCGTGAGGCGTGGCGAAGGTCTTGTGCAGATTGATGTGCATCACGTCGAACCCCATGTCTCCGGGGCGGCATGCGCCGAGCAGGGGATTGAGATTGGCACCGTCGTAGTACATGAGCGCGCCGCACTGGTGCACGAGTCGCGCTATCTCTGGAATGTCGCGCTCGAAGAGTCCGAGGGTGTTGGGGTTGGTCATCATCATGGCGGCCACGCTGTCGTCGAGCAACCGCCGCAGGTCGTCGACGTCGACACATCCGTCCTCACGGCTCTTCACCTCCACCACCTCAAGTCCGCAGACGGCGGCAGAGGCGGGGTTGGTGCCGTGGGCGGAGTCGGGCACGATGACCTTGGTACGTTTCGTGTCGCCCCGCTCCTCATGATAGGCTCTGATGATCATGAGTCCGGTGAGCTCGCCGTGAGCGCCGGCGAAGGGGTTGAGGGTGAACTCGCTGAGGCCTGCGATGGCGGCGAGCGCTTTCTGCAACCGGTAGTATGCCTCGAGGGCACCCTGGCAGGTGTCGTCGGGCTGCATGGGGTGCAGGTCGGCGAATCCTTTCATGGCAGCGGTCTCCTCGTCGATGGCGGGGTTGTATTTCATCGTGCAGCTGCCCAGGGGATAGAATCCGTTGTTCACCCCGAAGTTGTTGGCCGAGTGGTTGGTGTAGTGTCTCACCACGGTGGTCTCGTCGCACTCGGGCAACTGGGCGTCGGTTTGGCGCCTCATCTGTCCGGGCAGCGTGTGGGTGGCTATCTCGCTTGGCGGGAGTGAGTAGGCTTTGCGCCCTTGGCGTGAGCACTCGAAAATGAGTTTTCCGTAAAGTCGGTTGTTCATGGTTCTTGGGTGTTGGTGTGTGAAGCGAAATCGCCCGCCAAAGCGACGAGCCGGTCAATCTCTGCCTTAGTGCGTTTCTCGGTGACAGCCATCATAAGGGTGTGGGGACCTGTGCATACGCCTCCGAGGATGCCGTTGGCGGCGAGGTGGCGCAGCAACTGTCGGGCATCGTCGTCGTAGTCGACACAGAACTCATGGAGGAACTCACCCTCATACGTCATCTTGAAACGGCCGGTGCGCACGAGGGCGTCGGCCAGATAGTGGGCGCCGTCGCAGGAGCGCTGTGCCACTTCCTTGACGCCTTCCTTGCCCATGACGGCACAGTAGACAGTGGCCCAGAGAGCCATGAGACTCTGGTTGGAGCAGATGTTGGAGGTGGCTTTCTGCCGCCTGATATGCTGCTCGCGAGCCTGGAGGGTAAGTGCGAAGACCCGCTGGCCGCGGTTGTCGCGTGTCATGCCCACGATGCGTCCCGGCATCTTGCGCATGAGTTTCTCTGTGCAGCACATATAGCCCACGTAAGGTCCGCCGTAGGACATGGGGATGCCGAGCGACTGGGCGTCGCCGACGGCAATGTCGGCCCCCCATTCGGCGGGTGTGCGCAGCAGTGCCAGGTCGAGGGCATGGCAATGCATGATGAACAGTGCCTTCTTCTGGTGGGCGGCCTCGGCCACGCCGTCGAGGTCTTCTATCTGTCCGTAGTAGTTGGGCTGCTGCATCACCACTCCTGCCACGCCGCCCTCGTCGAGCAACTGCCGCAGGTGGTTCTTGTCGGTGGTGCCGCCGGTGGCGGCGATGGTCTCTATGCGCACACCGTGGAACCGTGCGTAGGTGTCGACGACAGCGCGCACCTTGGGGTCGAGGGTGGCGGCCACGAGCACCTTGTCGGCTTTCTTGGCGCATGCCTTTGCCATGAGCACAGCCTCGGCGGTGGCGGTGGTGCCGTCGTACATCGAGGCATTGGCGACGTCCAGACCGGTGAGCTCTGCCATCATGCTCTGAAACTCGAAGATGTAGTGGAGCGTGCCCTGTGAGATCTCCGCCTGGTAGGGGGTATAGCTGGTGAGGAACTCAGAGCGCTGCACGATGGCGGGCACCACGGCGGGGGTGTAGTGGTCGTAGACGCCTGCGCCGGCAAAGACGGTGAGCGGCGTGTCGCTTGCGCTGAGCCGTTCGAAGGTCTGCCTGATCTCCTGCTCACTCTGCGCGTGTGGCAGGTCGTAGTCGCCGCGGAACCTGACACTCTCGGGCACCTCGTCGTAGAGGTCGTCGAGGGTCTTGGCGCCCACTTTCCGCAGCATGGTGTCGATGTCCTGCTGAGTGTGGGGGAAATATTTGAACATGGTGTGCAGCGTTTTATTGTTTCGCGCAGAATGTGGCGTAGTCGTCGGCGTTGAGAAGCTCTGCCAGTTCGTCGGGGTCGCTCATCTCCACTTTGATAATCCAATGGCCGAAGGCGTCGGCGTTGAGAAGTTCGGGACTGTCGGCGAGCTGGTCGTTCACCTCCACCACCGTGCCGCTGACGGGGGCGATGAGGTCGCTGGCGGCCTTGACGCTCTCCACGGCACCGAACTCTTCTCCGGCGGTGACTTCATCGTCCACCTCGGGCATGTCGACGAACACCACATTGCCGAGGGCCTCCTGTGCATAGTCGGTGATGCCGATGTATCCGAAGTCGCCTTCCACTCTCACATATTCATGGGTCTCTGCGTAATAGAGCCCTTCAATCACTTTTGCCATAGTTTTTCCTTGTTTTTATATTTGACGATAATTGATTACTTCTTGGATGTGCCTGACGGGCATGACAGCGGCTACGCCTTCTTGTAGTGCTTGTCGTAGAAACGTTTCTTCACCACATGCCCGGCGAACGTCTTCTTTCTGATCTGAATGGCGAGGGGGGTGCCCAAGGCGGCAACGGAGGTGTCGACGAGGGCCATGCACACACTCTGCCCGGTGGAGATAGACCTGTAGCCGGTGGTCACTTCGCCCACCAGCTGTCCGTCGTGGAGCACGGCATATCCGTGGCGCGGGATGGCCTTGTCGTCGAGCAGGATGCCCACGATGCGCCTGCTCACACCTTCGGTCTTCTGCCTGAGGAGGGCGTCGCGTCCGATAAACTCGGCCTTGTCTGTCTTCACGAACATGCCAAGTCCGGCCATGATGGGTGAGATGTCTGCCGACAGCTCGTCGCCATAAAGAGGCAGTCCTACCTCGAAGCGCAGGGTGTCTCTGCATCCCAGTCCGCAGGGTTTGCACTTGCCGCTCTCCATGAGCAGGTCCCACATGTGGCGGATGCAGTCGGCTGAGGCATAGATCTCGAAGCCGTCCTCGCCGGTGTAGCCTGTGCGGCTAACGATGATGGTCTCGCTGCCAGTGTCGATGGTCTTAGAGGTATAGAAGAGCAGTTCGCTGCATCTGATGTCGAGGATTTGCTCCATCACGTTTTCCGACTCAGGCCCCTGTACGGCAATCTGCGCGTAGCGGTCGGAGCAGTGGTCGAAAATGATATCGTAGCCCTCGGCGTGCTGCTGCATCCATGCCACGTCTTTGTCGATATTGGCGGCGTTGATGACGAGGAAGAAGTCGTTCTCGCCCATGCGGTAGACGAGCAGGTCGTCGACGGTGCCGCCGTCGTCGTAGCACATCATGCCGTAGAGGATGCCTCCGTCGGCCATGCCTTCGATGTCGTTGGTGAAGAGGTGGTTGACGTATCTTCCGGCATCGGGGCCCTGTATGCGTACTTCGCCCATGTGTGAGACGTCGAAGACGCCGCAGTGTTGTCTGACGGCATTGTGCTCGTCGATGATGGATGTGTAGTGGATGGGCATGTCGAAACCGCCGAAAGGCGAGATAAGCGCTCCAAGAGCCACATGCTTGTCATAAAGACAGGTTCTTTTGTTGTCCATAGTTATTTAAGTGTTGAGGATAAGTCGTATGAGGTCTTCTTCCCGCAGGTGGAGGATGATGTCGCCGAGAGGGTGGGGCAGGGCTTTGTCGAGGCTCTCCGGGTCGAGATGAGTGCCGCGGAGCCGTGTCTCTATCTCCTCCGGCTGACCTGGTGTGAGAAAGTCGCCTATGAGGCGGATGTCTCTGATGGTGTCGTTTCTCACCTCCATGTTCACCTCGAGGTCGCCTACGCCTTCTATGTGCGCTTTTCTGACGACGGTGTGCCGTGGGTTGTGCCCGCGGATGAAAGTGTCTGTCAGATACCCCTGCTCTATCTGCCCTATCCGCTCCACGGCTGCCGCGTCAAGGCAGAGACTGCCGTGGCAGAGCCGGTCGGTGAGGACGTGCATCACCTCGCTGATTGACAGCGTGGTGTGGTCTTTGAGGAGCGTGATGTGCTGCCTCACGCTGCTCACCCCCTTGCTGGTCAGTTTGGCGTCGCTCGGGGTGATGCTTGCGGTCATGTGCTCCATCTGTGTGTCGTAGAGCAGGGTGCCATGGACGATGCTGGCGCCAGGCAGATGATAGAACGCTGTGCCCGACACCTTGCGCCCGTCGATGAGAATGTCGTTGCGGCCGGTGGCCTTGGCTTCAATGCCCATATGGTGGAGTGCCCACAGCATCATGTTGATATAGCGGTTGTAGGTGCGGCCTACGTTCTCGTCGCGGCAGACGAAGGAGGACATGATGTTGCCCATGTCGGCATAGACACATCCCCCGCCGCTCTTCCTGCGGTAGGTCTGTATGCCGTGGGTGCGGCAGTAGTCTATGTCCACTTCGCTGTCGATGAGTTGGTTGCGCCCGAAAATGACGGTGGGTGGAACCTGCCAGACAAAGAAGCAATCGTCGAGTGTGGTCTCTCGGGCCAGGTATTCCTCCATGGCCAGATAGAACGTGAGGCGGCGCACTCTCTGCTCGGGCAGTGTGATGTTTGTCATAGTCAGACTGCAATGTTTTTGCAAAAATAGCAAATATTTATTTAACCGCCATCGCTTTGGGAAGGTTTTTTTCGGGTTTTCCCTTTTTTGTGTCTGTGGCAAAAAAAAGATGGTCATCGGCATAGGACTTGCAATATCCCATTTGCCAATGACCATTGAATATGAAAAGCTATGAATATTAAATCCGAGTGTCAGCCTTATTGCTTGAGCAGGTAGGCTTTGAAATCATCGAATTGGCGGGTCATCTCCACGCTCTTTTTCTCACCTTTCATAAACTCGGCGAGGCGCTGTGGGATGTCGATGTCGATACCGATACCGAGGATTTCGTCTACTTTCTCTTTGAACTTGGCGGGGTGGGCTGTCTCGCAGAAGACGCCTGTCTCGCCCTCTTTGAGGAGGTCTTTGAGGGCCTGGTAGCCGCAAGCGCCGTGCGGGTCGAGGATGTACCGGGTGTCGGCGTAGCACTGGCGCATAGTCTGCCGTATCTGCTCGTCGGTGTAGGTGGCACCGCCGATGTATGCCTTCACGCGCTCATGGTCACCCCCGTAGAGGTCGTAGACACGTGCGAAGTTGCTGGGGTCGCCCACGTCCATGGCATTGGCAAGTGTCTGCTTGCTGGGCTTAGGCTCATAGCGGGCGGTGAGCAGATATTGGTAGAAGATGTCGTTGGCATTGTTGGCGGCGATGAAGCGCTTGAAAGGCAGCCCCATGGCATGGCCAAAGAGGGCCGAGCAGATGTTGCCGAAGTTGCCGGAGGGGACGCAAACGACAAGGTTGCTGTCAGCGGGGAAACCGCTGACCACACTGCTTTTGCGGAGCTGGGCGTAGGCCCAGAAGTAGTAGAAGGCCTGCGGGAGGAAGCGCGCCACGTTGATGCTGTTGGCCGAGGTTAGGCGCATGTGGGCGTTGAGGTCCTTGT